>JAFGIA010000054.1 GCA_016929795.1 Anaerolineae bacterium
GGCCGAGCCTTGCCGCGAAGCAGGCTCTTGGGCCGTGCCGAAAAACCGGTTTCTTTCCGACCTTGCAAGCCGTGACCGTTGGCCCAGAGCCATTGCCAACGTGACGACAGTGTGGTACAATGGCACGACCGCAGGCTGGCGGAACAAGTCGCAGACGAGCAGCATCGAGGGCCAGCTCGGCGTGCACAGCCGCGAACAGGTCGTGGCCCGGGCACGGAAACTGAGGCTTGTGAGAGGAGCATGTTCGGGCGCCAGTTGGTGTCCACGGGATCGGATGCGAGATCGGATGGCCGTGACACTGTTCAGGACCAAACTATATATCCCACGCGCGCGTGAAGGGCTTGTATCACGCGCACGCCTGCTCGAGCGCCTGCAGGCCGCGCTGAATCATAGGCTGACGCTCATCTCTGCCCCTGCCGGCTTTGGGAAAACCACGCTGTTGAGCGAATGCGCTGCCCAATGGAAGTCACATATATCGTGGCTATCGCTCGACGAGCACGACAACAACGCGCCACAATTCTGGGCCTATGTCATCGCCGCCTTGCAGACCCTCGACGAGAGCATCGGGAGCGGCGCCCTGGAAGCGATCGAGGTTCCCCACATCGACCCGGACGCAAAGCTGCTCGGCGAACTGACGAACGATCTGGCCGCACATTCCGGCCCAATCGTACTCGTGCTCGACGACCTGCACGTCATCACCAACCCACAGATCCACGAGCAGCTCACCTTTTTCGTGGAACGTTTGCCACCACAGACGCACCTGGTTGTCTGCAGCCGGGCCGATCCGCCCTGGCCTCTGGCGCGGTGGCGGGCACGTGGGCAGATCGTCGAACTGCGCACCCACGATCTGCGCTTCACGCCTGCGGAGGCATTCACCTTTCTCAACGAGACCATGGCATTGGGCCTGCCGGCGGAGGACGCAGCCGCGCTGGGCGCCCGTACCGAAGGCTGGATCGCCGGGCTTCAATTGGCAGCACTGGCACTGCAAGCCGGCGCGCCACTGCACGGGCAAGAAGCCAGCTCCTTTGTCAGCGCGTTCAGCGGCAGCCACCGCTTTGTGCTCGACTACCTGGTAGAAGAGGTGCTCGATCGCCAACCGGCAGACATTCACGAATTCTTGCTGCACACCTCTATTCTCGAGCGGCTGACGGCTCCGCTGTGCGATGCCGTGCGGTTCGGCGCATCCCAATTGCCCCAGAGCTCAATGGAAACGGGCAGGGGATCCGGGGATACCGTTCAGGCAAGTGGGGATAGCCAGGCCATCCTGGAACGGTTGGAGCACGCAAACCTGTTTCTCGTCCCTCTCGACGGCGAGCGGCGCTGGTACCGCTACCATCACCTCTTTGCCGACCTGCTCCGCAGCCGCCTGGCGCAGGAACATGGAGCGCGCGTGCCCGTACTGCACCGGCGGGCGAGCGCGTGGTGCGAAGCGCAGGGGCTCGTCTCAGAGGCGGTCAGGCACGCGCTGGCGGCAGGCGACGGAGCGCGCGTGGCGCGCATGGCGCGCCAGCGTGTCATGGCCATGATGGATCACGGCGCGCTGCGGACGATGGCGGGCTGGCTCGATGCACTGCCGGAGGAAATGGTGCGCTCGGAGCCATGGCTGAGCATCGCCCAGGCATGGCCCCTGGCGTACGCCGGGCAAGGCCACGCGGTTGAGCCACTTCTGCAGGATGCAGAACAGGCTGTGGCAGGCCCTGGCGCGTACGATGAAGAGGAGCGACGGAGTATCGTCGGCCATCTCGCAGCGATTCGCGCGTACGTGGTCGCCGGGCGGGGAGAGCTGGCGAGCGCTGCCGCGCTGGCGCGCGAGGCGCTGGCGTGGCTGCCGTGGGAAAACAGGATGGCGCGTGGTTGGGCCGCGTACCAACTGGGCTTTGTGCTGCGCATGAAAGGTGAACTGCAGCTCGCTGCGCAAGCACTCGACGAGGCCGCGTCGATCAGCCAGGCAGCCGGGGACAGCCACGTGGCGATCCTGGCCCTCGGCGAGCTGGGCGTGCTGCGCGCGCAGCAGGGGCGGCTGCACGGCGCAGCCGCGACCTACCGGCAGGCGTTGGCGCGCGCGGAGGACTATGCCCGGCACAGCGGGCGGCGTCTGCCGGCGACAGGATACGTGCTGACCCGGCTGAGTGGCGTGTTGCTCGAATGGAACGACCTGGAGGCAGCCGTACATCACGCCCGCGAGGGGCTCGCGCTGTGCAAGCAGTGGCAACAGGCGGACGCTTTGCTCGAAGCGAATCTCCACCTGGCACGCGCGCTGCAAGCAGCCGGGGACGTGGCCGGAGCGCGTCAGGCAGTGCACGCGGCAATGGATGTAGCAAGAGACACCTCGCCCTGGTTCGTTGCCTATGCGCAGGCTCAGACGATTCGTATGAAACTGGCAGGGTGGCGGACAGGGGACGGTTCCAGACAGTCGATTGAGAAATGGGCCAGGACGAGTGCGTTGAGCGCCGGGGATGAACCGAGTTTTCAGCACGAACTCGCGTACCGCATGCTGGCGCGCAGCCTGATCGAAGGCGGACAGGTGGATCAGGGCCTGGCATTGCTGGGACGCTTGCTATCCGTGGTCGAGTTGGCGGGTGCCGGTGGTCATGCCCTCGAAATCCTGGTGCTGCAGGCGATGGCGCTCCAGGCACAGACAAAGAACAAAGAGGCCCTGGCTGCACTGGCCCGGGCACTCGACCTCGGCGAACCGGAAGGGTACGTGCGCGTGTTTCTCGACGAGGGCGCGCCGATGGGCCACCTGCTGCGCCGCGCAGTCGTGGATCGCGTTGCCGCGGACTATGCAAGGAGGCTCCTGGACGCGCTGGAAGGAGAACTTGCACCGGCTGCATTGCAAGCTGCACTTCCTCCTCTCGTCGAGCCATTGAGCCCGCGCGAGACAGAAGTGCTGCGCCTGCTCACCACGCACCTGTCCCACGCCGAGATGGCAGATGTGCTCGTGCTGTCGGTGAACACCGTGCGGTCGCACATCAAGCACATCTATGACAAGCTCGATGCGCACAGCCGGATGGAGGCGGTCGCGCGTGCCACGGAGCTCGGTCTGCTGGACTGACGCGCACACAACCCTCCGGCTTTCCGGCCCGGCCACCCAACCCCATCCTCGTGGGGTTGCTTTTTTTCTCCGGATCACCACCCCTGATCACCACAAATGGGGATGACAGATCACATGGCCTTTCGGTATACTGTCGCCAGAATAGGAGCAGGTGCGCACGATGAGCGACATGCCGCAAGCAGATGAGCAAGTATACGAGATCCGCGTGCAGGGGAACCTGGATCGGAAGTGGTCCGACTGGTTTGACGGCTTTGCGATCACGGCGGTCGACGAGTCCGAGACCCGGCTGATGGGCACTGTCGCCGACCAGGGCGCACTACACGGCATGTTGCACAAGATCCGGGATCTGGGGTTGCCCTTGTTGAGTGTGCAGCGTCTGGACGACGAACAGAAAGGAAGTCGAAAATGCAATCGAGAATCTTGACTGCAGTGATCCTACTGGTTATCATCTTGTCGACGGCAGCGTGTAACGGGGCGGTGGAACCTGCGTCCGAGCCCACGTCCACCCTCGCCGCGCCGCAGGCAGCAGCGCCAGCAGCTACCGCACCATCCCCGGAGCCGGCCGGGCAACTGCCGGCAGCCACCGAGCCCGCGCCTGCCTTCGAAGAAGCGCCCTGTCCGATGGACCTGCCGCCCGGCACAGTCGAGGGCAAGCACATCACGTGTGGGTACGTGGCCGTGCCCGAAACACGTGGCGGGCAACAATCTAGTACGCCCACGCTGCGGGTGGCGGTAGCCGTGATCCACAGCGACGCCGACCCGCCTGCTCCCGACCCGCTCGTGATGCTCGCGGGCGGACCGGGGCAGTCTGCGCTCGCCAGCTTTGTGCAGATTCTCGCCGTGCCCGGCATGGAGGCCTGGCGGGCAGAGCGGGACATTGTGTTGATCGAACAGCGCGGCACGCGCTACTCGACGCCGTTTCTATCGTGCGAAGAGGTGTCTGCGCTCAAGCTGGATCTGCTGGATGAGAATCCAGACGACCAGGATGAGGAAGCGCGCCTTCTCGCGGCATGGACCGCGTGCCGGGAACGCCTCACGGCCGCAGGGGTGGATCTCGAGGCGTACAACAGCGTGGAGAATGCAGCCGACGTCATCGCCGTGGTCGATGCGCTCGGCTACGATCAGGTCAACCTGTATGGTGGCTCGTATGGCTCGTTGCTTGCCCAGCACGTGATGCGCGACTATCCAGAGCGTGTGCGCAGCGCCATCCTCGACGCCGTCTCGCCGCTGCACCACGAGCCGAACATGCTGTACAAAGCCCACGCCACCGACGCGGCGCTGCGACTGCTCTTCTCCGCCTGCCGCCAGGACCCGGCGTGCGACGAGACCTATCCCGAACTCGAGGCTGCCTTTTTCGAACTGGTCGACCGCCTCAACGTCGAGCCAACGACGGTGCAGCTTCAGAACCCCGGAACTGGCGAGGTCGTGGATCTATTGCTGACAGGGGACAGGCTCGTAGCCTATGTGCGAGATCTCCTATACGTCACGGCGATCCTGCCCGATCTGCCTGGCGCCATCTATGCCATGGCCGAGGGCGACTTTGCCCTGCTGGCGCTCGTCGAGTCACAGTTCGCCTTCCAGCCCGGGCTCGCCGATGGCATGTACACATCGGTGATATGCACCGAACTGGCCGATTTCACTGTCGACGACATGGCCGATACGGACGGGCTCTACCCGCCGGTCGCCCGGGTGGTGGAAGATCTGATCGACGAGGTGATGCTGCAGCCATGCCAGGTGTGGGGTGTCGAGCACCTGGGCGACTGGGTGACCGAGCCCGTCGCCGGCGACGTGCCCACGCTGCTCCTGGGCGGCGAGTTCGACCCGACGGTCCCGCCGCAGCTATCCGACGTGGCCGCGGAAAAGCTGACCCATGCCTACGCCTACACAGTCCCGGGTACCGGCCACAGCGTCCTCGGCAGCAGCGCGTGCGCCCACACGATGATGCTCGCTTTCCTTGACGACCCCTCACAGGCGCCCGATGCCAGCTGCCTCGAAAGCGCGGCAGGGCTGGTGTTTCGCCTGCCCGTGGCCGAGATCACGCTCGAACCGTTCGTCGACGAGGAGCGTGGCTTCCGAGGCCTGGTTCCCACCGGCTGGCAGGCGCGCGCACCCGCGAACCTGGTCCGCGCCAGCGCGGCGACCGATCCCGCCTACTTTGTGTTGGAAGCCCAGCCGGGCACCGTCGAGGAGATGTTCGACCATCTCGCAGATGAGTTGGGGCTGGAGCCAGGACTGGAACCGGCAGCCCACGCCGAGATCGGGCCCATGACGTGGGACTTTTATGCGTTCGACATCCAGGGATTCCCTGCCGACCTGGCGCTGGCACAGGATGGCGAAAAGGCATACTTTGTGTTCCTGATCTCACCAGTTGACGAGCACGACGCGCTGTACGAGCACCTTTTTCTGCCTGCAGTGGAGGCGATGGCCGAGTTGTAGGCATCGGGATCAAGTCA
>JAFGIA010000365.1 GCA_016929795.1 Anaerolineae bacterium
CGCCACAGGCCGAGGGCCGAGAAGGGCAGGAGCACGATCATAAAATTCTCGACCCACAGCCGCACGCTGTTCTGCCCGAGCGCCAGCAGCTTGGAGCGCGCGATCTCGTCCCAGCCCCATGCCAGGTAGCTGTCGAGGGTTAGCGGCCGGCCGTAGGCAAACATGTCGTCGTACGTCGTCAAAAAGAGGGTCTGCAGGCCGCCACCAGGCAGGGGAGAGCCTGATACCAGCCAGTTGCGTACGAACCAGGGTGACATAACGGCCAGGTAGCCCAGGAGGCAAAGGGCAAGTGACCGGAGGCGGTTGCCCGGGTCAGGCTTCCTGGATGGCCGCAGGAGTGCAGCCAGGAGGGCGACGGCCAGCAGCAGCAACCCGTCGGCGCGGGAGAGGTGAGCGAATCCCGCGGCCAGGCCCGCCAGCGCGAACCAGGCGGAGGCCCCCGGCCGCGGGCCGTGCTCTGCGGCTTGCAGGCCGCGGCCGGCGGCCCACAGGCAGATGCTGCCGGCGAGGGCAAAGGGCGCGAAACTGTCGGGCAGCACCAGCACGTGGGTGTAGAACCCCGGCACGACTGCCAGCAAGGCGGCGAGCAGGGCGTAGTGCCGGCGCGCACGCTGCGCGCCGGGCGACGTGTCCAGGTCGAGGTCGAGGACGAGGCGGTAGGCCACCAGGGGGAGCAGCGCCGAGATCAGGACAAAGGGCGCCTGCATGGCCCGGAACGAGTTGCCCAGCATGGTGGTTCCCAGCCAGCCCAGGATCGAGGCCAGCGGCATCCAGTAGAGGAATCCGGGGTGCACCACGTCCTGCGGCGGATCGAGATAGTTCCAGACAAAGGGCTCGACGAGGCCATGCCCGAGTGCCAACTGCCGGGCGCCGGTGGCATAGTAGTAGGCATCGGTGTAGCCAGGCTGGCGCAGCAGCCAGGCTGTGAGCAGACGCACGAGGAGCGCGAGGGCCAGGATCGGTAGCCACGTGCTCCAGATAGGCCTAGCGCGCATCGTCGATCTCGTAGATTTCGGTCGCAGGCAGCGTCGCCACCAGGCGGAATCGCGGGTCGGGCTGGTGGTGGAGAACCTCTGGATAGAGGCCAAAGGGCTGGGTGATGACCAGGTAACGGGCGTGGTAGCGCTGCGCCGCAGCCCACGCGGCGTCGGGCGGCTCGGCGGCGGGGAGCACGATGGCGGAATGACCGCTCACCAGGTTCAGGGTGTAGGGTTGGCTGGTCATGATCACGTCACCCGGGGCGGCATGGTCGTCGAGCCAGCGCGCGATGGCCTGGAACTGGGCTTTTTCTGTGTCGTGACGTTGCCCGACGGCAGGGATGGAGAGGAACACCTGGGCGCCAGCCAGGATCAGCAGCCCGGCGACGATCGCGCCCACGGTGACCTCGCGCAGCCTGCCCCCGGCCCGGCCCAGGGCGCCTGTGGCCTGCCAGAGCGCGTGCGCCGCGGCGAGGGCCAGGAAGGGCAGGAGGGCGCCGAATGAGTGGTAGAAGGTGCCCCACGTGGCCGAGATGGGAAAGAGGAGGGCGGTGACGAAAAAGAGGAGCAGGCCATAAACGGCGGGCAGCGCAAAGGCGGCGCGGCGGCGCAGCAGCCACAGCCCGGGCAGCGCCAGCAGGCCCCAGGCAAAGGTGTTGAGCAGGAACACGCGACCATTGTTGGCGAGCGCCTGCCAGCGGTGGAGCAGGAGGGAGTCCAACCCCTGCGCCAGTAACGTGTTCAGTGTGGGATGTGCCCGGTAGTTAAAGGTTTCGGCATAATCGCCGAGCCACGCCTGGCTGACGAGCGAACCGGGCAGGGGGGTGCCAAAGACGAGGGTGTTGCGCACCAACCAGGGGGCGACGACGAGGCCGAACCCGGCGAGCAGCAGAAGAAGGTGGGCAGGACGTGGGCGCGCGCCAGGCGCCTGCAACGAGACGGCGCGGCGGAAAAGAGGCACCAGCCACAGCAGCCCAACTGCCGCCAGGAGCAAAAGCCCGTCAGAGCGGGCCAGGTAGGCGAGGGCGATGAGCATGCCTGTCGCGAGTGCGCGTGGGTGGGTCAGCGGGGGGGCGGCCACCACGATCGCCGCGGCCGCCAGCAAGGCGAATGGCGCCCCGCTGTCGGCGCTGGCATTCTGATAGGCGAGGGTTGCATTCAGGCCGACGAGGAGTGCCGCACTCGCGGCCAGCCAGCGGCAGGCGCTTCTGCCCGGCAGGTGGCGGCGGCCAACCAGGTAGGTGAGCGGCGCGAGCAGCGCGCCCAGGATGGCACCAGGCACCTGGGCGGCATCCAGGCTGGCACGCAGCTCGCCGGCAAACAGGCGTTCGACGACAAAGGCGGCAGCGTTGACCCAGGTCGCCACCGGCATCCAGTGCTCGTGGCTTGGGTGGGTGACCAAGGGAAAGAGGGTGTGATAGCTCCACAAGGCGTCGACGACGAGCCCCCGGCCCGACACCACGTTTTTCGCCGTGACGAGGTAGAACGCCGGGTCATCGAGTGGTGGAAAGCCCACTGCCCGGCAAAAGGCCCAGCGCACGGCGAGCGCGACGAGCAGCAGCAGGGCGGCAACGTAAACGTCGAGATGGATGTTCTGCCGCGTCTCGACGTTCTCGCAGCGCACGCCGGCGACAGGCCCCGATTGGCGCATGGCGCCGGTTGGGCTGTTGTCGCTCATGGCGTGCTCCCACTCCTTTCGGTTCCCAACATCCTTTTGCACAGGGTGACCGCCCATTCCGAATGCCCGAGCATGCTCGGGACTCTGGCAAAAAGTCGCGGCGCCACACACCCCCGAGCATGCTCGGGACTCTTCTACCTTGCTGGAATAGAGCAGAGTACGGCACAGGCAATGTGTGCTCACGGTCCAGCAGCAGGCGGCAGCCGATAAATCCCGAAATAGTCCTCCTCTGCGTGAACCAGGATCTCGTCTGTCAGGTATTGCGCCTGAAACTCTTCCCACGCCTCGCGCTCGGCGGGCGTGATCGGAAAGTCGGTGACGATCCATGGATAGACATAGTGGTTCACCAGGAGGTGGGTAAAGCCCTCCGCCCGGAGGCCTGCCATTAGGACCTCACTCGATCCATAACGGGCGAAGCGCTGGGAAAAGTTGTCGAGCAGCACATCAGGCTCCGCGGGCACATCGACGCGGTAGCTGCGGGGCTCCCATAAAAAGAGAACTCTGTCTCTGTCGTCGAGGTTGTCGTTCAGATAGCGAATGGCCTGGTTAAAGTGCTGCGAAACATGCTGGTCGAGGTAGCTGTCGCGGTCCTGCAGACCGACGAGATAGGGCAAGGGGTCAATCGCGATCGTGAGCAACGCCGAGCTGGCCAGCGTTATGAACAGCGTAAGGGTGACGACTACTTTGAGAAGGCGCTGCGGCGACAATACGGGCAGGTCCCAGACGTCCATCCGATGGAGCGCATAGGCCCCCAGGAGGCTCAAGGGAGCAAAGACGGGGAGGACGAGACGCCCGTACAGGACGGATTGTCCGTGGGATATGGAGCCGCTCACGAGCCAAAAGAGGTAACCGACGAGAGCACCGACACAGAGTCCAACGACCTCGCGTTCGCGGTGTGGCACGAGCAGCAGGAGCGGCACCAACACGAGAAAGAGTGGGGAGAAGGTGGCATCGTACATGACGGTACCCTGCGTGCCAAGGACGATGAGCGTCCATGGCACGAGCAACAGGTCGAGGAGCGATCTGTTCTCTCCCATTATCGACAACCAGCGTGCAGATATGTCGTTCCACTCACGCCCGCCCCAGATGAGGGGATACACAGGGTTAGCGGATGCAAGTGCGTTTTTCACATACCACGCGCCGCCAACAGCCAGAGCCACGGCAACCACGACCACACTACCGGCCAGGAAGCGGTGCACGGTTAACCTGCGGCGCAACAACCAGAAGAGGAGAAGTGTACCCAATACCAGAAGTGTGGATATCCCGCTATACTTGATGGACAGTGAGGCACCGGCGAACGCACCGGCGAGCAGAAGCCATCCAACCCCCGGTTCAGAACGAAGGGATGTGGCAGAGGCCGACGAATGGTGCCAGGTCAGGAGCGCATAGAGGGCGCCAAAGCTGTAGAAGGTGAGTGCCAGGTCAACATAGGCCCA
>JAFGIA010000366.1 GCA_016929795.1 Anaerolineae bacterium
GCCCCACCCTCAGGGTGGACGGGCGTTATGCTGCTATGCTTGCAACCAGGGCACACCTGCCGCCTCGGTGGTTGGCCAAATGCTTGCATTGTCGTGGAATGATGTCTATCGCTGCATTTCAATTATAGCCAAACCCTGGACGAAAGTCAATACCCGGTTGTGCGACATTTTTCCCCTCGTGGCGATCTATTTCGTCAACACGAGTGCGCAAACGATCAAGTGGGAGATGCGGGTGCCGCCTCCCGTGGGAGGCACTGCCGAGACGGTACGCGGGTTCGGCCAGGCAACCATCCGCGTCGCCGGTGCCGGGCAGTTTGTTGTCCAGGTGGTCGTTGGGCAAGACGCCGCACAGCCCACAGAGATCCGTGTGTGAGATTGAGTGTACGACGGTTCAGTTTCCGTCGCCGCGCACCCCGGCGCGATAGCGCCTCCGGCTTTCCAAATCACACACACCGCTGTCCGGCACGAGCTATGACAAAAATGGACGGCAAAAACAAAAAGTCGGGCTACTCTGGCTGGACCTCAAAGGCGCCGATATCACAAGGCGCGCTGCGGGGCAAGCCCCGCTGGTCGGTGGCGAGGGGACAGGCGTCGGCCGGCAGGAGATCTTGAGCCGGGCTCCGGGCTGATAAGGCGTGCGTCTGCGTTGCGCCTCCATTGTCGCCGAGGGGCAACAATTCCGGATCACCGCGATAGGCCGCATCGCAGCTTCCATCTCCAACCCAGTTGTTCTGGTTTGCACCAATCGTCGCAGCATCGCCCAGGTGGCAATCCGCCACGGGGTACGATTCTCTTTGCGCCACATTGCCGGCGATGAGCGTGTTGGTATAGCTCAATCGCCCGCGGATCACCGGATTGCGCGGCTCGCGCTTGAGGACATAGATGCCGCCGCCGCTCTTGGCGACGTTGCTGCTAATCGTGGCCTGGGTGAAATCACCCACGCCGTTGAGAAAGACCCCACCACCGTCCTGGTTTGTCCTGTTGCCGCTGATCGTGCTGTTCACCAGGACCAGGGTCGCCTGGCACGCGATGTGCAGGCCGCCCCCACGCCCTGTCGCCTGGTTGTCGCTCACAGTGCTGCCGATCAGGGTGGTCGTGCCTATCAGGCTCTTGATGCCCCCTCCGGTGTCGCACTCGTATTCCCGGTCGTGCCCGCCCCGCGCACTGTTGTGGCTGACCGTGCTGTTGATCAGAGTGAGATCGCCAGTCGTGTGGATACCGCCGCCGGCACTGGCACTGTTGGCTGTGATAACACACTCCTCCAGGCGCAGCGTGCCTTCGTTGAGGATCCCGCCCCCCGACTCGGGCCTGGTGTGCGGGTTTCCGTGACGGATGGTGAGTGCCCGCAGGGTGACAGTGACGCCGGCGGGAATGGTGAACACGCGCTCGGTGGCCGTCTCGGGTTGGGCATGGGCCTGCACGATGGTCTGCACCGCGCCCGGCGCCTGACCCTGGATGGTGAGGCTTTTGTGAACGTGGATGCCCGCCTCGATGTGCACCGGATCCAGCAAGGCGATCAGGGCCAGCGGAGCGGTATCCGGGGCATCGATGGCGGCCTGAAGCGTGGCATAGTCGCAGCCGGCGGCGCACACGGTGAGATCCGGCACGGACGTGACGATGGGGATAGGGGCAGCCGTGGGAGTCGGCTCCCCACAAGCGATCAGCAGCAGGAGCAGCAATGCCGCGATACCCAGGAGCCCGATGCCACGTTTGAAAGATAGTTCGGTCATCAACTCTGCCTCCACTTGTTTACGATCCCATATACCGGGCGCTCAGTGCGTTCATCCCCTTCAGTGTTTCAGTGATTCAACGCACCACCCGCTTTGTATCACTGAGGCACTGAGGGGTAATGAGGACACTGATCAGTGCCCTCACTCACGTCAGTGCCTCAGTGATTCGCTCCCCCCAGACCCCCCTCAGAAGTCAGCAGCCCGAACACAGAAGCCAGCACGCCAGGAACCAGAACTAGAGAGAAGACGTGGACGACCACCCCAACCGCACCCCATCGTAAGTGCGGCGATAGTACGGCAAGTTGACGTCGCGGTAGGCGGAGCGCGCCCCAACGGTACCGCTGAACCACGAGCCGCCCCGCAGCACGCGGTTGCCAGTCCCTTCCAGGACCTCCCGGCCATCCCCGGCCCTGTACGGGTAGGGCACGTACAAGTTGCAGCACCACTCCTGCACGTTGCCGGCCATGTCGGCGCAGCCGTAGGGGCTGTCGCCTTGAGGCGAGTACTTGCCCACCGGCGTCGTGCCCCTGCTGTCCGACTCCTTCGTGTTGCACTTCTTCTTGTCGAACTCGTCGCCCCACGGGTAGCGGCGGGCGTCCGTCCCGCGCGCCGCTTTCTCCCACTGCGCCTCGCTCAAGAGCATCTTGCCCGCCCAGCGCGCGCAGGCCAGCGACTCGTACCAGCAGATCTCGACCATCGGATGGTCATGCTGGCGCGCGTCGCCCCGTTCGGGTTGTTCCCTCTGCCGCCACTGCCAGCCGGCCTCGGTCCACAGCGCCCGCGATTCCCATCCACCGCCGGCCAGGAACGCGGCCCACTGGGCCACCGTCACCGGGTAGCGGTCGATCCAGAAGGCGTCCAGCCATACCTCGTGTACCGAGCCTTGGTCACTGCTTTCCGTGCTACCCATGGTAAACGGCCCGGCCGGCACCAGCACCATGCCCGGCGGCGTCCAACGCGCCAGCACCTCCATCGCCTCGGGCAGGGCCATGCCTCCCAGGGCCGCCACCGCCCGCCGCTGGCGCGGGGTGGCCAGATTCAGGATCGTGCGCCGAACCTCGCATCGCTTGCCCAGGTGATCTACCCAGATGACCGGCGCGTTGCCGAAATCGGCCTCCACCACACCGGTCAGTCTGCGAACCACTGCTGGAGAGGCCAGGTTCACCCAACCAGAAACAGCGCGCTCGGCCTGTTTGGGGTCGCCGGCCTCCAGCCCCGCCAGCAATTCCTCTTCCACTTTGCCCACGACGGCCGGCGCCCGGTCGCGCCAGTAGGGCACCTCTGCCCCTGCCGCCAGCGCCGAGCGGAAGAGGAGCTCGATTTCGTCATCATCCAGCGCCAACTGCTCACAGCACGACTGTACCAGTTCCAGTTTACCCCGTTCCAACAGGTGCCCAAACTTTCCCCAGTCGCCCATCGCCCGGCGCAGCATATCTCTGATATCCAGGACCCGCAGCTCCTCGTCGCTCACCCACGCCCACACCTTCTCCACCATCACCTCGTGCGCCAGCTCGTAGCGCCCGCCCTCCGCCGCCTCCTCGCCGAACTTGCGCACCACGCGCCGGCCCCGTAGATAGGCCAGCAGCCGATCCAGCTCCGCCTCGCCCAGCCCCACCCGCGCCACCAGGTCGCCGCGCGCGATCTCTTGCCCGCTCACCGCCGCCTTGGTCTGCTGTGCCGTCACCATGCTCTTCAGCACCGCCCGCGCCGCCTGCTGCTGCGCCGCGTCGGGCAGGTCGGCCAGCACCTCGTCCAGGTAGCCGGCCAGGATCTCGCGCGTACCGCCCAGCGCCCCGTACCGCGCCAGCGTCAGTCCCGCCCCCTGCTTGTCCCGCTCGTCCCACATCCCCTGTTCCACCGCGTCGCGGTAGAGCCGGTAGAGCACGATCTGCAGGTTGGCCGGCTCCAGCCCCTGGTCCTCGAGGTCAGCGATCAGCCGCTCGCGCAGCGCCTCTTCCACCCTCAGCCCGAACGCCTCGGCCGGTTTCAGGATGGCCAGCAGCGCCTTCTCCCGCGTCAGGTTCTCCAACCGGAAGCGGTGGCGAAAGACGTCCTGGGGCAGAACCTCGCTCATCTCGTCCAGCGCCCCCAGGTAATCATCCCGCAAGCTCAGCACAAAGCGTACGTCCAGACGCCTCCCCTCGCCCTCTGGGAGAGGGGCCGGGGGTGAGGGTGAGGGCCTCCCCAGGCAGTCCGCCATCTCCCGGGCAAAGGCGGTCCGCACCGCCTCCCCCTGGCGCACGAAAAACTCTTCGAACTGGTCGAGCACGACCACCAGCCGCCCTGCCGGCGGAAGCGCCTCGGCCAGCACGTCGACCAGGCGACGGCCTCGGTCGCGGTATGACAACTGCCCGGCTCCCTCCAGCCCGCGCACAGCGGCCTTGACCTCGCTCGCCGGCTCGCCCAACATGCGCGCGTAGGCCACCCGGTAGTCCTGTGCCTCCAGCGCCGGCAGCACGCGCGCCAGCAGCAGCGACGTCTTGCCCGTGCCGCTGCGGCCGTAGAACACGGTCAGCTTGTGGGCCAGGACGGTGCTCTGCAGCAGCTCGGCCTCCAGATCGCGCCCGAAAAAGATCGCGGCGTCGTCGCGCTCGTAATAGTCGAGAAACTTGTACGGCTCGGGCGGCAGTGCCTCGCGCTCCTTCTCGACCACGTGCAGGCGGATCGACTGCTTCAATTGGATCAAGAAGGAGAGAGGAGCGGCGTCGATCAGCTCGACCTTGTCCTGCCAGCGCTTCACGAGCAGGGGGTCGGGCCGGGGCTGGACGGCGTAGGCGCGGCGCTGGTAGCGGGCGATGGGGCCGGTGATCTCGCGGTACAGGTCCAAAAAGTGCCGGTCGTGGAGCCCATAGCCGACAAAGAGCAGCGTCTTTTGGGCGAAATAACCCTGCAGGATCACCTTCAGCACGGGCGACAGGCGGCCGAACAGGTCCACCGCGTCGTCTTCGGTCAGCACCAGCCTGTCGCGCTGGCCGATCGTCCCGTGCAGGCGGATGAGCTGCACGTGCTCGTCGTCGCCAAAGGGCAGGTCGGTGTCGCGCACGACCGAGTTGTAGCGCCGGCCCGCCTGCTGCAAGGCGGATTCTAGCCGGTCGTCGTAGGCGGTCGTGACCATCACCTGCACCGGCAGCTCGGCCAGCGCGCGATAGACCGGCTGCACCGGGTGTGTGGGATAGTGCTTCTCAACAAAACGCTGCACCTGATCCAGCAGGCGGTGCCGGCCGAACTCGCCATCGTATAGCTGTGCCGCCTTGGTCAAGGGTACCTCGCAGGTGTCTGGGCACAGGCAGCGCGGGGCCTTGCCGTCGGTCACTGCCAGCCCCTTGCACAATCCACAATACGCGCCGCAGGCATCCACCAATGCCGAGGCGAGTCTGGCGCTCTGCGAGCCTGCTTCATCCAGCGCATCGCCGACGAACAGCACGCAGTCGCGGTGATTCAGGCGCTCGATCAGCTCCGAGGGTAGGTGCGGTTTGTCGGCCATGGACTCCTCCCTGTGAACGAAAGGCCACGCCGGTTTGCGCCGGGTGGCCTGGTTGTGATATACTGTCTGTGCTGGGGTGCGCCCGGTGCACCTTGGCCGAAGCCTCGGCGGGGGTCAGCCGCGCGAGGCATTTTTCTGCCGGCCTCATTATACCACCAGGTCGTTACCGTGCCAAGTTGACTGTTCCTGTTACAACGGGAGCGATTGGCCGATCCGGATCTCGGCGGAGCGCGGGATTTTTGGTTCCGGCCGCTTGCGGTTATAATGTCCTTGAGCCACCGGGGTGCAGGAGCGCAACCGGGCGCTGAACCTGGAAAAGGTTTGCAGGAGATAGGATGAGCCCCAAGAGAAGGAATAGGAAAAGAAGCAAGGGATCCTCTCGACCGAGAGGTCCCAGGCCCGGCCTGCGGATGAAAGGGGGCGTGCTCTTTGATCCGCAGATGGGGGGCTTTGTCGTCATCGTCCACACCTGGGACAACATTGCGTGTCAGGGCGAGCCCGAAGAGTGGCGCCATCCTCAAGTGTTCCCCACCGAAGACGCCGCCATGGAGTATTACAAGGCCAACATCCGTCCTGCCTTGAAGCAGATGATGGCCGACACGGCCCAGGAGCCCGGCCTCTCTTTCCTGTACCGTGAATTGGAGGAATAGCTGGGGCACAAGAGGAGCCCCGATTGCGCAGTTTTTCAGTCCAGCTTGACCAAGCCCCGGCTGACGGCGATGGCGATGAGATGATTCCTGTTTTTGGCTTCCAGGCGCCGCGAAGCGCCTTTTATGTGCCACCTGATTGTTTGTACGGACACGTCGAGCAACCGCGCGATCTCCTGATCTGGGATGCCACGGGCAATTAAGGTCAAGATTTCGTGCTGTCGCTCTGTCAGCGTTGCGGTAGGGATTTCCACCGGTTTCAATAAATGATCGATCCGCCTGAGCAGTTCTGACAGGTCGAAGGGGCGGGTGACCAGATCGCCGGC
>JAFGIA010000367.1 GCA_016929795.1 Anaerolineae bacterium
ATGGGCAACAAGTGGGCGCTGCAGGCAGGCACCAGCCACTACTTTGGGCAGAACTTTAGCCGGGCGTTCGACATCCAGTACCTCGACAGGAACAACGAGCTGCAACACTGCTGGACGACGAGCTGGGGGCTAAGCACGCGCATGGTCGGGGCGATCATTATGGTGCACGGCGACGACCAGGGGCTGCGGCTGCCACCCAACCTGGCGCCCTACCAGGTCGTGATCGTACCGATCTGGCGCAAGGAAGAGGAAAAGGCGGCAGTGCTCGAGGCGACGGAGCGCGTGCGCAAGGTGCTGACACCCGGCTTCCGGGTAACGGTGGACGACAGGGAGGAAGTGACCCCAGGCTTCAAGTTCAACGAATGGGAGATGCGCGGCGTGCCGCTGCGGATCGAGATCGGGCCACGCGACGTGGAGAAGCAAAGCGTGGTGCTGGCGCGGCGCGACGTGCCGGGCAAGCCGGGCAAGAGCTTGGCGCCGATGGATGGCATTGCCGGTGCAGTGGGCGACATGCTCGATACGATCCAGGCGGCGATGCTACAGGAAGCGACAGGGTTCCGGGATGCGAACATCCACGACGCGGCCACGCTCGAGGAGTTAAAAGAGATCGTGGTCAATGGCTGGGCACGTGCGTACTGGTGCGATGACGTGGCGTGTGAGGCGCGGATCAAAGAGGAGACGCGTGCGACGAACCGCTGTATTCCGCTCGACCAGCAGGATCGGGGGAGTGGGATGTGCGTGGTGTGCGGCGAGCCGGCGGAAAAGTGGTCGTACTGGGCGCGCGCCTACTAACAGTCCGTTCCAATAGGAAAAACCTGACAGGTCTGGTGAGACCTGTCAGGTTTTTATTTTAGGAGACGCAATCCAGAGGATTGCGGTACAACTTTAACTCTCCGGTGCGCCCTCGGTAATCCAGTCGATGATGAACTGCAGCGCCTCGTCGGCAAACTGGCCGGGGTGGCCGCCGTCGACTTGCCACAGGACGATCTGGCTGGCATCGGGGTTGCCGGGCACCACGCCAGGCCCCGTCCCCCCCCCATCGAGTGTCGCCTGGTAGCTAGAGACGTCGAGACCGCCGCTGGAAGCTGCTGCATTGTGACATATGACACAGCTTTCTTCCATTAGCACCTCCACACCCCCATCCCACACAGGCACGAGATCGACCACGGGAGAGGCCCCAGCCGACTCACCGGGCATGTCTGTCGGCATCGGCACGGCCACCGGCTCAAACGGCGCGCCGGCCTCGATCCAGTGCAGGATTACGTCGAGCTCGGCCTGATTGAACTGACCTGGATGGTCGCCACTCAGCATGCGGGTGATCAGCAGGCTGGTGTGTGCTTCGCCGGGCACCACGGAGGGGCCGCTCGCCCCTCCTGCCAGTGTCGCCTCGTAGGTGTGCAGCGCGAGGTCGCCAAAAGCGGTCGCGGGCCCATGGCACGCCACGCACTCGGCCGCCATCAGCGGCTCCACGTCATCCACCCACGAGACCGATGCCACACCCTGCCCCGCCGGGACGGGTACCCGCGGGGCCGGCGTGAAGGTGGGGAATACCTGTGGAATGGGCGTCGGAGTTAGCGGCACGAACACAGATACCTGCTCGGCCGGCGGTACCGTGGCGATGGCGGTCTCTTCGTACGCAACAAAAAAGTAGACAGCGGCGAGCATGACTACGGCCAGCACCCCATACACGGGGATAAAGATCAACCGCCGCCGCGCTACCGCATCGGGATCCACCGGCCGCTTGTCGGTCCCGGACTTGATCCGATCGAGCTCTTCCGGATGCTCCTCGTGCATCATCTCTTCCGACATGTAGCCGGTAAAGATGGCTTTGTTAAAGTGCTTGAGGTGCGCGTGCCACACGTGCCAGACGAGGATAGCGAGGGCGGCCAGGAGCGCCTCGTTGGCGTGGGCAGCCTTGGCCGCAGGCACAAACTCGCCGGGCAGAATTTGAGTGGTGGCAATGGGGTTCCAGAGCATGAACCCGGTGAGGCCCATGATCAGGGTGCCCCAGATGACGGCCCAATACTCGATCTTTTCCTGCCACGTGTAGCGCCCCTGCCGCGGCTCTTTCTTGCTCAAGTCGAGGTTGTAGCGGATGCCGTCCCAGATGGCGACGGCGTCCTCTTTGCCCGGCAGCATCGTCATCCTGGTGCGCAACACAAAGATGCGGTAGCCGACAATCCCCAGGTGATAGATCGTCTGCAGCATCAGAACGACGGCTGCGACGCGATGGATGATGCGTGTCGTCTCGATGCCCCCAAAGGCGGCGATCAGTTGCTGCGAGATGGGCCACGATGCGAACGACTGCACCAGGCCGGTGACAGTCAGCAGGAAAAAGGCGATGGTGAGCACCCAGTGCTCGATGCGATACGAAAGGGGGAAACGCAGATATTTGCGCTCTGCTCTGTCCATTGCTGTAGTCACGTTATCGCTCCTTCCGACCGACGAGCTTTTTGCGCACATCGGTGGCGACGAACAGGACCATGAATCCGAGGACGGCCGGGATCAGGATCCAGTAAAAGAGGCTGACGAAAAAGACGAGGGGCGCATGCTCCGGGCTGGGCCGGTAGTGGCTCACCCACGTCGTCGGAAAGTTTGCCGTCGCATCGGGGTGGCACTTTTGGCAGGTGGCGAGCAAGTTCTCCTTGATCACCTGGCTCTCGGGATCGTCGACGGCGCGCATGTCGTGGACACCGTGGCAGTCGATGCACACCGGCTTGTTCGTCTCCTGACCGGGTGCGAGCGACTGGAAGAGGTAGACCGTCGTGCCGTGAAAGTCGCTGACGTAGGTGTCAAAGACGTCGGTGCTGATGTCATACTTGGCCATCATCCCCTCGTCCGCGTGACACTCTGCACAGATGTCGGGCGAGAAGAGGTGGAATTCGCTCGTGTGCGCCTGTGTGATGTTGTGCACCTGGTGGCAGTCGATGCACGCCGGCACATCGGGATTGCCCTCGCCAAGGAGCGCGGCGCCGTGCACACTTGACTTGTAGAGCTCAAAGATATCGGCGTGACACAGCTCGCACATCTGTGAGCTGCGGCTGCGAGGCTCGTCGGGCTCTTGAATATTGTGCGTACCGTGACAGTCGGTGCAGATGGCAGCTTCCTGCTGCCCGCCTGCCAGCGCCACCTGGTGCACGCTGTCGAGGGTGGCGCTATAATGCTCAGGGTGGCAGTCGACGCACGAGGAGCGGTATAGCTCGATGCTGAGCTCCCGCCGCGTTGCGTAGGTCAGCTCGGGATGGGGATAGCCCGAGATGTTTGTGTGGCAGTGGATACATAGCATGCCGCGCTCGCCATGGACCGACGAATCGTACACCAGGGGGTTCACCGTCAGGTAGAGGACCTCTCCGGAAGGAAGGGTGGTTTGCATCCCTGGTGTCGCGTGGCACGCCAGGCACAGCTCGTTGGTGATCTCCTGGGCGAGGACCGGCGTTGCACCGGCACTCGCACAGATCGTCACCAATCCAAGCGCAGCGAGTAGGAACCTGATCACTTGTCTGGATACCTTCACTAGACTCTTCTCCTATCCTTCAGCTTGGCACGAGCCTGCTTGCTCGTGCAAAGGTAACAAGCTTCCGCACAGTTGTGACACTCCCCGCAACCGCAGCCACATTGAATCCGTACCCCGACTATGCGCCCGGCAGGCGCTCATCCAGCAGGCGGTCAAAGCCATAGCGCGTGGCGACCTCCTGCAAGTCTGGCGCCAGGCGGCGCAGCGTGCGCTGAAACGACTCGCGGGCGTTCGTCCTGCCGAACCGCTGGCCAACGACGCTCAACTGCTTGACGAGAAACGTGCGGTATATGCCGACCAACTCCTCCGTCCTGAGCTGAGGCTTGCTCCGATCTTCGATGCGGCCGGCATTCAGGCATAGGGGCAGCTCGTGCGTCGCCTCGTTCACCGCTTCCTCACACGACCGGTCGTCGGGTGACGTGCGCCAGGCCACGGTACTGCTGCACATCAACTCGGCGATCTCGCGGAACACGCGCCGCAGGCGGATCTTGTCGAGGTCTGCGGTGCGCAGCACGCCGACAGCAGTCAGGCAGTATAACGCGCGGCTGGCCTCAAACACCGTCAGGCCGAGGTCGCGGGCGATCGTGGACAGGTCTTTGACGCCATCCACCGCGTCGATGACCTGCTCTTCCACCTCCGTCAGCTCCATC
>JAFGIA010000368.1 GCA_016929795.1 Anaerolineae bacterium
GACGCCGGGGCGACCTGGGCGCAGTTGGGGGACGTCGAGCAGAGTGGTGGGTTGTGGTTTGCGCCCTCTCAACCGGGGCAGCCACGGCTCGATTTCATAGAGGCGCAGCGCATAGCGAGGTGTTTCGTCCAACTCGCTGATTAACCAGCGCACGGTCACACCCGGCTCCTGGAGCACAGGCTCGGCCCTCACGTCACGATAGTTCTTGACTATCATCCGCATTTCTCCCATCTTACTGGACCGACTTTGGCGCCAGCTGCCTCACGGCCTTCAGCCACTCTTTTCCTCCTCATGTCCTATCCATCGGGACATAGATCGTCGGATCCAAGGCGCCTCAACTTGCAAGAAAACCCCGGGCATCCAGTTGTTCCAAAATGCGGTGCGCCGCCGCCTCGGCCGAGTAGCACGCCGTATCCACATGCGCCTCGGGGGCATCGGGTGCTTCATAGGGAGCCCCGGCGCCGGGCAGGTTTGTGATCTCACCTCTATCCGCCCGCTCCCAGAGGCCCTTCGGATCCCGAGCGCGGCATACCTCGGGTGCGCACTCGACATGGACCTCAGCAAAGCGGGCGATCCGTTCCCGCGCTGCCTGGCGGTACGCCTGCCGGGAGGCAGTAGCAGCGATCAAGACGTTGACGCCGTTGGTCGTGAGCAATTCAGCCAGGAAGGTGATGATGTCGTAGAACCTATCCCGCTCCTCGGCCGAGTAGGTTGGGTTTGGTGTAAGCCGACGGCGCAACTCATCGGAATCGAGGATCTGCACGGCGATCCCCCGCTCGTGGAGCAGGCGGCTCAGCGCGTGAGCCAGCGTGGTTTTGCCCGAAGAGGGCAACCCCGTCAGCCAGATGGCAAAGCCCGGTTGAAACGCCCCCGGCATCAGGTCTCCTCCAAGTATTGGTTCACCCGCCCATAGTCGTATCGCTCCGTAGACAGGACTCGGCGGGCAAATGTGAGCAGATTGCGCCGCACCCCCTCGGCGATGGTCGGATACCAGACCGGGCTGGCGAGCACCAGGGCCCGCCAGGCGAGCCAGGGTTGAACTACGCCCGCCAGCTCGTAATCCGGTCGCAGGTCTAGATAGTGCTCCCAGAATAGGTCGTGCAGCTCGCGGAATGGCCCTTCCAGGCAGCCGGCCCGCTGCAATGAGAAGAAGAGATAGTTGATGGTCAGGCAACTCACGTCGTCGGCTGGCTCGCCCCACTCGCCGCGACTACGGTCGAGGACGTGGAATTCCACATCCTCCTCGAATAGCAGGTTGAAGGGATGGAAATCGCCGTGGACCTGCCGCAGCCGGTAGCTCAGCGGCTTGAGCCGCCAGCGCCAGCGGTTGGCTAGCTCTTCGATCGAACGGAGTTCTGCCTCTGTCACGTAGGGCAGGCCCGCGGGATAGCTATCGGTGAGGCCCATGATGCCCTCACCATGGCCGACCAGGTCGCGCAGCCGCCGCCGCCACAGCCGGGCCTCGTCGCACTGCACCTGGTGGATCTCGGCCAAGTAGGCCGCCAACGCGACCACGCGCTCGGCATCCAGCGGCTGGCTCGATCCTCCGTCCCGGATGCGCACCAGGTCATCAGCGTACAGATGCCCGGGCCGGTAGGTTGTCACCAACAGCAGCTCCTCGGCAGAGTGGATCGATTCCATCTTCCCCTCTCGGGTGCGGACGACCACATCCACCGCTGGCACGTGGCGGGGCAAACGGTTGAAGGTGTGAAAGTCGAGCCAGACGGCCGCCACGCGGTCGTCGTCCCGCTCGCGTCCAAAGGCATTGCGGCGAATGCGGTGGAGAACCTCCCGGACCACGCGGTCGTCGACGCGATACTCTACCAGGAGCGGGCGGCCGTAGCCAAACTGCTTGAGCGCGGCCGTTCCTTTGGCCTGACCTCGCAATTCGTGGAGTCGGTGGATCTGGACGGGAAGGCCCGCCCGCTCTTCCAGGTATCGTTTCAATGCCTCAGGCTCAATTCCATCGTCCGCCTGCGACTGGAACATGGCTTCGCTCCTTAAACGATTGCCGGGTTGTCACCCTGCCCTCACCAACAAGATCGGCTTACCGCCCGCCCGCAAAACCCGATCGGCGACGCTGCCCAACGCCCATCGCGCCAGGCCCGTCCGGCCATGGGTGCACATGGCGATCAGGTCCATGTTGTTGACTGCCGCGTACTCGACGATGCAGTCCGCCACCGAGCCAATCGCCGTGGCTGTCGTCACTTCGACCCCCTGCCCCTCCAGGCGGCCGGCGGTAGTACTCAGGTATGCCTCGGCATCTGCCTCTGCTGTCTCGAGCACGCCCTGGATGGGAAGGTACCATTCGCCCGTCATCCAGCCGCTGACGTGGGCAATCGGTACCTGAAAGAGGACCAGTTCCCCGCTCATGGCCTGTGCGACCGAGACTACGCTTGGCAGAATCTGTTCGGCCACAGGAGACCCGTCCAACGGCACCAGGATGCGGCGGCATCGCGCCGGCTGCTGCCAGTCGCTGGCAAGATCCTGCTCGCCGACGCGCACGAGCAGCAGCGGCGTGCGGGCTGCCTGCAGCACACGCTCGGCCACGCTGCCGTGCGTCCAACGCTTGACGCCGCTGTAGCCATGTGTGGCCATGACGATCTGATCGACGTTGACCTGACTGGCATAGTCGAGGATGGTCTCTGCCGCCGGCCCTTGCCGCACTACAAAGCGGGCACTCGGGCCCGCTTCCCTCAGTTGCTCAATCAACGCGCCCAGATAACCGTTGGCTTCCGCCTCCAGATGAGCCACGATGGTATTCAACTCCACGATAGACTCGTCCAGCATCCCCAGGATGTCGGGTGGGATCCAGATGGCGCGAAGCAGCACCAGTTCGGCCCCCAGTCCCCGCGCCAGGGTCATGGCACAGGGGAGCGCCTGCTCAGCCAGGGGTGAACCATCCAACGGAACAAGAATTCTGGTTGCCATGTCTTTTCTCCCCTTTCCGTCTATACCTCATAAGCCCTGGTCACCTCGTAACCAAGAGATGCCAGGAGTGCGACCACTCGATCCTTGTCGATCTCCTGGCCTTTGATGACCAGCCGATAGTCGCCGGTCGCCTCATCGTAGGAGGAACTGAGACCCAAGATATGCCCCCCCAGTCCCAGAACCGCTTTCGATAGCTCGACCATTAACCCCGCCCTGTCCGGCGTCTTCAGGGCGAGATACAGGCCCGCGTGGCCAGCTCTGTACAACTCGATGAACGCCCTAAAGACGTCGGTCTCGGTGATCACGCCGACCACGCGATTGTCCTCGTCCACGACCGGTAGCCCACCGACCTTGTTGTCCACCATCAAACGGGCTGCATCCTCGACAAAGGTATCGGCCGTCGCAGTAAGGACGTTACGGGTCATGATCTCATCTACTCGGAGCTCAGTGAGAACATGGTTCAATTCCAAACCACTCAACAGGGTGGCTGGTGGGGGTGAGGCATACAAAAGATCGCGCTCAGACACAATGCCGACCAGCCTGCCCTTCTCGTCCACCACCGGCAAGCGCCGGAACCGGTGCTCATGCATCAGATTCAAGGCCGCTTGCAAAGGTGTGTCCGGGGTGATGGTCACTGCGGGTGAGCTCATCCAATCACGCACAAACATAGATCTACCTCCTCTCCCACTCATCTTCTCCGATTCTTCAACACCCTCCTATACTCCGGTGCTGGCGGCATCAGCGAAGGAAAGCCCCCTCTCTCATAGCGGAGGTGCCTCACCGAAGGATGTCAGGTCCACTACCGAATCTTCCGATCCGATACGTAACGCACGAGCAATACCGGGCAAGGGCTGTGGCGCACTACCTTGTCGGCCACACTGCCAAAGGTCCAGCGGGCCTGCCCCCCCTGTCCGTGGGCGCTCATGACGATCAGATCAATCTTTTCGCTGTCGGCGACTTCGAGGATGTCCTCGGGAGCCGACCGGTCGCGCACCAGGGCGCGCACCGCAATGCCTTGACGATAGATCTC
>JAFGIA010000369.1 GCA_016929795.1 Anaerolineae bacterium
CCAGCTACCTTATCCCCAAGGCGGACGTAACCGTCGCTCTTGTCGGTGGCGAAATCGTAGGCATGATGTCAGTTTCTCACGATGGAGAGACCGGATGGATCGACCAACTTTACCTGGATCCGCGCATGGTGGGGCAAGGGCTGGGCACGCGATTTATTGAGCAGGCGAAAGCCAGGTTGGGTTCACCGATCAGACTGTATGCCTTTCAAGCAAACGAAGGGGCGCGCGGATTCTATGAGCGGCATGGGTTCACGGCGATCGCATACAGTGATGGCTCTGGGAACGAAGAAAAGTGCCCGGACGTCTTGTACGAGTGGCGGTTGTAGGGCAAGCACATGGCACGGCCCACGGTGTTTGTCCCATACCGCCCGACGACAGTGCTCAACAAGGGCAAGCGCGCAGATCATTGGTTCTGGACGCGCTACTCTGCCTACCCCTATAAGGGGTGCCAGCACCGGTGCCTGTTTTGCTACTGCCGCGAGCGGAAATACTGCCCGTTCGAAGATCTGAACGATTTCGGCTACGTCGTCGAGGTCAAGGAGAACGCGCCGGAGCTGCTACGCAAGGCGCTGCGCCGGCTGCCTGTGGATGTGATCGCCACGGGCGATTACCAACCTGTCGAGAAAAAGTTCGAGGTGTCGCGGCGGATCCTGGAGGTGTGCCTGGAACTGGGGTTTCCGGTGTCGGTACTGGAGCGCTCGCCGCTGGTGCTGCGGGACCTCGATCTGATCAAAGAGATCAACGCCCGGGCGCCGTCGGTGGTCTTTTTCAGCCTGATCTCGGCGCCCGACTCGCCGACGTACGAGCGGGTGCGCGAGATGGAGAACCTGGCGCCCAAGATGGAGCGACGCTACGCGGCGATGGAAGCAGTCGCTCAAGCCGGCATCCTGACGGGGATCAGCATGATGCCGATCCTGCCCGGGCTGTGCGACACCGACGAAAACCTGGAAGCGACGATCCGGGCGACGGCCGAGCACGGCGGCCGCTTCGTCGTCGCCGGGGGGCTGACGCTGGCCGACCAGCAGCGGGACTATTTCTTTGGTGTGCTGCGCGACCGCTTCCCGGATCTACTGCCGCTTTACGAACGGATGTACCCCGCCGGATCCTATGGTGCCGTGCGCAGCGGCGACCCTCACGCCCTCGGCCGGCGCGTCCGCGAGCTGTGCGCGCAGTATGGCATCTCGGACCGAATGCCGCGCCCGATCATCCCCGGCGACAAGCGGGCGCTGAACAAGCGCGTCGTCGAGGCGCTGGCCAACACGTGCTACTGGCTGGAGCTCGACAACGCGCCGGCGCAGCGGGTGTGGGCCTACCGCAAGGCAGCCTGGGCCATTGAGGATACCGAGCAGGACCTGGGCCTGATCTACCGGACAATGGGCCGCAAGGGGCTGGAGAGCATCGAGAATGTGGGGCCGCGGATGGCGGAGTTGATTGAGGGGCTGATTGGAGAAGGACATGTTCCGATCTGAATATGGCACACCGCCGCATGCCAACGCTCGCGCCGGATCACAATCCGGCACTCGGAATGACGTGAAACCAGTAGAATGCGCCGGTTCTGGGTGGGCGCAGATCACAATCCGCGCCAAGCGAGAGCCAAGTTGACCCGTATTTAGAATTACTGCGCCAGGTGAGTCTTGAGGAGGAAACATGAAATACAATCCGATGGTGGCGCCTGATCCGGAGCAGTGGCTTAACAGTGACGAAGAGGAGAAGCTGCAAGCGGTTCTGCGCTATCACAAGCGAGCCCGCATCCAGTTACCGAACGCCACAGTTCACGCTGCCGTGCATTCGACGATCGAAAATCAAGTGGCGATGGGGGACGAGACGCCTGTGGCCGCCAAAGTGCGAGAGCTGATGCGTGATGGATTGGACCGGCACGATGCGATCCACGCGGTTGGCGCAGTCTTTTCCGAGTTTCTGTCGGAATCGATGCGAGGCAACCTCGACGGGATCGAGGACCCGAACGCGTTGTACGAGGAACGCGTGCGTGCTCTGACCGCGCGGAAGTGGCTCGACGAGTACGGCGACGTCGACAGATGAGACTGAGCAGCTATGAGGCTCAATCACTC
Organism: Anaerolineae bacterium; assembly: GCA_016929795.1. Next base: position 2,070 of record JAFGIA010000369.1, read on the forward strand.
GCTGCCGTCAGCACTCGCTCTGCCACCTCTGGCAGCTCAATTGGTGCAAACATTGATGCCGGGTAGAGATAGCCGTCACGTTCTGACCTGTCCTCATCAATGACTCGAAGCAGGTCGTGTGACTCGGCCTCTGTGTCTGGCAACCTGCGGTAGACCTTGCCCACAATCAGACTGGCTGTGTTGCCTTTGTTATTGATGCAGATCACAAAATCACTCATCGGATCACTCTCTTGATCTTGAAGTCCTTTCGACCAATGCCTTGGGCTTCGAACCAATGGATCTCGGCCTCACAAATTTCACCATTGCTCAATTGCACGGTGGCCAGGCCCTTCATCTTGCGCCAGCGCCCTGTGCCATAGGTGCGCTCCAGGTAGCCACGAAGGTACACGCCCCGGCCCGCTGCGATCGTCTCAATGTCCCTGATTTCACTCAGAATCTCGAAAGCCATGTTTTCCATGCTTGCAGGGATTTGTGCAATGTAAAGGGATTATACAGCACAATGGCATGAGCGTCAATCCTGAGACAACTGAGGCTTTGTTGGTCACATGGTTCTTGGCGCCACATGGGACTGGTACTCTACCGCTTTTGGAGCTTCTTGCCTGTTTACCTCAAGTATCACCAGTCGGGCGGTCAGAGCGAAAGGACTTTGTACGTTGCGTCCATCAATACTGCTACTGCCTGCCGTGCGTGCAAACTAACTGCGATCAAGCCTCCCTGGCTGTAACCAAGCCGTTGGCGCGGCACCCGCTCTGATGTGAAAAGGTCAGAACCGAGCGCATTGCTGGCCGCCTATGTATCCGAGTCAGAACAGAATTGATACTGCCAGGGGCGGCAGTCGCCGAAAGCGCGCGTTGACTTCCAGCGAAGCTGTGGTGTATAATGGACGCAAGGGTAGGCACTGCCGGGGCGATGGAAGATGGCGTCACGTTCTATGACCGCATGGCGCAGAATGTGATGGAGAAAGAGATGACAATGGACGACGTCGCTGAAAGCGCCGTTTTGATATCGGACAGAGTGTTCCAGGTGTTCGACGAACACGCGCAGAATGATCGGCCCGTTCTGGTGAGTCACTACGGCGAGCAGCTCGCCGACGTGCTCCTGCAAGAAGCTCGCGAGCAGACCGAGCTGCTGATTCCCCAGATCCCCTACATCGGCGGCGATGACAATCCACTGACCCATCACCTCCTTCGCGCCACGACGACCCTGGCGCTCTACAGGGCCATGCAAGCGCACGGCAGCACTGCCCGAGAAACAGGGGGGGTGATCTATGAGGCGGTGGTCAGGGCACTCTCGTCACTGCCCTTCTCCCCTTCCGAGCCGCCAACCGCGGCGTTCATTCGTAACAAACGGGAGCAAGCCAGGAAATCCCAAGAGCGGCGCTATCGTGATGACTGGGTATGGGAATTTGTCGAAGGAGATGGAGAGGCGTTCGACTACGGTTACGACTTTGTCGAGTGTGCCGTCAAGAAATACTACGAGACGCAAGGCGCGACCGAGCTTCTGCCTTACTTCTGTTTCCTTGACTTTGTCACGACCCGGGCGCATGGGCAGGTGCTGATGAGAACCACCACGTTGGCTGAAGGTGGGGAAAAGTGCGACTTTCGCTTTCGATCGGCCACGAATGACGACGCATGGCCGCCACCGTTTCCCGATGGGCTATGACGCTGGCGCTGGGAAAAGGCTGGTCACAGGGAATCAGAGGATCCTGCAGAGGAAAGATGTCGGGATATTATCTGGCGCCGGCAGAGGTGGACGATGGGGCGGTTGACCGCGGTGTTACCAAGGCGGGATCGCGTGTCAAATCAAATGATAATGCTACCGAAAGGCGATGGTTGACCTGTGACGCAAACAATGGTAGAATACGTTGCGAGGGAGTAAGAAGCGAGCTGCGCAGTTCGTCAAGATCAATTAGGTGCCACGATGGCAACGCAGCATGGAAACTCGGCCAAGCAGAGCGTCGTCCAAGCCTTCACACAAAACATCTCTTGGGGAGCACGGAGAGTCTTATGACAGCTCACGACAATCGCCAAGGCGTCGCAGGCCTCCGAAAAGCACACGCTGCAACTCTAGGCGGCTATGCGGTGTTCTGTGGCCTCGGGCTCGTCAGCCGGATCGTTCCAGCCGTTTTTGTCCTCTTTGTTGCCTATGGTATCGCCTTTCCTCTTGTGTGGGCGAGGTTTACACACAGTTGGGATGCGCTCGGTTTTTCGAGACGCAACCTTGCATCCGCTCTGATTTGGGGACTGTTGGCCGGGGTGACCTGGGGCGTCTACACTTACGTTTTCTTTCGCCGAGATAGTCCAATGCCTCCGTTGTGGGGTGTACAAGTTGCCATTGCTTTCCCGGTCTGGTTGTTGGTAATGAGTCCCTTTCAGGAGTTCTTCTTTCGAGGGTGGCTTCAACCTCGTATTCAGAGCATGGTGGGACGGTGGGGAGGCTTGGCGCTCACCGCGGCTTTCTTTACCCTCTGGCACTTTTGTCCCCAGCTTGAAGGCACGGCTACCGCAACTCTCCCTCTCGGTTCGTCACTTGGGTTGATCTCTATCTTTGTTGCAGGGTTGCTGTTCGGGTACATCCATCAGCGGACCGGAAACATTCTGGCGCCCTGGCTAGCTCATGGGGTCGGCGGCATTGCACTCGTTCTCATTGGCGAAATGACCTTCATCCAGTACAATCCGTGAATCCACAACACTTTACCACTATAGAGTGCGGGCCGTGAGACGCCACTCACAGCATATGCACCGCAGGATGTTACGCGAACAAGGAGTGACAAAAGAAAAGGGGAACGCATGTGAACAGACGCAAGGGCACTGCCTGGCGGTCCATCCTCCGTCAGTCCTTGGAGCCACACGAACAGGTCAACGCTAGCTAACCGTGTGGAAAGAGTGGCGCTCCTAACCGGCGAGACTGCTGCGTGCTCGGGATGATGTTGCGCGACCGGGTCGAGGGCACGACGCATCATAGAGCAGGCGGAATTGGCAACCGGGTGGTGGCACAGTTGCGAGATACAGAGCAGCCGTACACGGCTGCCGGGATTCTGACGATCGCGGAACAGAGCAGTGTCGCGTTCGACGAGCTGGCATGTCAGTGGTCAGAGGACTATTAAAAAAAGCGGCAACCCTTGCTGAGATGGGTTGGGCAGGCCCGAGAGGTTGTGACAGGCGAGTAGCTAGTCGGGCAACAGGGTGAGCAAGATGGATGTTATTGACGTGAAGGAAGTGACATGACCCGCGATCAGGTCCAAGGCTGTTTCTCCAATAAACCATGGCTTGCACGCGTCCCGAGCCACCCATTCGATTTGTGGACACGGGCCAACGTAGGAGAAGTGTTTCCGGGAGTCATTAGCCCGCTGCTGTGGTCCACGTCCAAAAAGAGCATGAACACCTCTATTCAGGCGACGCTCGAAGGCCTGAAAATCCCCAATCTGGATCGGTACCGGTTCTTCGATCTGTTTTATGGACGCATATACTTTAACGAAGGCGCTCTGGTGCACGTTCTTTCCAATATTGTGGGATTGCCGCGTTCGTTCGCAGAAACGTCACTCGGCACCAGGCTGACTGTGCCGCCCGACAAAGGAGCGGAAAAGTATCACTGGGGCAGAATCGTGCGTCGCCTGCCCGGCTTGTTGCGTACCGTGCGCTCCTCACAGGGCGCTGGGAAAAAACTGGAAGCAGCGTTTCCGCGCATCGAGCAGGAAGCGAGGAAACGACAAGAGGTCGATCTTGCTGCCATGATAGACCAGCAGCTACTCCAGACCCAGGCGGAACTCGGCAAAGTAGCGCACGATTGTTACCAACTCTACAACAGTGTCAACGGCATGGCGGTCAGTTCTTTGGCCAGTCTCCACGCCTTCATAGAGCGATGGGCAGACCACGACGTTCCGGTCAACGATCTCGTTACCGGGTTGGAGGGCATCAAAACCGCAGAAATCGCGCCGAGATTGTGGCGCATTGCCACAGAGATCCGGAAAGACCCGGCGCTTCTCTCCTACCTTTCGACATACGATCCGGCGCACGGTGCCATTGCCTGGCACGATTTTACCCAGGGAGCAGCGATTGCCCAACAGATCGATGCCTTTTTGCAGGAATACGGGCACCACTGCACAGACGAATACGAGATCATGGTTCCTCGC
>JAFGIA010000055.1 GCA_016929795.1 Anaerolineae bacterium
GCCGGGCGGCGCCGTGGCCGGATCTGTTGCTCTTCCACCTGTCCTCGTCTCATCGCCTTCCAGACGCTCTCATTCTAGCACAAGTTCCTTGCCCGCGCTTACTGCCCCATTGTACCAGAGGCGCGAAGAAACGGCAAACGGCTTCTTGGACAGAGGGCAATTCTATGTTACAATGAGACGGGACACTACAAGGAGGGAGGGAATGAGTGGGATCTTGGCGGCGATCCGGGGCGGACCTGCCAGCAAGTCGACGATCGTAAGGGCGATCGAGCTTGCACAGACAACGGGGCTGCCCCTATACTTCCTGTACGTCGTCAATCTAGACTTTTTGGCGCATACAAGCAGCACGCGCGTACAGACCATCTCACACGAGATGCACCAGATGGGCGAGTTCATTCTGTTATCTGCCCAGGCAGAAGCATCCTCACGAGGCATCGTTGCACACGGTATAGTGCGCCATGGTGACGTGGGCGAGGAGATTGTGAAACTGTCCAACGAGATCGAAGCCGACTATCTCATCCTCGGCCGGCCTCGCTTACAGCAGGAGGAGAGCCTGTTTACTCGGGATCTGCTGCACCAGCTCATCACACAGACGGAAGAGCAAACGGGTGCACAGATCATCCTGTCCGCGGATGAAACATCATGAGAGGATACGTGCGTTGGTGGCTGATGGTCGTCTTGCTGCTCGCGGTGAGCCTTGCACTCTGCTATTATGGCAGGGCTAGCAGTGCGGCCCAGGAGCCGCCTGCCGATCTGCTGATTACCGGCCGCGTGGAAGACACGCAGAACGTCCCCGTGGCTGAGGCCGATGTACAACTACTCGCCGGCGACCAGGTACTCTCAGGGGCAGTTACCCAGGCCGACGGCCGTTACGCGATTCCTGTTCCGGAACCGGTACCCGATGCCCTCGCGCTTCAGATCGACCGCCCTCATTTTGAAGAAACGGTCGTCGTGCTGGGCACCACTGAGGTGCACGCCCTGCGGCTACACGAATCTGTGGTCTTGGCTGATACCATCCTACTGCGCGCCGTCACCCCTGCCTTCTGGGCTGCAGCTGTGATCTTTGCTGGCATGCTCCTGATCGTCGCCACCGGCAAGGTGCATACCACCCTCGCGGCCCTTGCCGGCGCGTCGCTCATCTTTGCGATCAGCTACCTCGGTCGTCCGGTGTCTGAAGGTCTGTTCATCTTTGACTTCCAGCGCGCGATCCAGTACATCGATTGGAACGTGATCTTCTTAATCATGGGCATGATGATCGTCATCGCAGTCGTTGAGCGCACCGGCCTCTTCCAGTGGCTTGCCTTTGCTGCCTACAGGGCGTCAGGAGGTCGGCTGTGGCTCTTGCTGCCGATCCTCATGCTTGTTACCGGTGTCGCGTCGGCCCTGTTAGATAACGTCACAACGATGCTGCTCATGACGCCGATTAGCATCCAGATCGCGCTCGCACTCGGCATCGACCCCCTGGCTCTGTTGATGCCGGAGGTCATGGCCTCGAACGTCATCGGTATCAGTACCCTGATTGGCACACCAACCAACATCCTCATCGGCTCGTACGCCAACATCTCGTTCAACGACTTTTTAAAGAACTTGACCCCCGGTGTACTGCTGGCGATGGTTGGCCTCGTTATCTATAGTGAGATTGTCTATCGCAAGAGCTTGCATGCCCCCGTCGGCGATGGGACGTCGGCCATGCTCCTGGACAGATTGGCTGAGCGTGCCAAGATCACCGAGCCCGAGCATCTGCGCAAAGCTGGTTGGATTGGTGCCGCCATGCTACTCCTGTTTGTCTTTGGCGAGCGTATTCACCTGTTGCCAGCAGTCACTGCGCTGATGGGTGCCACCGCGCTTATGCTCTGGATCCGGCCCGATATCGAAGAGATGATCGAATCTGTCGACTGGACAACACTCGTGTTCTTTATGAGCTTGTTCATCGTCGTCGGTGCTATCCAGGAGGTTGGTCTCATCAGTCTGATCGCCACTGCCATTGGGAACCTCATCGGCGACAACCTCGTTGTCGCTATCCTCGTTATCACCTGGTTCAGTGCTATCTTGTCGACCGTGATTGCCAACATCCCATTCACTGCCGCGATGCTGCCCGTCGTCGGCTATCTGTCGACCACGGTGTCGGGCGCCAACGGCAAGGTGCTCTTCTACTGTCTCTCGGTGGGCTCTGCGATGGGCGGCAACGGATCTCTAATCGGTGCCTCGGCCAACATGGTCACGGCGGGCATCGCCGAGCGTGCCGGGCATCCCATCACCTATGTCTATTTCTTCAAGAAAGGGTTCCCGGCACTGTTGCTGACAGTATCCCTGGCGCTGATCTGGCTGCTGATCCGCTTCCTGGTGTTGTAAAGTCGCACCGTGTGGTAGCTGCCCGGGTAAACGACTGAATTATCAAGATCGATCTTTGAGGAGTCTGGGAAGGAAGCAAAGGAGGGAGGGATGGTTGCTGACGTGCCACGCCGGGTTGTGTGCGCCGTGCGCGGGGGACCGGAGAGCCGAGACACGGTGACACGTGCAATCGATCTCGCTTTGCAGCACGATGCGCATCTGATCTTCTTTCGTGTCATGGATGCCGAGTTCCTGGTGCACGCCACGGTCGCGCCGCTAAGCGTCGTCTATCGTGAGCTGACCGAAATGGCGCATTTCACGATGTCCATCCTTTGCGATCGGGCTCAGCGCCGCGGGGTGGCCCACGCCGACTCGGTCGTCCGTGAGGGGAACGTTCTCCGCCAAATTCGCCAGCTCGCTGCCCAGGAGGAGGTTGATATTCTGGTCATGGGGCGGCCCGTCCGCAGTCCCGGCAGCAACGTGTTCAAGCCGGCCGAGTTCGACGCGTTTGTCTCCGAGTTGGAAGGGCTGCGCGCGGGTCTGCAGGTCGAGGTAGTGACCCCGGCGACGGATGCGGAGAATTAACTTCCTGGTCCGGGCCTGGCCCGGGCGCAACGGTGTGTCATGAACGATAATGTCCAGCAGGATGGTGCGTGCGCCCCACAGCAGAAAAAGCGATGGAGAGTCAAGCCTCGCACGCTACGTGTCGCGGCAGCCACCGGTGTTGTTGCACTTTTCACCCGGGCCATCTGGCTCATACTAGGCACACATGCAGCAGCCACGTCTCTTCTCACCGGCGCCAGCAGTTTGCGCTGGGTGCAAGAGACGGCGGCCTTTTCCGGCGCTGTGACAATGAGGTTGGTGCACTATGTCGCAGGGATTTGGAGGCCGGATCTGCGCGCGGTGAAAGCAATTCGTTGGATCGAGTTCCGAGCTTGCTCGGTTCGCAACAGGGAAAACGTATGGCGACAGTGCAGGGCCTGGGTCGCGCCGACCCTCGTCCTCCTTCTGATCGGCCTTGCACAGGCCCAACGATTGCCATCCGTGTGGGCCGGAGAACCGGCTGGTGTCGGGGGGCCGAGCATCTCGGGCCGAATAGTCGACCCACTGGGAGAGCCGGTGCACGATGTTGACGTTGCGGCATTCGTCGACGAGCTCGATGCTGCCGTCGCCAAGACAACGAGTCAGCAAGATGGCACTTTCTTGCTCGAATTGCCTTCCAGGCCGTTCGAAACCATTACCGTCGCGATCCATCGTCCGCATTTTGAATCGGTCGACGTAGATCTGGCGCCAGAGTACGTGGTAGAGCTGTCGGATCCAGCCGTGCAGCCGGCCTCGGTCCGCCTGCCGGACGTCATGCTAGAACGGCGTGTCACTGCCGGCTTCTGGGTTGCTACCCTCTCCTTCGCCCTGGTCTTGGGGTTGATCGCCCTCGAGAGGCTGCACAAAACGACGGCGGCGCTCTTGGGCGTATCCATTGTGCTCGGCGTGAGCTTTGTCGGCGGGGCGATCAACCCCAACCTGTTCATCTTTGACTTTGAGCGGGCACTTGGCTATGTTGATTTCGACGTCGTCTTTTTGGTGATGGGCATGATGATCGTCATCGCGGTTATCGAAGAGACCGGGATTTTTCAATGGATGGCCTACCAGGCTTACCGAATGTCGGGTGGTAAGATGTGGCTGCTGGTCACGATCCTGATCACCATCACGGCAGTTGCTTCCGCGCTGCTCGACAATGTGACGACGATGCTGCTCATGGCACCCATCACGGTCCAGGTCGCCCTGACCGTTGGCATCAACCCTCTGTCACTGCTCATCCCCGAGATACTCGCCTCCAACATTGGGGGAATCAGCACCCTCATTGGCACGCCGACCAACATCTTGATCGGCTCGTACGCCGGCCTCGGGTTCAACGACTTTTTGATCAACCTGACCCCTGGTGTGGTACTGGCACTCATTGTGCTCATCATCTACGTCGTGCTCGCCTACCGCCGCTCCTTTGCTGCGGCGGGTGGCAATTTGTCGGACGCGATGCGCGACCGGCTGCGAGAGAGTGCGCGCATTACGCAACCGAGAAAACTGGCCAAGGCGGCCATCGTCTTTGGCATCATGCTCGTCTTTTTTGTCATCGGCGATGCCATCCACCTGGTGCCCGCCGTAACGGCCATCATTGGCGCCGTTGCGATGCTGCTTTGGGTGTCGCCCGACATTGAAGAGATGCTCCAGGTCGTTGATTGGACGACGCTCATGTTTTTCATCGCGCTGTTCATGATTGTCGGTGCACTGCAAGAGGTTGGCCTCATCAGCTTTATCGCAACCGCTATCGGTGACTTGGTGGGAGACAACCTGACGGCAACCATCCTTGTCCTGGTCTGGTCTGCAGCGATCCTGTCGGGCGTGATCGACAATATTCCATTTGCTGCAACGATGCTGCCTGTTGTCGGCTACCTGACACGCACGGTGCCCGGTGCTGGGAGTGGTGTCCTCTGGTACGCCCTGTCTGTGGGAGCAGCAATGGGAGGCAATAGCACGCTGATTGGAGCGTCGCCCAACCTGGTGACAGCCGGCATCGCCGAGCGTGCCGGCTATCGCATCACCTATCTCACCTTCTTGAAGGTTGGTTTCCCGGCGATGATTGTCACCGTCCTCGTCGGAACGATCTGGCTATTTCTGCGCTTTTAGGGAGCTGCATGCGATGAACAAGATACTGTGTGCAACCCGCGGCGGTGAAGCGAGCATTAGAACACAAGAAGCCGTGATCGCCATGGCGAAAAAGACAGACGCGACCATCGTCTTTCTCTATGTCGTGGACGTCGAGTTTCTACGCTTGACCGCACGGGGCGTGCGTCCTGAGGTGGTCATGTTGGAAATGGAACGTTTGGGCGAGTTCCTCCTCGCCATGGCAGTCGAGCGGGCGCAGGTGCAAGGGGTGCAGGCAGAGATGGTCGTGCGCCGCGGTACCCTGTTGGATGCCCTGATCTCCGTAGCGCGAGAAGAAAGCATCGATACCATCGCCCTGGGACGGCCTGCAGGAACGGATAGTTCCTTCTCTTTGGCAGACATCGAGGCGCTGGCAGCCCGGATCGAAGCCGACACGGGCATTGCA
>JAFGIA010000370.1 GCA_016929795.1 Anaerolineae bacterium
ATGGTACGCGCTGTGTGTTAAGGATAGGTTTTCGAATTGTTAACGTCTTGTTAACGATCTCGCGAGCAAATCCGGCTCAAGGGCCATCTGCACCCAGAGTGGGCAGACTGGTTTCGTGCACAAGCCGGCCAACCTCACCTTCGAGCAGGGTCACGGGGACTATCTGCCGGGTGGTCAGCGCTCGACGGCGATCGGGAGGGTAAGGTAGAACGTGCTGCCCTGACCCTCGACGCTTTCGACCCAGATGCGTCCGCCGTGGCCCTGGATGATGTGCTTGGCAATCGCCAGGCCCAGGCCGGTGCCGCCGCCGCTGCGCGCCCGGTCGGCCTTGTAAAAGCGCTCAAAGATGCGCGGCAGATCGGCCGCAGCGACGCCGACACCGGTGTCTTGCACAGACAAGACCACGTCGCTCCCATCCTGCCGAGCCGCGACTGTGATGCGCCCCCCTGGCGGCGTGAACTTGATGGCGTTGTGCACGAGGTTGGTCAGCGCCAACCGCGCGCGATCGACGTCCGCCGAGACGAGCGGCAACCGGGGCGGCACCTCGATCTTGAGCGCCAATCCGGCGCGCTCGGCCTGAGGTTGTAAGTGATCCACCGGTGGGATCAGCACCTCGGACACCAAGGTGGGCGCCACGCGCAACGGAGCCTGACCTGATTCGATGCGCGACAGCTCCAGCAACTCCTCCACCATCTGCGTGAGGGCGTCCACCTCGGCATCCATCCGCTTCAGGAACCTTTTGGCTGCTTTTTGGTCCTTGATCGCGCCGCCGCGCAGGGTATCGACCAGCGCCCGCAACCCGGCCAGCGGCGTGCGCAGTTCGTGAGATATGTTGCTGATAAAGTCGCGGCGCACAGTCTCCAGGCGGCGGATGCGGGTCAGATCCTGCAGGATGACCAGGTAGCCGTCTACTTCTGTCTCAGGAAACGGCGTGATGATGGCCTGCAAAAAGAGCCCGTGGTGGCTGATCTCGATCATTTCAACCTGTTCCTCGCCCTGCTCGCGAGCCGCTCTCCACAAGTCGATGAGGGGGTGATACGGCGCCACTTGGCTGAAGGAGCGCTCCAATGCTCCTTCCTCGCTCGTGTCCAACAGGCGAGCGGCGGCGGCATTGATCAGCCGAACCTGGCCGCGAGCGTCGGTGATCAGCACGCCGTCAGCCATGTGATCGAGGACCGCGGCAAGCCGTTCCTGCTCCTCGGCCAGGGTCGATACCTGCTGACGGATCTGGTCGGCCATGTGGTTAAAGGCGCGGGTGAGCTGGCCGACCTCGTCATGGGATGAAGGAAGGAGGCGAGCGCTCATGTCACCGGCTGCCATGCGTTCGGCCACGCCGGTCAATTGCCGTACGGGCCGGGTAGTGCGCTCGGCGATGAGGACCGCCAGCAGGGCGGCCAGCAGGGCCGTCACGAGCCCGACGAGGAGAATGTTCTGGCGCAAGTTGCGCACGCCGGCTTCGATTTGGCGCAAAGGCAGCGCCACGCGCATCACGCCCAGCATCTGTCCCGTACTCGATTGAACCGGCACCGCGGCATACATCATCTCATAGCCGAGCGTCGCGCTGTAGCGTTGGCTGCTGCCGTGGCCGGTGTTCAAGGCACTTTGGACTTCGGGCCGCAGCAGGTGATTGTCCATCTGTGCCCGATTCTCGTGCGACTCGCCCACGACCACGCCATCACCGCCTATGATCGTCACCCGTGCTTCGAGCTGCTCCGCCCAGCTCCGCGCCATCTCGTCCAGTGCCTCGGAACTCGTGTCTGCCGTGAGGAGCGGGGCGACGCTACCGGCGAGTAGGCGGGCGTCGGCCAGAAGCTGTGCGGCAAGGTCTGCCAGGCGCACCTGGCGTACCTGGTCTGAGACATAGAGCGTCAAGCCCAGCGTAGCGACCAGGATTAAAAAGACGTAGGGCAGCGCGATGCGCCAGCGGAGATGGTGGAACCAGATTGCCTTCACTGACAACTCCCCCTTGAGTCTCGCGCGCTCAACTTGCAAAGCAGTAGCTGACGTCGCGTGGAGTGACGATCCGATAAAGTATACCACGGTTCAAACCACGTGCCAAGTTTCCCTTCTGCAGCTTGTTCGATGACCATACTTTGGGTTGGCGGTGTGTGACGAACTGTCAATAAAACCGCCCTGCGCGCCCGTAGGCTGTGTGGCCGTGGTCGCCCTGCAGTTGGGATCCGGCGACGCGCACGCGGTGATGTCTTCAGGGTTCGCTGGGGGATCGGCCTCAGCGGCGGCGACTGCGGTACCCTGGGCGCTGCCATCTGGATCATGGGCCGCCATTCTCGCGATACACCTCGGCCCCCAACACGTTGCGGTAGGATGCGTGGGGAGCGCTCGACGTCCCGCGCGACGAGGATGTGGGTCATCTCCATGCCTTCCGTGGGAACCCGGTAGTCATGAGAACACTCCACCTGTGATAAGAGGATTAGCGCTGTTCGAGTTGCTCCTGCAGCCCCTCCACCTCCGTCACCGGCGCCTGGCACGCGAAATCCCGGCAGACGTACGCCGCCGGCTGCCCATCCACCAGCCCCCGGTCCTCGAGCAGCGGCACCGCCGGCGCCGTTTCCCCAGGCGGTCCATACGCCACCACCTGGTGCGGCCGG
>JAFGIA010000371.1 GCA_016929795.1 Anaerolineae bacterium
AGAGCCAGGACGACAATGAGGGCGATAAGCCATGGACTCATGCCTCGCCTGGCAGGGGGCTGCTCGTAGTAATATGGGGCCTCGTACGTCTCTTCGTACGTCTCGGCATATTCCCCTTCCTTGGGGTCCTCAGCCGATTCATCGTTGTAGATGTCAACTTGTCGATCGTCCATCTTGTTCCTCCAGTGTTGATGAGATTACCATCCTGCCGGCCAGGCGACGTCCTGCCGCCTGCGGCGGCGAATGAGCCAGACGACGACCAGTATCAATACCAGCAAGCCCAGCACCGGTACCAGGATGGAGAGCAGGGACACGATAAAGGCGATCACGTCCTCGATGAGGCTGATCACCGGATTCAACAAGCCACCGGTCGTCCCGGTAACAACAGGCCGTGCGGTGGCCTTGACGGCGTGGACACCGCCGGCCAGGATGAGACCACAGATCACGGCGAGGACGGGGTGCGTTTCGCCGATGATGCCGGCACTGGATGCAAAGAGGATGGCGCCGGCTACAGGGCGCACCAAGGTCTGGATGGTGTCGTTAATGGTATCGATGGCGGGCACCTTGTCGACGAATATCTCGATCACGAGCAGCACCGCGAGTGCGCCGATGACCCACCCGTTTTCGAGGACGTCCCACGGTTGGCTGAGTGTGATCAAGTCAGTAGAGCGGGCGATGAGGGCTACCATGAACAACGGGAGGTAGGCATTCAGGCCTGCTGACGACGACAGGCCGAATGCTGTAAAGATGTTCAGGAGTCCATCCACGTCGCTAGTTCCTTCCTACCTAGCAGCAGTTACCGGCGTATGCGGGCCATTACCACTCGGCGCCAAATCCGGCGCAGAGTGCACAGATACCGAATCCGACGCCCAAGATCAGGCCAAGGATGGCAAGGCCAACGGCGATCCACCCCATGACGATGCCGGCGAGGGCGAGCCCGTCGCCCGACAGCTCGGCTGGACGCTGGCGGATATCGGTGCGTGCCATGTACCCGAGGAGGATGGCGACGATGCTCCCGAGCAGCGGCAGGAACGTGAGCCCACCGATCCCGAGCAAGAGCGAGGCGATGGCAAGTCCACTTGTGGTTGGAGTGGTCGCCGCCAGGCGGGCAGGCATGGGGGGTGTGGAGAGCCTGGTCGCCGGCACTTGTTCCGCTTCTATCTCGATTACGTCATCCAGATCCTCGAACAGGTCCGGCGTCTCGTGCGCCTCATCCTCGATGGGGTACTGCCTGACAGATGCCGCGGTATCCGCGTCCAACACTGCACCGCATTCACCACAGTAGATGGCTTCATCCTCGTTGTGCGCGCCGCATTGAGGGCAAAACATGATGGCTCCTCCGGTTTGACAGGGAGCCCGACTGCAGATGCAACACGTTGCATCTTGCAACCGGGCTCCGCGAGGTTGCGAGCTACAGGATTTCCTCGTCGTCGTCCAGGTCGAGCATGTCTTCGACAAGCGGCTCGATAGGGGCGACGGGAGCCGTGACCCCGCCCGTGGCTTCAACGTAAGCCTGGCCGTATAGGTGCCCGGTGACAAACTGCGCGTAGGGCGCGGTCACGAGCCAGCCGATGCCACACACCAGGATGCCGAGGCCGCCCACGAACGATGCCACCCACGACATGAGGAAGGTGATCAGGTAGAGACCGATGTTGTCACGCACGAGGGTAACGACCTCACCAAAACGGAACGCCCTGGTCCAGTCATTCGTCGCAGCAAAGAGAGCGATGGCAGCCGGCAACAAGACAGAGATGACGATCGACCAGATGATAGTGAGGCAGCTACTGAACAGGTTGAGTGCCACACTCAGGCCCTCGGCGTCTTCTGCCACGGCAGCAGCCGGCAAGCTGAGGCAGAGGCTGACCAGGATGGCCGGCAGGGCATACACAAAACTGATGACGAGCACCTTCAAGCCGTCTACGATCAGCTCCCCCCAGTTTTCCCACTCGGGCAAGCCATCCCACTGCCCGCGGATCACGCGCCGTGTGATCTCGAGCGCATAGCCCGCCAACAACGCCGATGCGATGATGGCCGGGATGAGGAGCACCCACGAGAAGAGGATACCAACTAGCAGAATGCCGGCTGCGATGAGGAGCTTGACAATCCAGTCCTTGTCCTCAAAGACGAATCCAAATGCTTTTCCAATGTCCATTTTTCTCCCTCCTTGTTTTGAGCCTTTTGAATTATACCAGGAAATTCGCTTCCTGGCAACCACTCTACTCTACGTCGGAGATGTGCCAGAGTTGCGCCCGGGCATCAAACTCGGACCATCGGGTCGAACAGGCGCGCATATTCGTCGAGGGCAAAGCGGTCAGTCATGCCAGCCAGGTAGTCGCACACGATGCGCTCCATCGGCTCGCGGGCGTCGGCGATCCGGTTCTGTACGACCTGTGGCAGTTGCCCCGATTCGTGGGTGTAAGCCTCGAACAGGGCGATGAGCACTCGCCGCGCTTTGGCCGCCATACGCATCAATCGCCAATGGCGGTAGAGATTCTTGTAGAGAAAGAGTTTTAACTCAGCGTGGCGTGCCTGCGCATCTGGCGAAAAGCCGATGATCGGCTTGCCGCGCGCCCGTAGTGCCTGCACCGAGTCGATGCCCTCGGCATCGATGCGGCGCGAGGTCGTGGAGATGACATCCGAGACGCCCCAGCCGATGAGCGCACGAATGGCGCGGTGGCGATCTACCTCGTCTAGTTCCAGGCAGGGCTCGAGATCGAGGTCTGCCACCACGTCCTGCCACACACCGACCTGGCGAAGCTGTGGCAAGATGATCAGGCCGGCACGCAGCCCGTCGTCCAGGTCGTGGGCAGTGTAGGCCAGCTCGTCAGACACGTTCGCGATCTGGCATTCGAGCGAGCAGGAGAGGTGCGGTTCAAAGCCAGTGGCGTCGCTGACGTCGTACTCGGTCTCGTGCTTGACCAGACCCTCACGCACCTCGTAGGTAAGGTTCAGGCCGGGCCAGTCGGGGTAGCGGTGCTCGAGCTGGGTGACGATGCGCAGAGTCTGGCGGTTGTGGTCGAACCCACCATGACCCTCCATTAGCTCATTCAGTGTCTCCTCTCCCGAATGGCCAAAGGCAGGGTGTCCCAGGTCGTGGCCCAGGCAGATCGCCTCGGCCAGATCCTCGTTGACGCCGAGGGCGCGCGCGATGGTACGCCCAATCTGTGCCACCTCGAGGGTGTGGGTGAGGCGCGTGCGATAATAGTCTCCCTCCGAGATGACAAACACCTGTGTCTTGTATTCGAGACGACGAAATGCCGAGCTGTGGATGATGCGATCCCGGTCGCGCTGGAAGGCAGTGCGGTAGGCAGGCTCGGGTTCGGGGTAGGTGCGGCCCCGGCTGTCGGCGCTGCGCACACCGTACGGTGCCAGCCCCTGGTCTTCCAGTCGTTCCAGGGTCTCGCGGTCATAGATCATGGGTCCTCCTTACAAGTCGTGCGGGTCCAGGTAGCCGCGTACCTGTCCGTGGTGAAAAGACGTGACAAGCGTGAGGCCGGCAGCGCGAGCTAGCTCGAGTGCATGGCTGGTGCCGGCAGCGAGGTCGGAGGCCTGGTGGGCGTCGGATCCGATGGTGACGAGGCGGCCGCCCTCCTGGCGAAACCAGCGCAGCACTTGCAGTCCGGGATAGGGCTCCCGAGGCGCCTGGCGCAGGCCCGAGGTATTGATCTCGATCGCCATCCCGGCTGTGGCAGCCACATGCAGCACAGTGCGGATCTCTTGTTCCAGGTCTGCAGGGTCGAACGCGCCATAGTGTGCAGCCCCATAGCGCTTGACCAGGTCAAAGTGGCCGAGTACAGCGCCCAGCCCGCTGCGTGCTGCGCGGCGCAGTTCCTCAAAGTAGGGTTGGTACGACTCTTGTTGTGTGTGGGTGGAGTAATAGTCTTGAACTGCACGTGCCTCTGAAACCATCGTCCAGCCATCAGCAAAGTCAACGAGGTGCACCGAAACGACGACGTAATCCCACGTCCGCTCACCAAGCCAAGTATGGATCTCGTCCTCGCGCGAGGCCTGGTAGGTGATTTCGACTCCCTGCGAAAAGTCGACGCCGGTGGCGAGGAGTCGTGCAGCATCTAGCTCGCGGTCGTAGCGCGTGGGATCGAGCGTGCGATAGCTCCGGTCGCGCGGGTCAAAGTCGGCGTGCTCGCAAAAGCCGATGGCACGCAGGCCAAGTCGAGCAGCCTGCTGGGCATGCTCGGCGATGGTCGACACACCATCTCCTGAACAGGTCGAGTGGACGTGCAAGTCGACAGGGGCGATGCCAGTTGCAATGTGTTGATTCATGGCTGTAGTTGGGGCACGATAAAGAAAAAGAGGCTGGCGACAGCGAGCATCATAAGCAGCAGGTAAGGAACGGCGTGCACCAGTGAATCCCAGGCAGCAGGCAAAACACGATGGGCGAGGAGTGCGACGATGAGGGCGACGACCATGAGCAGAGGCCAGTTGGGCAGCACGCCTGCCAGGCGCAGCAGCGCCGCGCCCGCGAGCAGTACTCCTGACACGAGTACCGCGCGCTCTCGGCGGATCGCCTCTCGCCAGCCAAGTGCAAAGGCAAAGCCAATGGGCAACAGGGCGCGAAAGAGGTAGCGCCCCTGTGGTTGCCAGAAGTTGAGGTTATACCAGGCATAACTGGCCACAGCCAGCAGGGCAAGCAGGCCGACCATGCCGGCGGCCGCCCACTGCCAGGCAGGCACGCTGAGGCGATGGTGCCAGGCGCGGATCGCCCACAAGGTAAGGCCGATCAGCGCCAGAGCGGACAAGATGGCCAGCGCCTGATAGAGGCGCTCGTCGATGAGGACGCCCATCCACCCAAATTGGGCCCAGAAACTGCGGAAAGATATGAGGCCAAAATCGTTGATCGACTGTGTGAACCCTCTCTGTGCCACCCAGTCGGCTGTGCGCAGTTGGCCGGCAACCACTTGGTTGTGTCTATGAAGGCCGAGGATGTCGAGGCCGCCGTAGATGGCGGCGTTGCGCAGCCACCACGGCAGGGCCATCAACATTGACGGTAGGAGGTAGAGCCCTGCGGCGAGCACGGGGCGCCGCACCTCGTTGGACTTGTCGAGCCACAGATGTCGTGCAGCAATAGCAGCCAGTGCCAGGGGAAGAAGGATATAGACGGAGGACTTGGACACGAATGCCAGCCCGGTGGTGACGCTAAGGAGAAACGCCAGGTCGCGTTGCGGTTCGGAGAGAGCCCATCTCGATCGAGACGGCGCGTGCTGCGGCCGGAACCAAGTGTCGCCCGGGCGGTCTATGACTGTGCCGCCCTCAAGTCTGACATACCGGACGCAAAAGAGCACCCCCACCGCAAGCAGCAGGTCTGCGAGCGAGTCGTTGTTCACCGCCGCGCACATGGCTATGTGCATGGGCTGAAATGCAACAAAGGCTGTCGCGCCAAGGGCGAGCAGAGGGCGCGCCGGTACCAAGAGCCGCACGGTCTGATAGACGACAGGCAGGAGCAGCGCGCCAAAGAGCAGTGATAGGAGGCGCAAGGGCAAGAGCGCGCCGCCAAATAGTCCATATACTGGCACGGCGAGGATGTAATAGAGGGGGGGCTGGTGAAATTCGTAGCGGATCGGCTCGATGCTCAACTCTGGCGCAAAGCGCGCGGCCTTGATCTCTTCGAGGTAGGCACCCGGATAGTCCCCTGGCTTGAGAATGGGAAACCGGTGCTCCTCAGCCAGCGTGCGGATATAGTTGTAGTGGGCAGGCTCGTCAGGCGCCTGCCAGTTGGGTGTGTAGATGGCATACAGGGTGCCCAACACAAGGTAGATCAGGATGGTGACTGGCAATAGGATCCGCGGGCGCTCGAGCATAGTTCCTCCGGGATCGATTCTACCTCCATTGCGCGGAAAGCTCAAGAGCCGGCGTCCAGGTCGTGGTAGAGGGCGAGGGTATCCGCGGCGATCTGATCCCAGCGAAATGACGTCGATAGGACTTGGGCGCCGACGCCCAGGCGGGTGCGCAGCACCGGGTCACCTGCCAGGCGAAGCAGCGCGTGTGCCAGGGCCGGGGCATCCTCGCGCGCCACGAGGAGCATGTTCTCGCCGTCGACTAGCTCGGGCAGGTGGACGCGCGGCTGGGTGGTGACAATCGGCACACCGTGGACGAGGGCGGTGTGAAAGCTGCTGTGCAGAAAGGAAGCGCCGTCGCGAAAGGGAAAGGCGCAGACGTCGGCGGCGGCAAAACACGCCGACACTTCCTCGGGGGGCAGATAGCCGGTCCAGTGCACCCTGTCACCCAGGTCAAGGCGCTCGATCTGCGCCTCGATACGCTCCAGAAAGGCGACGTTGGTCGGGTCGCTGGCGCCGGTGCGCCCGCCCATCATCAGCAGGCACACGCTGACCTCGTCGCTGTGCGAGGTGGTGAGCAGGTGGAGAGCGTCAAGCAGTGTGTCGACCCCTTTGCGCGCGTTGATGAAGCCAAAATGGCAGATGAGCAGCTCGCCGGGGCTCACCCTATAGCGGGCACGCCATGCGTCACGGTCGTACCCTGGCAGGAGGTGGGGTGTGATGGCAGAGCCGATGGGAATGAGCGCTGGCGGGCGGGCGGCGGAACTGAGGTCGCGCGACAGCCGATCGTAATCTTCTCTGTTCGTCACGATTGTGGCATCACTGCTGCGTGCCAGCTCGAGGATGGCTTGACGACGCAGAGGACCTGCCTTCGGAAAAAGGTAGGGCACCCTCAGGTCGTGAAAGGTGACGGCGAACCGCGGCCGGTGCGGGTGCGAGCGAGGGCCAGCACGGAACCAACGTGGGAGGAGGTTAACGGCAGGGTGCATGGCGTAGGCGGCAGCCTGGTACTGAATATGGACGACGGCAGGCCGCTCGCGCCGCACAAGGGTGCGCAGGATGCGCCAGAAGCCCCAGCCCCATTGCTCCACAAGGGGATGGACGGTCAAGCCAGGCACAGGACTTGCCTGCATGGAGGTCAGGACGTGGACATCGCACCCGCCGGCGGCGAGTGTCTGCCCGAGGGTGCGCGTATAGTCGCCGATGCCGCCCTCCATGGGCGGGAACTCGCCGGTGATGAAGAGTACCTTCACGCCGCATTCCCTCGCAGCCGGGAGCGCAGTACCTGGCGGTAGGCGCGGACGCGCTCGGCGCGGAGGGGCCGCTTGTGGCCTACGAGCCACTTACCCCCCTCGCGCAGGAGCTGGTAGACATAGGTCGATAGCAAGAAGGCGCGCAGAAAGGATGCCTGCAGCCGGCCGTAGTGCTTGCGAAAGTAGTGCACTTTGCTGCTTTGAAAGTGGATGTGGCGCGCGGCGATTACCTGTTCGCTGCTCTTGCCTTCGTGGTGGATGACGGTGGCGGTGGGCAGGTAGACAACATCCCATCCAGCAGCCTTGTAGCGGCGGCACCAGTCAAGCTCTTCAAAATACATGAAAAAGCGCTCATCGAGGCCACCTACCTGCTCGCAGGCTGCCCGCCGCACAACAAGGCAGGCGCCGACGAGCCAATCGACGGATTGGATCACGTCGTCGGCGACGTCGGCAAGATAGTATCGGCGCAGAACCTGGTTGTCGGACGACCACTCCTGGATGACTGTGCTCTCGATCAGGCCAGTCGCAAAGGTTGGAAAGCGGCGGCGTGATGGCTGAAGGCTGCCGTCTGGGTAAGCAAGCCGTGGTCCCACGACCGCGGTGGCAGGATGGTTGTCGAGGTAATCGACCATGGTAGACAGTGCGTCGCCAACAATCTCGGCATCTGGGTTGAGAAGGAGCAGATGCCGCCCACGGGCGAGGGCCAGTCCCTGGTTGTTGGCGGTGGTAAAGCCGACGTTTCTGTCGTTGGCGACGAGTCGCACCTGGGGGAACTCGGCCCGCACCATGGCGACACTGCCATCGGTGCTCGCATTGTCGACGACGACGACGTCGATTTCAAGGTCGCCAGCCCCGGTAAAAATCGAGTCGAGACAACGCCGGAGCAGGTCGCGGACGTTCCAGCTCACGACGATGACGCCGAGATCGGCCACAAATCCCTACTTTTCACGCGAGATGGTATAGTCGGCCAGGGCGTGCATCAGATCGCGCGACTGGCCAACGGGCAGCGCCGCAAGGGCCGCCTGGCTGCGCACCACAAAGTCACGTGCCCGATCCAGCGCGCGCTCGACTGCACCCGATTTGGACACGGCAGTGACTACCTGGCGCACCATGTGGTCATCGCTGCCACCTGCGACGATCGCGGCTACGCGGTTGTCATCAGGATGATCGCGCAGGTAATAGAGCACGGGCAGGGTGACAATGCCCTCGCGCAGGTCACTGCCCACTGGTTTGCCGAGCACTCCCTCGTCACCGCGAAAGTCGAGCACGTCGTCAATGATCTGAAAGCCCATACCGAGCAGGTGGCCGTATTCCTGGAGCGCGGCAATTTCGGCCTCTGGGGCCTTGCCCAGGACTGCCGCGGCCTCGGTGGCAGCGGCAAAGAGAGAGGCTGTTTTGGCGTGGATGCGCAGGTCGTAGCGTGCCAGTGCCCCCCGCCAGGCTTCATCGTCCCGCAGATGAGGCAAGCTGCCGCGGTCAAAGATCTGGCGCAGCTCGCCACTGCAAATCGTCATGAGTGTGTCGGAAAAAATTGTCATGACGCGCACATCACCCGTCTCGGCAGCCAGGTTGGCGGCGCGGGCAAAGAGATAGTCGCCCATCAGGACGGTGGCGCCAGTGCTCCACCGGGCATTGAGCGTGCTATTGCCACGCCGGAGCAGTGCTCCGTCGATCAGGTCATCGTGGACCAGGGTTGCCGTGTGCAGCATCTCAACGGCCGCAGCCAGTGAGGTGAGCTTTTCGATGTCGGCCGCATAGGCACCACCGGCCAACAAGGCAAGCGCGGGGCGCAGCCGCTTGCCACCACTATCGAGCAGGCTCTGCAGAACCGCGGTTAACTGTGGATATTCGGTGTGGAACGGCGCACGGAGTTTTTGTTCCACTCGATCCAGGTCGGATTGCAGCGGTTCCAGGAGAGGAATCGTCTTCAACTAGGTCTTCTCCACTTCCAGATGTAGCTTCCCGGCCTCGGGAAGCTGAAACAGGCGCCGGGCATTCTCGGTGGTCGCGCGCGCGACCTGGTCGATCGGCACCCCCTTGAGATCGGCAATGCGACTGGCCACGAAAGATACATAGGCTGGCTCATTTCGCTTGCCGCGGTGTGGCTCGGGCGCGAGAAATGGGCAATCGGTCTCGACGAGCAGCCGGTCGAGCGGCACGGTACGCACGACGTCGGGCAGGTCGCGCGCATTTTTGTAGGTCACCGGGCCGGACACAGAGATATAGAACCCTGCGGCAAGCGCGCGGCGGGCCATGGACACGTCGCCAGAGAATGTGTGTAGCACGCCGGCACGACCGGCGAGCGGTGTGCGCTTTAGGCCAGCCGCCCAATCAACTAAAATGCTCATCACCTCATCATGTGCATCCCGATCGTGGATGACGACTGGCTTGCCAAGAGCGGCGGCCCAGGCGAGCTGGGCGCGGAACGCGCGGCGCTGTACGTCGTGTGGCGACCGGTCGCGGTAGAAGTCGAGGCCTATTTCGCCGATGGCGACAACCTCGGGTCGTCGTCCCAAGTCGCGCAAGGCGGCAAGGGCCTCGCCGTCAAGCGCCTTGGCGTCGTGCGGATGCATGCCCACGGTGGCAAATAGGCCCGCGTAGCGGGCTGCGAGGTTGACGGCCGCACGGCTTGTGGCGACGTCTGTGCCGATCGTGATGATCGTCCTCACACCCGCGTCCCGTGCACGCCGCAGCACGGCATCGCGATCATGGTCGAACTGGTGAAAGTCGAGGTGGGCATGTGTGTCGATGAGCAATGCACCACCTCTAGTCTTCCTGCCCTGGCTCCAGCCCGGCGATGCGCAGTCCGTCCTGCAAAATCGGGGCGACGCGCTCCTTGTGGGTGGTCTCGGTGTACACGCGGATGACCGGTTCGGTGCCCGAGAAGCGGATGAGCAGCCAGCCGCCGTCTTCAAGGCTGAATTTGAAACCGTCGGTGGTATCGAGGCCGGTCACCTGCAAGCCGCCGATCTGGGCGGGGTTCGCAGTGAGGATGCGCTGGTGCGTCGTATCTCGCTCGTCGGCGGGAAAGCGGCGGTCGACGCGGTCATAGTAGTGCGCCCCAACCTGGCTGTAGAGGTGGTCGATCAACTGCGCCGGTGTTTTGCCGAGGCGGACCATCAGGTCGAGGATATAGAGGCCAGCAAGGATGCCATCACGCTCAGGCACGTGCCCACGGAAGGCATAGCCACCGCTTTCCTCGCCGCCCAGCAGGGCGTTGGTTTCAACCATCTTGGGCGCGACGTACTTGAAGCCGACGCCTGTCTGGTACACAGGTACGTTGTATATCTTGCCCAGCTTCTCAAGCATGGACGTGGTGGACAACGTCTTGACGATCGGGCCCCGCTCGCCCCGCACCTCCAAAAAGTACATGGCAAGCAGGGCGTACACCTGAAGCTGATTGACGAAATGGCCCTGTTCATCGCCAACACCCACTCTGTCGGCATCGCCGTCGTTGATGATCGCCACGTCGGCGCCGATCTCACGCACTTTTTGGAGTGCTGCGTCGATGTTGGGCGGGATCGGCTCGGGGCGCAGCATGTCGGGGAAGAGGGGATTCCGTTCGTTGTGAATCTCGACGATGCGCGTTTTGCCACCGCCCAGGATCTTGGGGAACCAACCGGCGCCATTGCCCCACATGGCGTCGACGAGGATGGTAAAACCGGCGTCCTTGATCGGCTGTACGTCGATCAGGCGGCCGATCTGCTCCAGGTAGGCAGGGGCTGGGTCAAAATAAGACGCGGTGCCCCGGCTCAGCGCCTCGTCAATCGGTACGCGCTTTACTCCTTCGATCGACGGGATGCGGGCCTCGATCTCGCGCAGGCCCGCAGGATCGATCGCCCCCCCATTTTCGTCACGCACCTTGAAGCCCTGATCGGTAGGGGGGTTGTGGCTGGCAGTGAGGTTCACTGCCCCCACCGCATTGTTGGCAACGACGGAATAGGAGATCACGGGGGTCGGCGAAGGACCGGCGGTGATCAGGACGCGAAAATTGTTGGCGGCGAGCACCTCGGCAGCCGCGATCGCAAAGTACTCGGCCGAAAAGCGCTTGTCGTGTCCGAGGATGATTTTCTCCCCACCTTTGCCCTGGGCGATCAAATAATCGGCGAATCCCTGCGTGCAGCGGCGCACAGTGTCGTAGGTGTAGCCCTCGGCAATGCGGGCACGCCAGCCATCAGTACCAAACCGGATCTCAAGCGTCATTCATCCTCCTAGATTGTGTGCTGCCTTGAGCGCAGCCATATCGGAATCGACCATCCTCTGGATCAGCTCTTCGAAGGGTACCTCGGGCTGCCAGCCAAGCTTTTCGCGCGCCTTGGCCGGGTTGCTGACCAGTAGGTCGACCTCGGCAGGGCGGTAGAATTGGGGATCGACCACGACGTGATCCTCCCACTTTAGGCCCACGCACTCGAAGGCTAACTGGCACAGCTCGCGCACGGTGTGCGTTTGTCCCGTGCCGACAACATAGTCGTCGGGCCCGTCCTGCTGCAGCATGAGCCACATGGCGCGCACATAGTCGCCCGCAAACCCCCAATCGCGACGCGCGTCGAGATTTCCCATGCGCAGCTCATCCGCCAGGCCAAGCTTGATCTGTGCAGCTCCATGGGTTACCTTGCGCGTGACGAATTCAAATCCCCGCCGCGGGCTCTCATGGTTAAAGAGGATGCCGGAGCAGGCGAATAGGTTGTAGCTCTCGCGATAGTTGACCGTGATCCAATGACCGTACACTTTGGCAACGCCGTAGGGGCTGCGCGGATAGAACGGCGTTCGTTCGCTCTGCGGTACCTCCTGCACCTTGCCAAACATCTCGCTCGACGAGGCCTGGTAAAAGCGCGCCTGAGGCGCGGCGTTGCGGATCGCTTCAAGCATACGGGTCACGC
Organism: Anaerolineae bacterium; assembly: GCA_016929795.1. The sequence goes on from JAFGIA010000371.1 coordinate 11,926, forward strand.
CCATGGCGGTGAACTCGCCGGTGAGTACTGGCTGTTTCCACGAAGTTGGCACAAAGCTCTGTGCAGCCAGGTTGTAGACCTCGTCAGGTTTGTACTCTTGCATGATGTCGATCAGGGAGGTCTGATCGAGGAGGTCGCCCTGGACGAGGGTCAGGCGCTCCTGGATATGATCGATGCGTCCAAAATTCACGGTGCTGGTGCGGCGCACCATACCGACGACGTGATAGCCCTGCTCCAGGAGAAACTCGGCCAGGTAGGAACCATCCTGTCCTGTCACGCCGGTGATCAATGCTGTTTTGGCCATGCCTATCTAACTCCCCAGAGAACCTTGCAGGCCGTGGCATCTCTTGCCTGCAAAAGGTCGAACTTGTTTACCACGGCAGTCCTTCCAACATAAACACCCCTCGCTCACACCTCGCTACGCACCCGTTGGCGCCAGTAGTCAAGGACGTCTTTTATGCTCTGCTGGAAGGAGATGGTTGTCTGCCATCCGATCTCTTTGCGGATCCGGGTGCAATCGCACACGATGCGTGGTACCTCGGAGGGGCGCATGCGGGCCTGATCCTGGCGTATCTCCACCGATACCTGGCTCATCGACAACAGAATGTCGAGCACTTCTTGCACTGCGTGAGCCTCGCCCGATCCCACATTGTATACTTGGCCTGGTGTGCCAGCAGTCACCAGGGACGCATAGGCGCGCACTACGTCGCGCACATCGGAAAAGTCGCGCTCGGCCTCCAGGTTTCCAACCTTTATCACTGGCTCGCGCTGCCCAAGCTCGATGGCAGCCACCTGGCTGGCAAAGTCGGGCGCGACGAAACCGAGCCGCTGGCGCGGCCCGATGTGGTTGAATGGCCGGACGCGTACGACGTGCAGCCCATGGGTCAGGTGATACTGCAGGGCAAGCAGGTCTTGCCCAACCTTGCTGACTGCATAGGGGCTGAGCGGGCGAAGGGGTGTGTTCTCTGAGATCGGTAGGTCCTGCGCTGTCACAAGCCCATACTCCTCGGACGAACCAACGGCCAGGATACGGCAAGCAGGATTGACCCGGGCAACTGCTTCAAGCACGTTAAGCTGCATGCGGATATTGCTCTCGAGCGTACCCCACGGATCGCGGCGAGAGGCAGAGACGAGGGGCTGGGCAGCCAGGTGGAAGATGGCATCGGGCTGTGACCGTTCGAGGATAAAGGTCATGACGTCGAGGCGTGACAGCTCTGCAGGGTAGAGCTCGAGGCGATCGCCCAGGCCAGCGATGTTGTCGTAGGGACCAAAGACTGTACCGGCTACCTCCCACTCGCCACTATCGAGCAGGTATTCGGCCAGGTAGCTACCCACAAAGCCCGAAATGCCAGTGATGAGTGCCTTCAAAGTGACCTCCCGCGTGCAAATCAAAGGGTATTATACCCTACTTTGAATCTGGCGGCAAAAGGTAAATGCGCAGGGGACATCGCGATTGCCTACAATTCCATTGCAGCGATGGTCGATTGATGCTATAATAGGGGCCGATAGAAAGGGAAACGAGCGATCATGTCGGGGCATAATCAGGGCTTGCGCCGGTTTCGCGAAACCCGCGATCCACGACCACAGGCTCTTGCTTACCTGGAAGCCGGCAAACGGCTGATGCGCGAGGGGGACATAGTCCAGGCGCGCCGGCTGCTGCGCGCTGCCGTAGAGACAGACTCCTACTGCTCGGAGGCGTGGTTGCAACTGGCATGGCTGGCGCCTAACCCGCGGTCGCGGCGCGTATTACTGAGGCGAGTGCTGGCTGTCGAGCCGGAGCATAGAGCCGCGCGTGCCGAGATGGCGCGCCTACAGGTGATGTATCCCAATGAGGGCAGGGTGCCAGTGAGACGGCAACGAAATGCCGCCGGCCCGTGGCTCCTGGCGTTGTTGGCCATCGTGGCGCTGCTGGCCCTGGGTGCTGCGTTCGTGTGGGGGCCGGTGGACATTACTCTGGCGCGCTGGCTGCCGACGCCAACGGTCCAGGTCAGCCCGACGCCCACTCTGACCCCGGCTCAGGTCGCCGCGCGCTTTGGCCCGCAGCTCGAGGCGGCCAGGAAAAGAGGCGATTGGCAGCGCGCGCTAGAGATCGTGCGTATTATCCAGGGGGTGGACCCGGCAGGCGAGCAAGTGCGACGTTGGGCTTTCGACACGTACATGGAATGCGGACAACACTTGGTCGACCAGGGAGAGGTGGCTGAGGCATTGGAGCAGTTCGACGCAGCGGTCGCAACTGCTTCGGCGGCTGCCCCGGGCGACACCCAGGCAGCAGTGTGGCAGGAGGTAAGTCGTCTGTACCTGGCAGCAGACGACGCCCAGGCAGCCGGAGACGGTGCTGTTGCCCTTGGCTATCTGAGCCAGGCGCATGATCGTTTGCCAGAGTTTGGCGACGTTCGGGCGCGGTTGGTGGATGCCTATTTACAGCAAGGTGAAGCGGCCATCGCCGCTGCGACGTGGGCCACGGCGATCCAGACCTTGTCCGAAGGACACGAGTACCTGCCGGATGAGGAGCGGGTGACCGACCTGCTGGCAATGGCATATGCCGGGCGCGCGGCGGCATGGCAGGCACAGGGAGATCTCGATGCGGAGCGCACCGACCTGGAGTCAGTGTTGGCGCTGAGGCCGGACGATGAGCAAGCACGCGCGCGGTATGAGCGCGTGATGTATATCCTGTTCCCTCCCAAGCGAATCGAGATCAATCTGACAACTCAGCACTTTTACGCGTACGAAGGAGACACGCTGATCTACAGTTTCCCGACGTCCACGGGTCTTCGGGGGCGCGACACAGCGCCGGGACACTTTGAGGTGCTCGACAAGATCCCGATGGCGTATTCGAGTGTGTGGAACCTGCAGATGCCCTACTGGCTAGGGATTTATTACGTGGGCAACATTGAAAATGGCATCCACGCATTGCCGATCCGCCCCGACGGCTCGGTCATGTGGGGAGGGCTGTTAGGCCAGCGGGCCTCGTACGGGTGCGTCATTCTGAGCACTGAGGCAGCGCGCCTGGTGTACGAGTGGGCCGAGATCGGGACAGAAGTGCACATTCACTATTAGGGACAATAACACACGGCATGATGGAGGTGGATGACCAATGACGATGGATGTGGGCCAGTTGACGCAGATGACAACGTGGCTGGACGAGGAGCACCGGCGTGACAAGGCGGAGATGATCCGCCTGCAACAAAAGATCGAGAATCAGGAAGCAGAGTTGGTTGATCAGGCGCGCATGATCAAAGAGTTGGAAGGACGCCTGGTAGCCATGCAGGCGCAGCTCTTGCAATTCAACCAGCTCGGCAAGGCCATCGACCAGCTCAAGGGTGAGGTGGTGCAGATGATTGCGGGTGCTGACGAGCGCCGCCAGCAAGATGCGCGCGAAGCAGAGAGGGTGCGCGCAATCGAGCGTGATAATGTGTCGCGCGCTGTGAACGAGATCCGCCGCGACCTCCAGCGGCTGCCACGCTTCCAGGAAGAGATAGATCTGCGGAAAGCCGAACAGGTACGCCTCGGCGAGGTGATTTTGAATCTCCAACAGAGCGTCAACTCACTTGTGCAGGACCTCGACAACAAGGTGCGGGGCATTCCTTTCCTGGAAGAGGGGCGCCACCAGGACACCAAGAGAATCGCGCTGCTGCAACAGGAATCGATCGAAGCGATGAAGAGGCTGGAGCAGATTGGATCGCGCGTGCAGATGATCGAGGATACAACACACCGCCAGGAGCGCGACATGGGCGAGGTAAAGGAAGTGATCGGCCAGATGCGCGCCGCGCAGCGCGAGTTTGTTGAAAAGCAACTCCTGGAAGCGGAGCACATGAAGCGCCAGATGGCCGAATGGGCCGAGGAGATGGAGATGCAAGTCAAAAAGGTCGACGACTTGGCGGGGCGCGTCCAGGAGTTTACTGAGCAGTTTCGGGAGGATCGGCAGGTGGTGGCGAATGTCGAGCGCTTTCACGAGGCGATCCGGCGCGAACAGACACAGGTGGCAGAGCTGCAGCGTTTGGGGGAGGAGCGTCAAAAACGACAGCTCGAGCAGTGGGTCGAGGAGAATGAAAAGCGGTGGCGGAAGGAGTTGCTGCGCTGGGATCACCAGTGGGGCGAGCAGGGGAAACGCAATGCGCAGGTGGGCGAACGCTTTATCGCGGTTGAGGAGCGGCTGCGCCAGCATCGACTCGACATTGACGCTGCCTGGAAGTTTCTCGAGTCCCAGATCACCTTTGAGAGCCAGGAGTCGCGGCGTTGGTTGGGCGAGATGACGCGCTTGCTGGAGGAACGGCCCAAGCAGGAGTAGTATCGGGTTGGAGGCAGTGAATGCGCGTAATCGGAACAGCGGGACATGTCGACCATGGCAAGTCGACCCTGGTCCATGCCCTGACAGGTATTGACCCGGACCGGCTCAAAGAAGAAAAAGAGCGCGAGATGACAATTGATCTCGGCTTTGCCTGGCTGACTTTACCGGGCGGCGAGCGCGTGGGTATCGTCGATGTGCCGGGGCATAAGGACTTTATCAAGAACATGCTTGCCGGAGTGGGTGGTATCGACGCGGCATTGTTTGTCGTCGCTGCCGATGAAGGAGTCATGCCGCAAACGCGCGAGCACCTGGCCATTCTCGACCTGCTGCGTGTGCCGGGCGGCGTGATTGCGCTGACCAAGACGGACCTGGCAGAAGACGAGGACTGGATCGAGCTGGTGGAAGCGGATCTGCTCGATGTGCTCGAAGGCACCGTGCTGGACGGCGCGCCGATTGTGCGGGTGTCGGCACGCAAGGGACAAGGGATTGAGGCATTAATCGCCGCACTGGAAGAGTATCTGGCAGATAGGGCGCCGCGGCGCGACATTGGCCGGCCCCGCTTGCCGGTGGATCGCGTGTTCACGATCCCGGGTTTTGGCACGGTGGTGACGGGCACGCTGAGTGAGGGACGATTCCAGGCGGGCCAAGAGGTCGAGATCCAACCATCCGGATTGAAGGCGCGCATCCGCGGCTTGCAAACGCACAAGGAAAGGATCGGCGAGGCGGTGCCCGGCAGCCGGGTGGCGATTAATCTGACAGGGGTGAGCACTGATGAAGTACTGCGGGGCCAGGTGGTCACCATGCCAGGTTGGCTAAAGCCGACAACGCTGGTGGATTGCCACCTCCGTTACCTGCCGGATGCCCCTGCCGCGCTACGTCACAATACGCCTGTGTCCTTTTTTAGTGGCGCTGCCGAGTCGATTGCCCGGGTGCGGTTGCTCGGCAAGAAGGTGATGGATCCAGGCGAGGAAGGGTGGGTGCAGCTTCGCCTGGAGGAGCCGGTGGCATTGGTCAAGGGCGACCGTTATATCCTGAGGCAGCCCTCGCCCAGCATCACCATTGGTGGCGGTATAGTCATCAACCCATTCCCCGGTCGCCGCCACCGCCGCTTCCGGCCAGAGGTGATCGAGGGATTGGAGACGCTGGCTCATGGCAGCCCCGGCGAAATCTTGCAGCAGGACCTGGAGCGGCGGGAGCCAAGCGAGGTGCGAGATCTGCTCAAGCGGACGAGTCTGTCGCGGGATGTGGCTGTTGAGTCACTTCACACGCTGGTGGTCGAGGGACAGGTGTTGGTGCTCGATGAAGGGCTTGGCGGCAAGGTGCCCGACAGGGTGGCGGAAGGTGCCTACGTGGTGACGCGATCCGGATGGGGGGCGGTGCGCGAGCGGTTGGAGGGCCTGCTGGAGGGCTATCATCGCGCTCACCCGCTACGTGCCGGCATGCCCCGCGAGGAGGTTAAGAGCCGGCTGGCGCGCTACTTCCGCGACCTGAGTCCACGGCTCTTCAACGAGGTCGTGGCGCGGGCTATGTGTGAGGGGTGGCTGGCGGTGGCAGGGGGCAGTGGCGAGCGCCTACACCTCACATCCCATTGCGTCCAATTCACTCCAGCACAGGAAAAGGCCGTCGCCGCGCTGCTTGAGCGCTTTCGCCAGTCCCCCTACACGCCGCCATCGGTGAGCCAGGCGGAGGAAGCGGTGGGAAGCGATGTGTTCAGCGCCCTGGTTGAGCAGGGTCACCTCGCCAAATTGAGCGAGGACGTGGTCCTGCTGAGAGAGACGTATGAAGAGATGCGCGACGCTGTGATCCGCTATCTGCAAACCCATGATACGGGTATCACGGTGGCGCAGGTGCGCGATATGTTCGACACTAGCCGCAAGTACACGCTGGCAGTGCTGGGCTACATGGATGAGCAGCGGATCACGCGCCGCGTGGGCGACGAGCGGGTGCTACGGGGCGGAGGGGGAGGATGAAGCCGAGGATCGACAGCACAAGTTTTGGCTCTGTGACCATTGAGGGCAGGACGTATGACCACGATGTCCTGATCCGCCAAGACGGCAAGATTCGGAAGCGCAAGAAAAAGTTGTCGAGTGCCCTGTATGGCACGTCACATGTGATCTCGCTCGACGAGGCCAGCTACGTCTATGAGGACGGGGCAGAGCGGCTGATCCTGGGAGCAGGACAGTATGGTCAAGTGGAGCTATCGGATGAAGCAGCCGCGTATTTGAGTGAGAGACAGTGCCGGGTGGATGTGCTCCCGATGGATGAGGCGCTGAAGGCGTGGAACCAAGCCGAGGGAGCGGTGATCGGCTTGTTTCATATAACGTGCTAGAAAAACCATGATGGAGAAAGAAAGGAAAAGCATGGATGAAGTGACAATCTATACCAAGCCGGGCTGCCCACATTGCGCAGCCGCCAAGGAAGACATGCGGCAGCGAGGCATCCAATACACCGAACACGATGTCAAGGCAGACGCGTCGGCGTTGCAGCGGATGCTGGCTTTGAATGGCAACCGGCGGCATGTGCCGACGGTTGTGCAGGGGAACCAGGTGACGGTGGGGTTCCGTGGGTATTGAGGTGTGTGAAAGCCGGCGTGACCGGCTGCGGAACAAGAAGGGCTGCCTGATTCGGGCAGCCTTTCTTGTGCGATCATGGCTGGGATCTTTTTTTGTCGCAAACTTGACGACCGTGGGAGAAGATGGTATCATATGATTGGGAGGGTCGATGACGCCATCCAGCCAGAACCACCTGGACGTGGAGGGCGTTTTGTTTTGTCATGCACGGGGCAAACTGACCAGATATTTCGCTCTTGCCAGCTTGCTGGCTGATAGACCGGACGCGCCTCGATCCACGTGCTATGGCTATCATCGTCAAATGAAGGTGAAATCGGAGCCGACATGCGCATTGGAATCGATGCCCGATTGGTTTATTACAGTCAGGCAGGCATTGGGCAATACATCTTGCACCTGGTTAATAATCTGGCCCAAGTCGATCGTGAGAACGAGTATATACTCTTGCAAAGCCGCAAGGACGAGACGACGATCCTGGATCAATCGAACTTTCGACGTGTCTCACTCTGGACACCAAGCCACCACCGTCTGGAGAGGTACTCGCTGAACGTAGAGTTGATGCGCCTTGGTCTCGACGTTCTGCACAGTCCCGACTTTATCCCACCTCACCGGCCGAGCTGCAAATCGGTCATCACGGTGCACGATCTGGCATTTCTTCTCTATCCCCACTTTTTGACGCGGGAGAGCGCACGCTATTATGGTCATATCGACCATGCAGTGCGCTGGACCGACCACATCATCGCCGTGTCGGAGAGCACCAAGCACGACACCATCCGGCATCTGGGGGTGCCTGAAGAAAAGATCACCGTGGTGCATGAAGCGGCAAGCCCGATTTTTCAGCCCGTTGATCGCGAGGTGGCTCGCCAGGAAGTGCACCGGCGCCACGGCGTCAACGCGCCCTACATTCTCTTTGTGAGCACGATCGAGCCGCGTAAGAATGTGCCCACCTTGATACGTGCCATGTGGCAGTTGCTGGAGTGCTACAAAGAGGATGTGCACCTGGTACTTGCCGGTGGCAAAGGCTGGCTTTATGAGGACGCGTTCGCCGTTGTCGATGAGCTTAAGCTTGACGGCCGGACGCACTTTGTAGGGCGTGTATCGAGTGAGGACCTGCTCTATCTCTACAACGCTGCCGAGATGCTCGCACACCCGGCCTTTTACGAAGGCTTTGGCCTGCCGCCCCTGGAAGCGATGGCGTGTGGGTTGCCGGTTATCGTATCGGAGGTGGCCTCACTGCCCGAGGTGGTCGGTGATGCGGGCTTGCTCATCGACCCGCACGACATCGATGAACTGACGGTTGCCATGTGGCGCGTGCTGAATGAGGAGGATCAGCGGCACGAGATGCGCGAAAAGGGTCTGCGCCAGGCGGCCAAGTTCTCGTGGGAGCGAGCCGCCAAGGAGACGCTCGAGATCTACCGCCGGGTTGTTGGGGAATAAAGAACGCCCTGGTGCGCTGAGACGATGATGTCCGAAACTGTGCCGACGAGCAACCAGAAAACGATGGTGGTCCTCACCCCCCAGTTTCCCTACCCGCCCCACCAGGGGACAACGATCCGCAACTACAATCTAATTGCCGGCCTGGCACAGCGTCACGAGATCCACCTCATCTCTTTCGGCAGCCCTGACGAGTGCCGCGACACCCCACTTCACGCTGTGTGCCGCACTGTGCAGGTGGTTCGCCCACCAGAACGGACCCTTGGTCAGCGGGTGCGCGGCCTTTTTTTGTCGCGCCTGCCCGATATGGCGCAGCGCTTGCCATCGGCCCAGTTTCGCGCTGCACTCGACGCCACGCTGGAACGCGCCAATCCAGACGTGGTGCAGGTCGAGGGGATCGAGCTGGCGCAGTACCTCTTTCAGGCAGCCGCGCGCCGGGGCAACGGCGAGAGGCCACTGCTCGTCTTTGACGACCATAACGCCGAATATGTCCTGCAGCAGCGCGCGTTCGAGACTGACGCGGCGCACTTGATCCCCGGCCGTAGCCGCCGGGTGCGTGCCGCCCCCGATCCTGACAAAGTGGACACTGCACCTGCTCACGATGCGGCGGGACGGCGCTGGATCGGGGCGGCTTATTCGCTCGTCCAGTGGCGGCGCTTGAGGCGCTACGAGCGCCGTGCCTGTCTGGCAGCTGATCACGTCGTTGCGGTATCGGATACAGATGCAGAAGCGCTGCGCAGCCTGATGCCAGGCCTTGACCCAATTGTGGTGCCGAATGGCGTCGACATGGTCTACTATACGACGGCATCGCCACCACTGGATGGCAAGGCCGGGCCAAATGAGACCGACCTGGTGTTTACCGGCAAGATGGACTTTCGCCCCAACGTTGATGCCGTCCTATGGTTCAGCCAGGAAGTGCTGCCGTTGATCCGGCGCGAATCGCCCGACACTCGCTTTTGGGTCGTGGGCAAGGATCCGCACCCTCGACTGTTGGCGATGGCGAGCGACCCGGCGGTGGAGTTGACAGGCTGGGTAGAAGATGTGCGCCCCTACATGGCGGCCGCAGGCGTGTATGTTATCCCACTGCGGATCGGCGGCGGCACACGCTTGAAGGTGCTCGAGGCGATGGCGATGGGCAAAGCAATCGTTTCTACGGCACTGGGCTGCGAGGGTTTTGACCTTGTGCCAGGCCAGGAGCTGGTTGTGGCCGATACACCTACTGCTTTTGCGGAGGTTGTCGCCTCCTTGTTGAGGGATCCGCCTCGCCGCGCGCGCCTGGGCCGCGCTGCGAGGCGCTTTGCAGGATCACGGTACGATTGGCGGACGATTGTGCCCAAAATGGAGCGCGTATACGACTGGCGATAGCTTCCAGGGTAGCCGTCACCTCACGCATAAACCTGGGGCTTTTATCTTGACGCAGCCGGATTCTATTTTGACGTTGCGCCAAGAGTAACGTAGAATAGAAGGACTATGCGACAAACAAGAAAAATTGAAGAAGATCAACACTGGTGGTTCGCCGGCCGGACGTGGTCGCTGCTCAATATGATCGATCGAGTAGTGGGAAAGGCGCGAGCGAAGCAGGCAAATGCCGGGCAGGCTTCTGCTCTCCGTGTGCTCGACATCGGCTGTGGCGCGGGGAACATGTTCCATCACCTGGCGCGCTATGGTGACGTGATGGGGGTGGACAACAACCCCAAACCCCTCGTGGTGGCGCGCGCGCGCGGCTACCAGGTTGAAGAAGGTGCAGCTGAAGACCTGCCATTCGAAGATGAGACGTTTGATCTTCTGGCGCTGCTCGACACGATGGAGCACTGCCCCGACGATATGGCTGTGCTGCGCGAGTGCTATCGAGTGTGTGTGCCGAGTGGTCACTTGGTGATCACTGTACCTGCGTTCATGTGGCTGTGGAGCCATAATGACGATCTGAATGCGCACCAGCGGCGCTACTCCCGACCAGAGTTAAAAGACAAGCTGGCACGTGTCGGCTTTCGTGTGGTGCGGATGACCTACAACAACTTTGCCCTGTTTCCGATGGCTGCCGCGCTGATCCTGGCACGACGCGGTGCGAGACACGACCCGGAGCTTGGGTCTCCACACTTTGACGACGAGTCGTACCAGGTCGAGATGGAGCCAGCGCCGCCGGTGTTGAACACGATCCTCAAGGGGGTAACCTGGACTGAGTCACAGATGCTGCGCTGGCTCAATCTGCCGGTAGGCACGTCGATTATTGCCATCGTGCAAAAGCCCAAGCTCTAGGCCGCGGTAAGCCGCCTATTCGGGCGATAGTGTGCGGGTGATCTTGACCACGATGCCTCGCTCTGCGGGATCTCTATCCCTCGATCTCGGCAATGGCATCGGCTGGTGCTTTGCCGCCATAGATAACCGCCATCAAGCCGGGCAAGTAGCGGTCCATTGTTTGCACTGCCGGATAGATCGCGTTGCGAATGAGTGAGGGGGTGAGCACGTTGTCTTCAAAGTCGAGTGTGCTCTTGTAGCGAAGTTCACCATCCCGGTAGTCCATCTCAAAGTTTCCGATGCGCAAGCCATAGTTTGCGCGCGTCACAAACTCTGCTACAGCAGCATGTAGTGGCTCTGGCGCCGCTACTGGCGCGACGACGTAGAACTGAAAAATCTGGAGATCCATATCGATGCGCGCAAAGCAGGCCGTACGGCCGTGCGTCCCAGAAAAGCCCATACGAAAAGCATAGGCGTCGGTAAGCTGCTGGGGGTACCAACCATCCTCCTCAAGGAACTCGCGCAGTGTCTCGAACGCAGTCAGTGCCAAGCCGTCAGTCAGATCATTCTCGCTCATGGTTCTACTCCTTTTCCAGATGGTTTCGCAGATGGTCGCTCCAGAGTGCCGCGGGCACGGCGACCAGAATGAACAGGATCGTCAAAAAAGGCGCGCTGAAGGTCAGATGCCACGAGGCAAACGGCTCGAGCGGCTCATACCACCCGGCGGCGCCAGCCGCAGCAATCACCCACACAGAAACAATGGATATTGACGTCACCAGGAGCGTGGGATGCAGCCCCAGCGTGCAAGCAACCAGGACAAGGGGAACGGCATAGCCCGACTCGGCGCCGGTGCCCAAGCCATAGCTGGCCGTGTTGAGCACGACGAGCACCAGCAGCAGCAGCACCAGGCACCAGGCAGCCCGCAGCGTATGGCCGATTCGGGCAAGTGCGGCAGTGCCGATGAGAAGCAGGCTCAGCACCAGGCCAAGGAGCACGGTCATGGATTCCAGGTCGCCGGTGGCAAACCAGAAGAGGATGATCGCCCAGATACAGATGGACAGTGCCAGGGCCATGGTGATGACCATCGCTGCCCTGCCACGGGCTACAGGACCTGCGGCCGGCAACAACAGATCGAGGAACCGGTGGGGTGCTGGCGGCTGTACAATACGCACGCTACACCTCCTTCTCCGCGGGGGCAGGCCCGCGTGGCACTACGCGCAAGGTCATCTCCTCGCCGTAGGTCACCAGGCCTGGTGCAGCGCCCGGGATGCGCCGTACGTGGCGGCGCCGGGTATAATCCACCTCGACATATGGCTCGTCTCGGTACTGGGAGAAGTAGGCGGCGAGCTCGGCGGCTCGTTCAGCAGCACTGGATTGCAGTTGACCGATGGTTGCGCGAACAATCACGTGCGCGCCGGGAATGCCTCGTGCGTGGAACCACCAATCGTCGCTGCTGCCGCGGCCAAAGGTGACCTCGTCGTTCTGGCGGCTGTTGCGCCCGATCCAGACTTGCACACCCCCTGGGAGCAGGAGCGACAGGGGCCGGCTGCGCGGCATGCCTGCCCGCCGCTTGCGCTTGCCAGCCGGCACGTGCCCGGCCTCAATGAGCGCCTCTTTCACGTCCTCGATCTCGGGGCGGCTTGCTGCGAGTGAGAGGTCGGTGGCGAGTTGAGCCAGGTCCTGCTCTGCCAGGGCTACCTGATGGAGCTGATGTGGCACCTGCGCAGCAGCGCGCTGCGCTTTCCGGTAGCGCTCGAAATACGCCTGTGCATTCTCCACAGCAGACAGGGCAGGATTGAGTGGAATGCACAGTTCTGTCTCGCCGGTGTCGGCAACCATCTCCTCCTGGTGCGGTTCTACCATGTGGGCGTAGGCCAGGATCCACTCACCCCACTCTCGCCAGTGGACAGCGTCGCCAGCCTCTTGCAGTGACTGTTCGAGTGAGGCGCGGCGCCGCGCCAGGCGCTCGCGTGCGCGCTCGACGGCCTGGTGGACGGGCCGTTTCGCGGCAAGGTAAGGATCGCCGGTGGTGATGGCGGCTGTGTAGACCTCGATGGCGTGGCTGATCGATGGTGCGGAGCGCACCTCACCACGGTGGGTGAGGAGATAAGGCGCATACGCATCTGGCATCCCTTCTACGTGGGACACCGACGGCTGCCACGTACCAGTGTCGAGCGGTGCGAACAAGTCGCTAATGGCCTGGAGCAACGAGGTGATGCGACCCACATTGCCGATCTGTGCACGCGGCCGGCCGAGTGCGCGGAACACAATCTCGCGCGCGAGCAGTGGGCTCATGCCCAACAGGCCGCGTACCAGCACGCGCCATACCTGTTCTCCTCCCTCGCTCTCGGACAAAATCTGGCGCAAGCGGTATTCTGTTACCTCATCAGGCGGCAACTTTTGCTGGGCCGGCGGCAGATCGTACTGCTTGCCAGGCAGGATGGGGCGCACGGAGCTCATGTCGGGACCCACACGCTTGACCGAATCGAGCACGCGGCCGATGGGGTCGATGAGAATGACGTTGGAGTGACGCCCCATGATCTCAACCATTAAATTGGTGCAGCCCCATTCCGGGTGGTCGAACTCGAGGCGCGCGATGCGCTCGAATGGGGGCTGCTTGACCTCGGTGAGGACGGCGCCACGGACGTACTTGCGCAGAAGGAGAAGCAACCCTGTCTCTTGGTCCACACCGCGGCGCAGCTTCTCTGATGACAAGTGCAGGCGCCCCTGCTCGGCGTGTGCTGATGCGAGCAGGTAGCGACGCTCGTGGTTGGCATAGATCTCGAATCCAACTGTCCAACTGTCTGGCAGCACCACTTGTTGTACCCGGCCGCCGACAACGGTGTGGCGTAACTCGTCGGCGACACACGACATGGTCAGCGCGTCAAAGTACATGGGCGGCCCAGCTACCAGTCGAGTGTGAGCTTGGTGATGAAATCGTCCATTGTGTCGGCGCCCTGCACGCGCACGCGTTGCAGCAGAAAGAGGTCGCCGGAGGAGTGTGTGGCCCCTTGCTCGGTGAGGACGGCGCCCCAATAGTGGGCTGAGGCAAGGACGTCGATGACGAACTGGTCGTAGCGCCCGGAGGGATAGGCAAAAAAGCGGACTTTTTCGCCGGTACGTGCTTCGATCGCCTCTTTCGGTGCCAGTATCTGGAAGACGAGAAAGTCAACCCCGCGGTTGCGCATGTCGGGGTGGTTGTAGCTGTGTGCTTCGAATTCCATGCCGGCGGCGTGCATTTTTTCTACTTCGGCCCACGATAAAAAGTCAGGGTTGCCGGCGTCAATCGGCGCTGTGGTGAGGAAAAAAGTGCCCGTGAAGCCGTAACGCTGTAGCAGAGGAAAAGCGTGGGTGTAAGCATCGGCATAGCCGTCGTCAAAGGTCAGGATGATCGGGCGTGTGGGAAGAACCTTGCCCCTAGTTAGGTGTAGGGTCAGGTCGGCGAGCGTGATCGTGTGGTAGCCTTGCTCCTGGAGGTAGCAAAGCTGCTCCTCGAATTTGGCTGGCGACACGGACAGATCGTGCCGGATGGCATCAGCGCCGGGCGGCACATTGTCGATTCGGTGGTACATCAAGATCGGAACGCGCACCGTGCGCGGCACGCCATCGGGGGTGGGCAGCAGCGGGGTGGGCGTAGGGGTGTGAGTAGCGGTAGACGTTGGGGTGAACGTCGGCGTGCGCGTGGGTGCGGGAGTAAGGGTGGGAACGGGGGATGGTGTGTGGGTCGGTGTGTTGGTGGGAGTAGCAGTGGGGCTAGGTGTGTGCGTTGCCGTGGGCGTTGGGCTGGGAGTGTGCGTCAGGGTTGGGGGCAGCGTTGGCGTCGGGGTTGGTGTGTCGGTGTAGAGGCCGAGGATCTGAGAGATCATGCCGAGGCTCGCACTCGGTTCTGCCGTACGCGACATTGGCGCGCCATAAGCAGCAGTCAGAAGCAGCACGACGAGTGGCGCAGCAAGAAGTAACCAGCGGATCTTTGTCGAGCCTTTCGAGTTCTTTCCCACAGTCCTTGTTCCATCTGTAAGATACATCAAGTAGGGGTTGCTGTCAAATAGTAGTGACAGGCAAAAAACTAGTACTCGAGTGATTCCTCGGTGACGCGCTTGCGGAAAACATGGCGCCGCCGGCATTCAGGCTGATGACTAGCCAGTGGCTTGACATACTGCTCGCGGCTGTGTTACAATCGAGAGCGTCGCTTCGGAGATGATAAATGAGGCGTGACGGGAGGCGGCGACATAATATCTAATACCTGGTACCCTATAACCGCCAATGAGTGCTAAACACACTGGGCACAGAGGGGGGCTGCCCTGGCTCCTCCTGCTCCTCCTGCTCCTCCTGGTCGTCGTGGCGCTGGTGCTCCGCTGGCGCTACATCGAGGAGATCAGCCTCTTTGTCGACGAGTTTGTGACGGCTTGGGCAGCACGCAGGGTGCTACGTACGGGATTGCCGATCTTTCCCTCGGGCAATGTCTACCCGCACGGCTTTTTGTTCACCTATCTCGAGGCGCCCTTTGTGCTGGGGCAGTTCGACGAGACGCTGGCACGCGCGCCCGCCCTGCTGGTCAGCCTGGCGACGCTGCCCGTCGCCTACTTGATCGGGCGCCGGATGTTATCGGAGCAGGCAGGGCTCGTCGCGGCAGCGGCGATGGCCGTCGACCCCGAGTTTATCGTGTGGGGCAGCCGCGCGCGGATGTACGCGCTGCTACAGCTCCTGTCGCTGTTGGCGGTCTATGTCTACTACCGTGGCTTGGCTGAGGATCGCCCGGCCTGCCGTTACGCGGCGATGGGGCTGGTCGTGGCGGCCATCTTCACACACCTCGAAGCTGCCTTTCTGCTGCCGGTGCTCGGCGTGGCGACGCTGTTGGTGTTACCATGGCGCCGTGTGTGGCGGTGGAGCGTCATTCTCCCCCTCGCGATTGGCGGTGCCGGCGCCATCGCCTTCTTTTTGATCGCTAACTATGGCCAGCCAGGACACCTCGGCGCATTGGAACAAGAAGGACGCTCTTATCTGAATCTGACAGGTGACCTCGTGGGGGGAGTGAGGGCCTTTGCCCCTGTGTTTACTGCCCTGCACCGCCTGCCGTTCACGCTGCTCGCCGTCGCCGGTGTTCCCCTCCTCTTTCGACCCCGATTCTGCGCACGCGCACCACTCGTCTATCTCTACGCCGCGTTTGCCGGATTTGTGCTTCTCGTTGTCCTTCTCGCAGGCGCTACGTGGGAGCGAGAGCGCTACCTTTTTTTGATTCTGCCGCTCTTGTTTCTCATTGGCGGTGAGGTATCGCGCCGGCTGTTGGCGCTGGCGCGTGTCGAGGGCAGGCTGCGCCAGTGGCAGCCGGCGGCCATGGCAGCTGTGGTCGCCCTGTATGTTGGATTCACCGGCGCAGGTGATGCCTACACTCAGGAATGGGGCTACGACCTTGCCTTTCGCTACTTGCAGGACCAGTTCAATCCTGAGGCGGGTGACCGCCTGGCGACGTCGATGAGCACTGCCGCGATGCTTTACCTGGGCCAGAACGACGCGTTCACCATCCAGCAGGGGTACGAGGAGTATGTCGTCGTGCCACAAGGCGCAGATGTGCCGGTCGATCTGTGGACTGCCACACCTGTGGTCACCACGACCACTGATTTTGTGAGCTTGCTCGACGCGGCGCCAGTGCTCTGGTTCGTCGTTGACGGCTGGCGCTTTCAAACGCGCTACGAGTTTGACTTTATTCTGACTGTGCTCGATCAGATGGAAAAGGTGTACGACGAGCGAGGTGTGATGGTGTTCCGTGGGGTGGGATACAACCCACCATCCGAACCCACGTTCCGGCGCGTCGTCGGCGCAGAGTTCCAAGATGTGCTGGCACTCGAAGGCTTTGGCCTGTCCAGCACCAGGCTGGCTCCAGGTGACGATCTGGAGGTGACGCTCTATTGGCGAGCGCTTGAGGATGCGGGCCCGGCCTATACCACTTTTCTACACCTGGTCGCGGCGGATGGTAGCGGCGTGGCAGGCATCGATGAGCCGATCCTCGGTGGTGTCTACCAGCCTGCCCTCTGGTCCAAAGACGCGACGCTGCCAGATCGCCACGTGCTGACTATCCCGGCAGATCTACCACCCGGTCGCTACCGCCTCGACGCTGGCCTTTACCCATCAGGTGATCCTGGACAGGTCGTGGCGGTAGGGTCTGCCGATCTCGTGGCACTGGCGACGCTGGGCATTGGTGGCACACCTGGCAGTGGGCCGGGTGTGCGTGTCGGCACCACGTTTGGTGGCCAGATCCGACTGGTGGGGTATGACGTGTTGCGTGCAGGCGAGTTGCTGCGCTTGACACTCTATTGGGAAGCTGTGACCCCCGTATCGCGCGACTACACTGTCTTTTTCCACCTGCTCAACGGTGCAGATGGGATTGTCGCCCAGGACGATCACCCGCCCGGTGGTGCTTTTTCCCCAACCTCCACCTGGCTGCCCGGCAGCATTGTCGCCGACGAGCACCAAGTTGTCGGCGAGGTAAACGGCGACAAAGAGTATGGCGTCCTCGCCGGTCTCTATGATCCAACCACGAACGAACGCCTCCCGGCGGTCAATCCCGCTGGTG
Organism: Anaerolineae bacterium; assembly: GCA_016929795.1. The sequence goes on from JAFGIA010000371.1 coordinate 29,021, forward strand.
AGGCCATCGGCGACAGTGTGCTGCTGCCGCTCAATGTGCCATGATCACCACGCCTGCCCCGTTGGCCCCGCCCACCACTCACCGTCCGTCCGCCACCGCCTGGCTCGCGGCGCACTGGCCCGCGCTTGCTGTCTGGCTCCTGATCGGCGCGTACATTGTCTTTTTCGGCACACTCACGGTTCGCCAGCACGACGCTTTTGAGACGACGGCGTTTGACCTGGGCAACGTCGACCAGGCCGTGTGGAATACGCGCCATGGTCGCCCTTTTGCCATGACCAACATCGAGGGGCTGGAGAACCGCCTCGGAACCCACGTGGAGCCGATCCTGCTGCTGGTCTCGCTTCTCTACTTTGTCTGGAGTGACCCTCGGGCGCTGCTGCTTCTGCAAACGGTGGTGATAGCGCTGGGGGCATGGGCGGTGTACTTGCTCGCACGCAGGGCACTGGGGAACCTGGAATCGGGGAATCGGGAATCGGGAATCGGGAACCTGGGAGAACGAGGGCTGGCGGTGGCGTTTGCGGTGGCCTATCTGCTCTTTCCGGCGCTTGAATCGGCGAATGTGTTTGACTTTCATGCGGTGGCGCTGGCGCCGACGTTTTTTCTCTTTGCACTCTATTTTTTGGAGCGGGAGCGGTGGGGGGCGTACGCATTGTTCGCCGTGCTGACGATGAGCTGCAAGGAGGATATGCCGCTGCTGGTGGCGATGCTTGGCGTGTACGCGCTGGTAGTGCGCCGGCGGTGGGCCGTGGGGCTGGCAACTGTGGTGGTCGCAGTGGTGTGGTTCCTGCTCGCAGTTGGCTGGGTGATGCCTCAGTTTGACGCGGAAGGGGTCTCTCCGCTCGCCAACCGCTACAGCTACCTGGGCGATAGCCCTGTCGATATGCTGGTCACGATGCTCACTCGACCCGGCATGGTGCTGCAACGCGCGCTGGCGACGGACAACCTGGTGTACGCACTCAAGCTGCTGGCGCCCGTTGCCTTTTTGTCGCTGCTCGCACCACAGCTGCTGTTCATGGCACTGCCACCACTCGCGGTCAACTTGCTGAGCACAGACGGCTACATGCACGAGCTGGAGAGGTTTCACTATGGCATCACTCTGGTGCCCGTGGTGGTAGCGGCTGGGGTGTATGGTTCTGGCTGGCTGGTGCGCCGCTTGCCGCGGATGCGAGTACTGCCGCTGCTGCTCTCGGGCCTGGTGCTTGTCGCCAGTCTGGCCTACCACCGTGCTTTTGGCTATACACCACTCGCCGCAGGTTTTGCCGGCACCTGGCCGCAGGTGACAGAGCACGACAGGCTTGGCGAAGAGATTGCGCGCAACATCCCCACGGGCGCATCACTGGCCGCCCTGCCCTATCCGAATCCTCATGCCAGCCAGCGTCACCGTCTGCACATGATCGACCGTATGGAAAAAGGCCTGCTGGCGCCCCTGGGCGCCGAGGGCGACGTGCCGGCGGATTATGTGTGGGTCGACGTGACGGATAGCTGGCCCCTCCACCCGAACGATCTGAAGCGCGGCATTGTGAACCTGGTCGCCACAGGGTACGGGGTAGACAGGGGTGTCGACGGATGGTTACTGCTGCGCCGCGGGGCACCTGGCAGGACGCTGCCTAACACTTTCTATGACCTGGCTCGCGCACCAGATGCCGACCCGACCTACGACGCGCGCCTGGTGTTTTACCTCGACGGCGAGCCGGCAGTGGAGATGTTGGGTTTTGATATGCACTATGCCCCCCAGAGCGATGGGTACGGGGCGACCTTCTACTGGCGCGCGCTGCAGTCACTCCCGCCCAATGTGCATCTCTACCCCTTCTTTTTTGCCGACGCGGATGGGCGTATCTTGGAGGACACGACGCAGCGGCCGATGGTCGCCATCCTCTGGTACCCGCTCGTGCGCTGGCAGGTGGGTGAAGTCGTCAAGACGACGATGCTGCCGTGGGCTGTAGGTGATGATTTCAGCGTGGGCGTGGGGGCTGTGCGCGGTGATGAGTGGGCTGCCGTCGAGAACCGGCTGCCGATCACGGTCGAGTCATCTGACCTGGTCACGCGGCTGTTCGACGATGACACGTGGGCACGGCTGATCGAAATTGACAGCGGTCGGATCATCGAGGAGCGGCGCCAATTCGACACTCCTGCGCCAGGGTATGCGCTCGATATAGACTTTGACGGCAAAGTGACGCTGCTTGGCTACGACCTCGATTGCGATCGAGGGATGTCCGTGTGCGACCTGGTGCTCTACTGGCGGGCACAGGAGCAGATGACCACGAGCTATACGGTCTTTGCTCAGCTCATCGGGCCAGCAGGCAACGTGCGTGCACAGGTCGATTCGATACCGCAAGAGGGAGGCTACCCGACGACGTGGTGGTTGCCGGGCGAGATGGTAGTGGATCAGGTGACACTGACTATACCGCAGACGGAGAATGAAGTGACGTACCATCTGATCGTCGGGTTATATGATCCTGTGACCGTAGACCGTCTCATGGTCCATGGAACTGCGCTCGACTACGTTGAGCTGGAGTGGTCCCAGGACAATTGATCAATCCTCCTCGGGGGAGCAAATGGTTGCTTCCCTTTCTGGGGGGAGCACAAGTGAGTGCGGTTCAAGATTTTGCGTCCCCCTGATTGGTGGTCGGTGCATAGCGTGCTCGACCGACAGGCATTCGACGCCAAGGATGA
>JAFGIA010000372.1 GCA_016929795.1 Anaerolineae bacterium
CGGTTCTGGACCGCGCGCAGGGCGGCCGTCTCCTGCCAGGCGAAGCGGGCCGGCGGCACGCGCACGCCGCCGGGGCCCTCTGCCTCGACGGTGTAGGCGCCAGGCGAGCCGTTGACCACCAGGACGAAATCACGGTACTCGGGAATCATCTTTTCCTCCTCGTCAGCCCGAATTGTCGCTCGATGCAGGCGACAAACCGGGATAGTGGTTGCCCAGGACGGTTGCTAACGCTGCCCACGTCTCCCTCGCAAAGTACGCTGCTGCACTGTGACGGAAAAACCCGGTTTGTTTCCGACCTTGCTGCGGGCCTGCGATCAACAGTGCGCAGCCTTGACCGCTCTGCGCGGATTGCAATCCGCGCTTGTCGACCAGGCACACGAGGACCGGACATGCGAGCGTGGGCGGAAGAGTACCCCGGATATAGGAAATAGACGATTTTTGACTTGCTCGCGTGGAATCTTTTGTACGTGCTGCTCTGTTTGCTCCAGTGCCAGTCGAAAATCGTGCATTTCCTTGCTCCGTGGTTCTCTTCCGCGCTCGATCATGATGATAAAGCGGTGGACCGCGAAAGCAGCGAAAGGGACGAAAGACACGACAGGCAAGTCCCCTTTCGCGTCTTTCGCCTGATTTCGTGGCTTTCGTGGTCCAAATACCTCTCCCCAGAAGGCAGGACGCAGAAGCCAGCACTCAGAAATCGGAAGGCGCCAGGAACACTACCACCCGCAACCCCACAGTGTTGTCATAGTCGCCGGGATCGTGCCAGATGCGGCGCGCGCAGCGGGCGGCCTCCTGATTGAAGTTCCACGATCCCCCACGCAACACCCCGTCGGCCCACCCTGATTGGGAGCGCGATGCTGTCCACTCCCACACGTTGCCGGCGGTGTCCCACATTCCCTCAGGACCGGCGCCTTGCGGGTGGGTGCACACTGCGGTGGTAGCGGCAAACTCCGGTATCCGCCGGATCCAATCTCGCCAATCGATATTGTCCTGCCCCTCCCACGCCTCCGCACAAGTCAAGCGCCGGAAATCGAACTCGTTCCCCCACGGGTACTCGCGCCCATCCACGCCTCGCGCCGCCCGCTCCGATTCTTCTTCCGTGGCCAGCCGGACCCCATAACCCTTGGGTGCATCCGGCAGTGGGTCCTGGGTGTGGAGCCACCGTCCGTACGCCTCGGCCTCGAAGCAGCTCACGCCGACCACGGGAAAGAGAGGGTTGTTCCAGCGGGTGTCGTGCCACCAGAAAGGCCGGTCCCGCTTTTCCACCGGCCGATCCGCCAGCCAGTGTTTCAAAAAGTAGGGGTTCTGGCTGTCGTAAGTGCCCGTGCGCCACGCCCACCCCTCGTCGCTCCACAGCTCGCGCCGGCCGTAGCCGCCATCGTCCACAAAGCGGGCGAATTGCAGATTCGTCACGGGGTACTTGCCGATCCAGTAGCGATGCGCAATCACCCTCCGCTCGCGCCTGTCGCCGTACAGGAACGGCCCCGGCTCGATCTCGATCCACTCGTCGAGATCCTCCGGTACCCATCCCAGCCGCCCCAGCACCAGCCCCGCCTGGCGGCGGGTGCGGGCCGGCGCGGCGGGGTCCTGCATGGTGCTCACCAGGCAGGCGGTGATGGTCGCCGCCGCCCTGCGTCCCACCCCCACCTCGCCGGCGTCGAGTAGCGCCTCGCCGGCGGTGACCACGTTCTGCCCGCGCGCCTCGCCCTCCATCTCGGCGGCGCACAGGCTGCGCAGCACCTCGCCCGCCGCCAGCGGCTGCTGGGCGATCACGCCCAGCGCCCCCACGGCGAGCAGGATCGTCTCGTGCCACGCCGGATCGTCCAGGTAGTGCAAGATCGTATCGACCGCATCCTTTGGCCCCAACTGCGCCTGGGCGGCGATGCCCTTCGCCGCCAGCATCTCTTCGAACGTCAGGTGCAGGAAGCCGAATTGGTCCTGGCCGCGCTCCACGAGCAGGTTGGAGTAGCGGTTGACGGCCCGGAGGAACTCGCGCGCCTCGCGCCGCGCGGGGCCGGGCGCCAGTTCCCACTCGCGCCGGTAATAGCCGGCCAGCCACGCCTCCAGCTCGACGCGGGTCACCAGGCCGGCGGTGGGGTTGGTCTCGCGCAGCCAGAGGCCGAGCGGCGCCAGCACCTGGACCGTCTCCAGGTAGTCCATCTCTGGCCCCACCGGGCGCCGGTCGAGCGAGCGGGCCTTGTTCCAGGCGTTGATCAGGGTGCGCAGGTAGAGCTCGTACAGCTCCACGCGGCGCTGGGGCAGGCTCACGCCCTGGCGCTTGATCAGGGCCAGGATGGTGAGCAGCAGGGGGTTGCTCGCCAGCCGCTCGATGCCGGGGTTGGCCTGGATCGCGGCCAGCAGCTCGTCGCGCTCCCTGGCCGCGACGGCCCGCGCCAGGTCGGTATCGCCCTGGGTCGTCGTCTCGAACGCGAGCGTCCAGCGGTCGGCAAAGCGCTCGATCTCGTCGTGGCCGAAATCGACCAGGGTGTAGGTGCGCCAGCGGGCGCCGTCGAGCGGCGCCTCGTGGTAGCCGACGATGCGGCTGGTGACCACGAGCCGGTTCCCCGGCACCGCCTCCTCGCCCCGCGCGGGCTCGGGCACGTGCTCGGCGGCAAAGTCGTGCACCAGGCGCACGAGGAAGGTGCGCCGCGCCTGCACCTCGTCCAGCCCGTCGAGGAGCACCACCGCCTGGCCCGCCTCCAGCGCGGCGTCGAACAGTGGCCCCAGCTCCTTCAATCTGTGCTGCCGCGTGGCGAAATAGGCCGGCAGGAAGTCGTGCAGGCTGATGGCCTCGCGCGCCAGCGCGTCGGCGTAGGCGTTCAGCGGCACCAGGATCGGCAGCGGCCCCTCGTCCAGCCGCGCCAGCCCCAGCGCGAGCACCTTGAGCAGCGTGCTCTTGCCCGCCCCGGGGTCGCCCAGGATGACGAGCCCCGGCGCCTGGGCCAGCGCCTCGTCGGCCAGCACCGGCTCGGCGTGGGCCAGCAGACCATGCGCCTCTGCCAGCTCGGCGACGCTTTCATCGTCCGGCGCCTCGCCCTTCCAGGCCCGCCCGGCGACGCGCAGCCACGTGTCGCCCGCGGGCACCTCCGCCCGCGCCCGCAGCGGAACATAGACCGCGTCGAGCGCGAGCTGCTGCGCGATCTTGTCGACCTGCGGCAGGCCCTTGAAGTCGAGGTATTGGTACGCCTGGCGGAGGTAGGCGAGATAGCCGGCCCGCAGTTGGGCCAGGTCGGGCTCTGCCAGCACAAAGGGCGCGCCCTGCCAGGTGACGTGGATGTCGATCTTGTCGCGGCCTACAAAGTCGCCCTCGCGCACCTGCACGTCGCCCTGGACGGCGGAGCCGCCGCCGGTCTGGATCGATGATTCGGGCATCAAGGATCCTCTCTGATTCGCGGTGGTTGGGGATTGCTTCGCCGCCCCAAACGACAGGCGGCTCGCAATGACACCCTCCAAAAAACGACGGGCGGCTCGCAATGACAGGCCCTACGCGATCACAACGCCGCCCGGTCCGTGCCGGACGGCGTGTGATGAGAGACTGGATGGTGCCGTGTGAAAGCGGCCGTCCGCGTCGTCCTGGCTCTGCCCCGGCCGTGGACACGGCCCGGGGCACTTTCGTGGACCGAATTATATCATATCTACGCGCCGCTTACAAATGACGGGCGTGAGCCTTGAGGCTTTGCCTGTGAACTACTCTGAAAAGTGAGCTCTTGGCTGTGAAGCAATGCAACGAATTTAGAAAAGAACGAATGAGATCCGCGTGGGGTGGAAGAATTCGTTTGATTCTAAATCCGATGTAGTATTCTGCGCTGCCAAGAAACTGTCTCTGTGCGATGTGGGGATCGCTTCGCTTCGCTCGCGATGACAGCTACTTATGTGCTGAGTGGTGCTCATGCCATGGATCGAATCGCAACGACAGATCGGCCAGGATTTTCGTGAACGTACCCAGCTTCCTCGCGAATGACTTCTAATCTCTAATCTCTAATCTCTTCCCATCCGTCACAAACTCGACCGTCCCCAGCTCGTCGGTGCGGAGGGCGGTGATGCCGCGTGCGTTCAGCCTCTCGATCACGTCGGGGCTTGGGTGCCCGAAGGTGTTCTCTCCCACCGAGATCACTGCGAACGCGGGGGCTACCGCGTCGAGAAACGGGGCCGACGTGGACCCGCCGCTGCCGTGGTGCGCCACCTTTAGCACTGTCGCCTCCAGCGCCCGCCCCGACCGGAGCAGGGCCGTCTCTCCCTGCGCGCCCACGTCGCCGGTCAGCAAAAAGCTCGCCGCGCCCCACGACACGCGCAGCACCACCGAGTGCTCGTTGTCGGCGTCCTTGCCCGCGCCCAGGCCGCCTGCCGGTGGGCCGAGCACGTCGATCAGCAGCCCATCGCCCAGGTCGATCTGGTGCCCTGCGGCCACCGCGGCGCGCGGCACCCCCGCCGCCGCGAGCCGCGCCTCGCACTCGGCGTGCAGGCCGCCGGCCGCCGGCCTGCCGTTGTCGAGCCAGCCACCCACGCGGTAGCGCTCGATCAGCTCCACCAGCCCCGTGATGTGGTCGCCGTCGGGATGCGTCAGCACCACCAGGTCGAGGCTGCGGTCCCAGAAGGGCATCTCGTGGCCGAGCGCGGTGGTCAGTGCCGCGGGGCTCGGGCCGCCGTCGACCAGCACCTGCCGCCCGCCGGGCGCCGTGATCAGAACCGCGTCGCCCTGCCCCACGTCGAGGAACGCCACGTGCAGCTTGTCGTCGGGCATCTGCAGCACCGCGATCCAGGCCAGTGCCGCCGCGGCGAATGCCAGGCCAAGCAGTGTGTTCTGGACGGGACGGGGGAGGGCGCCCGGCGCAGGGTGGGCGGGACGCGGCTGCCTGAGCCGCGGCCATCCCCACGCCGTGGCGGCCAGCGCGCCATAGTAGGCGATCAGCCACCACCCGTCGAAAGGGGGCAGCGCGAGCGACGCCGTGGGCCACGCCGCCAGCGCGCGGACCACCGCTACCGTGTACGCCAGGCAGAGCCACGGGACCCACGCCACGGCCTGGGCGGCAGGCTCCAGCCCCGGCACCGCGGCGAGCACTGCCGCCAGGCCGCCGACCGACATGACCGGCGGCTGCGCCGGCACGATCAGCAGGTTCGCCAGCGCCGACACCACCGACAATCGGTGAAAGTGATAGGCGACCAGCGGCAGCGTCAGCACCTGCGCCGCCGTCGTCGCCACCAGCGCCTCACCCAGCAGGCGCGCGGTCTGCTGCCCGCGCTCCTCGCCGAACCACCGCTCCAGCGACGCCCGCAGCCGGCGCTCCAGCGGCGGCGTAAAGAGGCACAGGCTCAGCGTCGCGGCAAAGCTGAGCTGAAAGCCGGGGTCCCACAAAGCGAGGGGTGTGAGCGCCGTCAGCGCCACCGCGGCGGCGCCGAGCGACACGTAGGCCGTGGCGCGGCGCCCCACGCGCCGCGCCGTCACGTACAGCCCGCCCATCACCCCCGCGC
>JAFGIA010000373.1 GCA_016929795.1 Anaerolineae bacterium
GAGTGGCAGTGTGCCTGTCGCCAGCATTCATTGTAACACGAAATCCCGCGCTGTGCAAGAAGAGTTGCCAGGTCAATTTGGGGGTTCTTGGTCGCTGGCGCTCCTCGCAACGATAGACCTTGTGACAGGCAGCGTGCTTCCCGGGGGAGACGTGGGCAGCGCCAGCAACCGTCTTGGGCAAGCAAAAACTCGGTTTGTCGCCTTTGTCAAGAAAAAATGGAACGATTCGATTATCCTCGCCACCCCGGCCCGCGCACCACGCGCCCTGGCGTCGCGCCGGTGTGGTCGCCGCCCCGGAGGACGGGCACGCCGTTGACCAGCACGTGCTCGACGCCTGTGGCGTATTGGTGCGGGTGGGCAAAGGTGGCGTGGTCCTGGATGGTGGCCGGGTCAAAAACCACGACGTCGGCATAGTAGCCCGGCGCCAGCACCCCTCGGCCGCGGAGATGGAGGTTGGCGGCGGGGAAGGAGGTCATGCGCCGGATCGCCTCTTCGAGCGGCACCAGCCCCTCGTCGCGTACGTAGCGGCCCAGGACGCGCGCAAAGGTGCCATAGGCCCGGGGGTGGGTGCTCGACTGCAAGAACTTGCCCTCGGCCGACATCGACCCGCCGTCGCTGCCAAAGCTGACCCACGGCCGGGTGATTTTCTTATGCACATTCTCCTCCGACATGGTAAAGAATACGCACCCCACGTCGCTGTCGTCCTCGATCACCAGGTCCATGGCCGCCTCGGCCGGCGACGTGCCGCGCAGGGCCGCCACCTCGGCCAGTGTCTTGCCCACCAGCGGGCGCAGCGGCTCGCTCTTGAAGCCGATGAGCAGGATATTCTCTGCCCCGCCCGCGGCGAGGAAGGTGCTCTCCCAGCTATCGTCGGAGGTGACCATTTCGTGCTGCAGCCGCGCCCGGACCTGGGGGTCCTTCAGGCGCTCGACCCACGCCCTGTGGCCGCCCTCTTGCACCCAGGGCGGCATGGTGGCGTCGAGCCCGGTGGACGACGCGGGGTAGGGGTAGACGTCGGCGCTCACGCGCAGCCCCTCGGCCTGCGCCGCCTCGATGCGGGCGATGGCGGCGTCCAGTTTGGGCCAGTTGGGGCGCCCCGAAGCCTTCAGGTGGTACACCTCGACGGCGACGTCCGCCTGGCGCGCAACGTCGAGCAGCTCGTCGATCGCTTCGAGCAGGCGCGCGCCCTCGTTGCGGATGTGCGAGATGTAGAGCCCGCCATACTGCCCGGCAATCCGGGCCAGCGCCACCAGCTCCCAGGGCGGCGCATAGACGCCCGGGGCATAGATCAGCGCCGACGACACACCCATGGCGCCCTCGGCCATCGTCTCCGCGGCCAGCCGGCGCATGTGTGCCAGCTCGGGCTCGGTCGGCGGCCGGTCATCAAATCCCAGGGCGTGGATGCGCAGCGTGATGGCGCCCACGAACGAGGCCACGTTGGTCGACACGCCGCGCCGCTCCAGGTGTTCCAGGTACTCTCCCAGCGTCGTCCACGCCACGTCGTATTGGATGTCGCCCTGGCGCTCGACCAGCTCGGCCTTCATCGCCTCGTTCAGCGGCCCCATCGACCACCCCTCGCCCATCACCTCGAGCGTCACCCCCTGGCGCAGATCGCTCTGCGACCGCCCATCCTCCAGGAGCGTCACGCCGGCCCAACTGAGCATGTTGATAAAGCCCGGCGCGACGGCCAGGCCGCCGGCATCGATCTCGACCGTGCCGCGCAACGTCCCCGGCGCGCCGATCGCGGCGACGGTGTCTCCGTCCACCGCCACGTCACCCAGGAAGGGCGCCCCACCCCGCCCATCATAGATCGTCCCGCCGCGGATCACGATGCCGTGTCGCTCGCTGTCTGTCATGTGCGTTTCTCCTCCGCTGTTCGTGTTGTGCGCTTGCCGGTGTGATTATAGCACAAGGTGGCGGCGGAGGATACTTTTGCTCTTCTCATCCCCACAAAGTCACTTGACGTGCCGCCCGTTGTCATTGCGAGCGCCCGCCCTTGGCGCGAAGCAATCTCCTTCTGCCGGTTGGGGATTGCTTCGCCGCTCGCAAAAGGCGCTCGCTCGCAATGACAGGTTCTTGGGTGCTGAGTGGCGCCCGGTGCCATGGATGAACTCGCAAGGACGGACTTGGCACCAGCCGTAGCGGGGGGGGTGGGGGCATGGACATTCTGGCGCGGTTGTGATATACTTTCGGGAGCGGAGGTGAGGATGGCAAGGAAGGTGCGTTTTCTCCAGGTGGATGTGTTTACCGACCGCGCGTTCGGCGGCAACCCCCTCGCTGTATTTCCCGACGCGGAGGGCCTGACCTCTCACGAGATGCAGCAGCTCGCGCGCGAGATGAACCTGTCCGAGACAACCTTCGTGCTGCCACCCGAGAAGCCTGGTGCCGATTTTCAGGTGCGCATCTTTACCCCTGCCCGCGAGCTGCCCTTTGCGGGGCACCCCGTCGTCGGCACTCATTGGGCGCTCGCCCACCTGGACCGCGTCGCGCTGCGCGAGCCGGTGACACGCGTCCATTTTCAACTGGGCGTGGGCGTGCTGCCTGCCGATCTATACGTGACCGGCGGCCGCGTCGAGCGCGTGGTGATGACGCAGGATCGCCCGCGCTTTCTGGCGGTGCTCGACGACGTGTCGGATCTGGCGGCGGGGCTCGGACTATCGCCGGCTGCGATCGAGGAGGCCGGTTTGCCGGTGCAGGTGGTGTCGACTGGCCTGCCGCAGATGATGGTGCCGGTGCGTTCACTCGCCGAGGTGCAGGGGCTCGATCCGGCAGGGTTCGACGTGGCGGCGCTTGCATGGGCCTGGCGTGCCGCCGGCAGCGACATGGCCCTCGTCTTTAGCCTGGAGACGGAGCAGCCAGGCGCCGCTGCGCACGTGCGCGTCTTTGCCCCGCTCCATGGTGTCCCGGAAGACCCGGCCACAGGGAGCGCCACAGGCGCTCTGGGCGCCTACCTGGTGCACCACCGTGCCGTGCCCGTGCAGGAGCCTGTCACCTGCCTGGTGACCGAGCAGGGGATGGAGATAGGCCGGCCGAGTCGTCTCACCATCGAGGTCGACGTCGCCGGCGGCGAGGCGGTGGGCGTGCGGGTGGGCGGGCAGGTTGTACTCGTGGCCGAGGGCGAGTTCACGTTCTAGTGCATCGCGGCGCAAGTCTCCCGTCGATTGTCATTGCGAGCGAGCGTCGTTTGCGAGCAAGCAATCCCCGTGGATAGGTGGGGATTGCCCTTCGCCAGGCTCTGGGCAGGCTTTCGGCCCCAAACAGCGGGGCCTCGCAATGACACGTACAGAAGAAGTATCTGGGAAGGAGGCCGTCAATGAGTGATACCCAGCCCGCGGATTCGATGGGCACTATCCTTGTCGTGGACGACGACAAGAATAACGTGCAGCTCCTATCGCGCATCCTCGATAGGAGCGGCTACACGGCGCGATCGGCACACAACGGGGCTGCGGCGCTGCAATCGGCGCAGGCCACCCCGCCCGATCTGATCCTGCTCGATGTCATGATGCCTGGCATGAGCGGCACGGACGTGTGTATCCGCCTCAAAGCGGACGAGCGCACGCGCGACATACCGGTGCTCTTTGTAACCGCGCTCGGCACTGTCGAGGACAAGCTGCAGGGGTTTCGGGTAGGCGCCGTCGACTATGTGACCAAGCCCTTCCAGGTGCAAGAGGTGCTCGCCCGTGTCGCCACCCACGTCACCCTCTATCGGCTGCAGCGGCAGCTCGAACAGGTGAACTGCGAGCTCGAGGCGAGGAACGACGAGCTCGAGAAGCGAAACGCCGAGCTCAAGTCGGCGCTCGACACCATCCAGGCGCTAAGCGGCCTGATCCCGATCTGTGCCTGGTGTGGGCGCAAGATCGAGGATGAGAATGGCGCTTGGGTGCCCCTCGAGCGCTACATCGAAGACCACTCGGCGGCGACCTTTACCCACGGCATGTGTCCCGACTGCCTGGCACAGGCCAGGGCGCAGGCCAGCGAGACGGTGCACATGCGCCGGCTGGCGAGAGGCGAGTAAGATTAACTACAGGAGGAAAGAGGATGGCCCTCTATCTCGACTCGGCTGATCCCGACGACGCCAGGCGCGCCGCAGCGCTCGGGTTCGTCGCCGGTGCCACCACCAACCCACTGCTCATCGCCCGCAGCGGCCGGACAGGCGAGCAGGTGATTGCCGGTCTCGTCGCGACGCTGCCGGGGACGATCTTTTACCAGGTGACCGCGCCGCCAGGCCCGGACCTCGACGACGAGATCGCCCGCTTGCGGGCCATCTCGGACCGGGTGGCCTTCAAGATCCCGTGCACGCTCGACTACCTGGCCGCGCTCCAAGCGCTGGTCGGTCGCGGCATCACGTGTGCCGTGACCGCCGTCTACAGCCCGGCCCAGGCGTACCTGGCGGCCCAGGCCGGCGCCCGCTACGCCATCCCCTACGTCAACCGCGCCACGCGCCTGTGCGGCGATGGCCCGGCGCTGGTGGCCGACCTGGCGACTATACTGTACGGGGGCGAGTGCGAGATCCTGGCGGCGAGCGTCAAGGACCCGGCCGAGGCGGCGGCCACGTTGCTCGCCGGCGCGCACCACCTGACCCTGCCCTGGAACGTGCTCGCCTCGCTGGCCGTGCACCCTCTGACTGAGCAGGCGCTAGAAGAGTTCCGGCGGGCGGGAGAGGGCGTGTGACCCGCTGCCGGGTGTGCGGCGTGCACTCTGGCCTGATCCCGGCCGTGCTTTCAACCTGCGCCGCCTGCATCCGGTCGAGGCCCGCCGAGGCGCTGCCGCCCATCCTCGAGGCGCACGCACAGATCCGGGCCGAGTTCGGCCTGCCGCCTGGCCCGCCGCGCACTGCCGACGGCGTCGAGTGCCCGCTGTGCGCCAACACCTGCCGCCTCGGCGAAGGGGAGGTGGGGTTGTGCGGCCTGCGCACGGCCCGCGACGGGCGCCTGGTACACCTGGCCGGCACGCCGCGTGGGGCCATGGTGAGCTGGTACGACGATCCGCTGCCCACCAACTGTGTCGCCGACTGGGTCTGCTCCGGCTCTCGCCAGCGGGGCAAGGTGAACCTGGCCGTGTTTTACGAGGCGTGCACCTTCAACTGCATCTCGTGCCAGAATTGGCACTTTCGGCTCCAGCGCCCCCCGGGCAGGATCAGCGCCACGGAGCTGGCGGACCAGGCCCACCGGCGCACGCACTGCGTGTGCTATTTTGGCGGTGACCCGACGCCGCAGATGCCCCATGCGCTGGCGACGTCGTGCCTGCTGGCGGAGCGGGGCGTGACGGTGTGCTGGGAGACGAACGGGTCGATGCACCCGCGGCTGCTGGACCGGGCGGTCGATCTGTCGCTCGAGACAGGGGGCTGCATCAAGTTTGACATAAAGACATTCGACGAGAACCTGCACCTGGCACTGACTGGCGTGTCGAACCGGCGCACGCTGGAGAATTTCCGCCGCGCAGCAGCGCGTGCCGCCGAGCGCCCCGACCCGCCCCTCGTCGTCGCCAGCACGCTCCTCGTGCCGGGGTACGTCGGCGCCGCCGAGGTGGGCCGCATCGCCGCCTTGATCGCCGCGATCGACCCCGATATCCCCTATGCCCTGTTGGGCTTTCACCCCCACTTCTACGTGCCCGACCTGCCGCGCACGTCGGTGCGCCACGCCGAGGAGGCGGAGGCGGCGGCGCGCGCTGCCGGCCTGGCGCGCGTGCGGGTGGGCAACCGCCACCTGCTGTCGCGCGACTATTAGGCGAAACGGCGTGTATTTCGCATAGGTACTCGCAGCCAGATCCCAGCGTAACAGGCCGCCGGCGGTGCCGATCCGCAAAGTGTCGCCGTCAGTGCCTTTTCAGGACCATAGGTAGATAGATCCGCCTTCCACTGGCACTATTTTCGTCAAAGCCAATGTCCCAACCGGCGTCCGATGGCCGGGGATCGCGGTCATAGTCGATGCCGGGTATGCCCACGCCGGGACCCAGGCCCTGGTCGATGCAGGGAGAGCGCGGCTGCAGGTGGTAGCGTGCGGCCAGGTCACCAGAGCTGGCAAAGTGTGGGTCGGCATCGATGTCGGTGGCAGGGCGCGGGCTGCCGCCCGTGGCATAGTCGGCCCCGCAGCCATTGGCCGTGAACAGGCAGGTGTTGCCCCAAACGTCGTTGTGCCCCACGCGGCCCCCGGCCCAGTACACGCCACCCCCATCGCCCGTAGAGAAATTGTGCGCGACAATGGTGTTCGACAGGACGCCGTTTGCCAGGTACACCCCACCCCCCTGCCCTAACAGCGTCGTCGGGGCGGCAATGTATGCCGTATTGCTGACGATGGTATTGTTGACCAGGTAAGATCGGGGTCCATTGGCATAGATGCCGCCGCCATAAGGCGGCGCGGTTACTACGGCGCCGGCTGTGTTGTTGTACACAAGGTTGTTGGTGACACTGACGGCGTTCGTCGAGGTCAGGCAGATGCCCCCCCCGAATGATGCCGGGGCAGAACCGACCACGCTACTCACCTGATTGTCGCGGATCACATTGCCGTCAAAGCGATCGGCGCTGGCAGCTTTTGCCATTCCGATGCCGCCACCGCAGGCCGCAGCGTGCCCCCCAACGTTGTTTCCGGCGATCAGGGTGTGGCTGATCACGGCCCGGGTGTGGCTGTTCTCGTAGAACGCGATGGCGCCGCCCAAAATTTGCCGGGGACCGGCATAGCCGGGGGGAGGCGGGCGGGTGGTGACTGTGTTGCTCACCACCCGGCTGTCGCGGATGACGGGCCTGGCCGGTGCCGGCAGCCCGGCCTCGCTCAGGCAGATGCCGCCGCCATAGACCACGGTGCCTCCGGACACATGATTGTCGTGGATAAAGGTGTCGGCCTCGATCAGGGCGTTTGAGTCCCCCAGGTAGAGCGCGCCGCCAAAAGCACGCCGGTCGGCGGTGGACGTATTGCTATAGATCTCGCAATGACGCACAATGGGATCGGCGGCCAGGACATTGATCGCACCCGCGCCTGTATCCCCGCCCAGGCCGGTCAGGAATCCATAGTTGCTGGCATGGTTGTCATAGATCCGGCAGTTCTCGAACAGGGTAGGGCCCGCCGGGCTTACCATCTGTACGCCTCCCCCTTCGGCCCAGGTGCCGGCGCTGCTTGCAGTCAACTGCGCAGCGTTGTCGTGGATGGTCGTGTTGGTGATCAGGTGGGTACCGTCATAGATGGCCATTCCTGCGCCCCAGGCATGGCCGACAGGCAGCACATGGCAGTTGTGGCGCAGGATCGAGTTGGCGACGGTGATGCGGTGGGTAGTGGCAATCTCTAGCGCGTGCACGCCGTACTCGACGATGGTGTGATCCAACCGGCCGCTGCTGCCCGGCGCAAAATAGATGCCTACCCAATCGCCACAGGCCGGGCTCCCACTCTGCGAGGTAAAGGTCACCGGGCCGTTGGCCTGCAGCGTGCCGGCGACGAGGCACTCGACACGGTTGGGGTCCAGGCCGAGGTTGGCTCCGTCAGCCGTCGCCATCCGTAGCTCTGTATGCGGCGTGATGATGATGGTCACGCCGGGATTGATCAGCATGTCGGCAGTTACGGTGAGGGTTCCCGGCCCCCAGGTATCGTCGGTGGCCAGGATGCCACCGAGGGGGGTGACGCCGGGTGGCTGGGGGGAGCCAAGAGGGGGTGCCCCATGGACGGGATGCGAGGGTGCGATCGCAAGCAGCAGGAGGGCAAGCACGACCGGAGCAGCAAGGGGAAGCAAAAGCGAAAACGCACGTCGCCTACTCATTATCAGACACTCCTTTCTCCTGCTACGAATTGCGCAGGACGAGGGGCAAATAGATCTCGGGCACGACCGCTCCAACGGTGACCGTGACGGCATCGCTGGCTGCCAGCCCCTGGCTGTCGGTTGCCGTGAGTGTCAGCAGGTGCTCTCCTGGCGAGAGCTCTACATCCCGCAGCGTGCTGCCCGTGCCCAGGTGCCCGTCGAGGTCCGAGGCCCAGGCCAGTGCCAGGCCTTCCAGCTCTCCCGCCTCCAGGTCGTAGGCCATGCCCTGCAGTGTGAGCGGCGGGGTGACCACCGACCCGGCCTGGGGCAGGGAAATGGCCGCCCAGGGCGCTTTGTCCGGCACGCTAAAGGTGCCGTCCGAGTCGTCGCCCGCCGTGTAAAAGCCATCGCTGGCCTCGACCCGCATCCGGGCGCTCGCCCCACCCGCCACCCAGGAGAGATCGAGATCCAGGGAGGTCGTGCCAGTCAGTCCGGCTGCCACCGGCAGCCAGGTCGCGCCGTTGTCGTGGCTGTACCAAAGGTTGTAGGTCAGCTCGTCGCCGGGGTCAGCGTCTTGGGCCGTCCATTGGACCAGGACGCTACCGCCCAGCGATTCACCGCCGTTGGGCGCAGTCAGCGTCACCACGGGCGCGTGGGCACTGGCTGCCACCTGGCCCAGGTCGGCGGCCCCTTTCCGCAACACCACCCTGGCAGCATTGGGGTCGAGGGGCAGGCCGGCGACAAAGAGGGCGGCGTCCGCCTCTCCCTCAGGCGCCAGGCCCAACCACTCGGCATGGAAGCAGTGGTCGGCCAGCACGGCATCGGCTGCGTCGCGCAGCTCCAGGCAATACTCGAACCCATCGGGCGGATAGTTGTCGGGCGGATAGGCGCTGCTGATCTGCCAGAAGGGGGAGAAGGCGACCATGCCGTCGGTGTGGACCAGCCCGCTCACCAGCAGACAAGTCTGATCCAGGATGGGGGCAGCCTGGGCGGGCGGCGGCGGCCACTGGCCCCAGTCAGAGACAAAGACCTGGCCGTAATGATAGGGTGAGATCCAGCGCGGGGCACACAGAGAAACCAGGTCATAGTGGCTGCGCGGCACGATCTGGTTTGCGATGTGATCGTAGCCATATTCCTGGATGGCGGCGTCGGGATAGGGCCAGAACGCCTTTGAGTATGGGTCCCCACATGGCCAGTCCGCCTTGGGGATACAGAGATCCAGGGCCAGGCCGGCAGTCAGGGGGATCTCTGACGCATCTCCGGGGGCGACACCGCCGCCCCCAAGCAGCCAGGGGATGCTGCCGTCGGGGAACGCCGCCACCAGTGGGCCGACGACGCTGCGCGGCAACCCACGATCGAGGCCCCCCCGAATCTCGAGAAGGGCCAGGACAAGGCGGAGAAATTCCGGCAACGCTTGCATGTTGCGGTCGACGGGAAGGGGAGGGAGGAGGCGCATCCCCAAGCCGTGATAGGGCAGGATCTGTTCCAGCAGCCCCTGCTTTTGCAGGATGGCTTGCTTGTCGGGCAGCCGGGCCGGC
Organism: Anaerolineae bacterium; assembly: GCA_016929795.1. Next base: position 9,261 of record JAFGIA010000373.1, read on the forward strand.
GTGCCTCCCGGCCCATACTTGATGGGCAGGTAGTTAATGGTCAGTGGGCTGTTGGCGGCAAAGGCCAGCTCCTTGCGCCATTCGTTGTTGTCATGGGTCATTTCTTGGATCGTGTGCTGGGGATTCACCTCTACAGTAAAACTCACTGCGCCGTTCAGCCACTGCTCGGGCAGTTGGAACGTCAAGCCTGGCTCGGAGCGCAACGCGTCCCAGTCGGTCGCCGGGCTGGCCGTGGCCACCCCCGCCAGCGAGCCCAGGGGGGCGCCGTCGCGATAGCCCCTCAACTCCACCGGAGTGTTCATCGTGCCCCACAAGCTGTCCACATAGACGCGCACTACGGTCGGTTTGCCGGCTACCAGCGGCACCGAGTTGTTGAGCTCCTGCACGACCTGCACCACCTCCACCCCGGCAATCCCCAGATCGATCACCCCGCACTCGTGGCCTGGCAGCCAGCCGGAATAATCCACCAGGCCGCCAGCACCCCCAATCTCGACAATCTTGTCGCCCTGGCCGTCTGGATGGGCGGCATAGGTTGGCCCTGAGGCGTGCCCCCAATAATTGCCGCTGGCGTCCAGAACGTCGCTGGCCCGCTGTTCCGTGGTCAAGCCGCTACACCAGGCGTTGTCGGTGCAACCGTTGCCAGAGATGCAGTTGCCGTGGATGGCCGCGGCCGGATCATACAGATAACTCGCATCACTCGAGTCCGCCCAGATGCCGGCTGCGTTGCCCGACAGGGTATTGTCGCTCACGGCGGCATCCAGGTCGCCGAGCAGCAGGATGCCCTTACTCCAACCGGTGACGACGTTCCTGCGGATCGATACCTGCTGCACGATCAGGCCCCATTCCGGCCAGAGCCCGCGCACCATGATGCCAGTTTTGCCCTCGGCCAGGGCAGCGCCCTGGCCATCCACCACATTCTCTTCCACTGTGGCCGGGCTGGAGGCTTGCAGCCAGATAGCTACCCCACCTGGCGGGGCGCCGCAGAATTGGTTCCACCGCACGGTGACAGGATGGGGGGGCATCAGGTCGACCCCACTGTCCCAGAACCGGTTGTCCTCGACGACCCCCTCCGACTCGCCCATCATCGTCACCTGAGAGCCGTCGTAGAAGCGATTGCCATAGATCAGGACGTTTGCTGTGGGATAGGTGGGCGAATCCCCGGCACGCACCTTGCTGTTGTAAAAGCTATTGTCTGTCAAGGTGTGTAGCACGCCTGGCCCGCTACCGACGATGGCGAGGGTGCTGGTCTGGAACGTGTTGCCCGTCACCTGCTGCTCGTTGGCCCCAAAGAGCCACAGGGTGCTGTACTGCGCCAGGGTGCTGTTTCTGAACGAGCTTGAGTGATGCCAGAGATAGAGCGATACTCCCTCGAGGCGGGCACCACCCGCTTGCACCGTTCCACCCAGGCCCAGCACCTGGTCGGCAATCATCACGGAAGGGATCGCTGGATGGCGCGTGACACGCGCGCCGGCACCCATGTCGAGGGTCGCCCCGCCAGTCACGGCCACACTGTCCCTGATCTCAAAGTGATCGGCGCGCCAGGAGACATCCTCCCAGATCTGCCCCTGGATCTCGCCGACGGTGGCTTGCTGCGTCCCACCGCAGTGGTCCGGGTATCCTGGCTTGGCGGCGCACATCTGGTAGGCATAGGTATGTTCCTGGAGTACACCCATGTCGCGGTAGAAGGTTGTAGCGGTGTCGAACTCGGCGATCTTGACCCCATCGCGCATGACCTTGTAGGTAGGCCAGTCCGAATAGAGTATCCATTTCAGGTCGACGTGGTCGTGGCCCACAAACTGGACCGGATAGTCAAAACTTGGCTTGGATGAAAGTGAGAGTGGGCCAGCAGGCGCAGTAGAATCACCCGCCCTTGCGGATGCCACTACCCTGTCCTGGGCCACGCCTGGCTGCGCCTCGAGTCAGGTGACCCACAGCAAGCCCAGGATCAGGATGCCTACCGACATGCTCAACGTGGTGACACGGGAACGCTGGCAGTCCATGGAGATCTGCGTCCTCATCTCTTTTCCTCCTCGTGAGGGCCGGCATATCCGGCCCCTGTGCGGGCAGTTGGCTGCGGTGGAGGCTGTGGATGACTTGGCAGGCTGTGATGGTCTGCTGCAAGTTGCCGGCTTGCTGCAAAGGGCAGGCAACGGCGCTTGCTCTTGCTCCCCCCCCCCCTCCTGGAGGGGGGGGCCTGAATCCTCTTTACAGAGTGATAGGGAATGAGTGACAGGTGTCTGTCACTCGTCCCCCGTCGTCTGGCGCCCAAACAGCGCCAGGAATCTGTCCAGCTCGTACCATGCCCCCTGCGCCGGCGGCGACAGGCGCGGCAGGGCAAAGTCAAAAGCGTGGTCGGTCTGGGGCAGCTCCAGGTAGACGGCGGCGACGCCGGCGGCGAGCAGCTTGTGGTAGAGTGCCCGGGCCGACTCGACGGGCACGATAAAGTCGTGTGTGCCGTGCAGCAGCAGCGTGGGCGGGCAGCCGGCAGCGACGTGGTGGAGCGGCGAGCCGAGCTCGTACATCGCCGGCAGCTCGTCGGGCGCGCAGCCGGCCAGCTCGTGGGCGAGGGGGACGCCGCGTCGCATGGCCTCCCACTGGGCTGTCCACCAGCTCGGCTCTCCGAACGCGGGCGCAGCCGCTGCGGGGAGGGGGTTCTCGCCCCATTCGTGCATTAACGTCTGGTTATAACCGGCGACGGCCTCCAGGTCGGTGGGGCCGTAAAAGGACACGACGGCGCACGCGCTCAGGTCCGCGCCGGCCAACTCGTGGGGGGTCAAGGCGGGATGGTCGGGCGTGTACGCGGCCAGTAGTGCCAGGTGTGCCCCGGCCGACCCGCCGGCCAGGACGACGCGCTCGGGATCGACCTGGTAGTCGGCGGCGTGGGCCTTGATCCAGGCGACGGCGCGCTTGGCATCGTGCACCATCTCGAGGATGGTTGCTTCTGGGTAGAGGCGATAGGCCACATCCACGATCACGTGCCCCTGTGCCGCCAGGTGGCGAAAGAGGGGCCGGGTGGCCATGTCCTTGTCGCCCAGGTACCACGCGCCGCCGTGCAAAAAGACGACGGCCAGGCCCGAGGGGGCCACGCCGGCAGGTGGCTGCCACACGTCACACAGCAGGGGCCGGCCAGGCGGCCGCCGGCCGGGATCGGTGACCCCTTGTAGGGGCGCGGTTTCCGCGCCCTGCATCGGCGACGGGGCGACGTGGGCAAAAACGACGTTCTGTGCCCAGCGCGCTTCTGGGTCACGCGCCAGGAAGGGTGTCCAGCGCTTTTGGAGCATCCGCCTCCGCCGCGCCTCGGGAATCCGCCCCTGCCACCCGGGGCCAAACGCGCGCTCGAAATCGGCCGTGCTGGCCAGGGTGCGCCGCACATAACCCACCGACGCCCAGGCGCCCGCCAGGCCTGCCACGAGCGCGAGCGGCGCGCGGCTGAGGCCGCCCAGGAGCGCGCCCGCGGCGCCCACCACAGCCAGCCAGGGTGAGAGCGCCTGGGCCACGATCTTGAAGAACCAGGGCCCCAGGCCCATCGATGTGCGCAAGTGCACAAAGTGGAGCGCACCCAAGATGAGCGACACGCCGGATAGGAACTTTGCCAGCGACCTGGTTTTCACTCGATCTCCTCCATCAGCGTCCCCAGCCCCAGCTTTTGGATGCACTCATCCGTGGGCACGCCCGTCTCTGGGTCCCAGCCCATCATTTCGTAGAAGCGGCGGCGCGCCCAGGCGAAATCCTCGTCCGTGATCCCGACCCCGGCCAGCGGCCCTTCCTCAAAGGCAGTCATCACGCGCCGCGGCAGCACGTCGTCCTCGACGGTGAACCCCTGGCGCACGTTGAACAGGCGCGACAGAGCCTGGGCGCGCGCGCCCACGTCGAGCACGTCGTGGATGCTATATTCCACCCCGGCCACACCGGAGAGCGCCTGCGCCAGGTGGGGATACTCGTAATCGTAAAAGTGGCAGTTCAGCGCACAGTCCTGAAAGTGCTTCCAATTCACCTCGGTGGTGAAAATGCGCATCTTTTCCTCGTTGAACACATTCCACGGCACCGGCTCCGCTGGTGGGTCGAGCGCCGCGTTCACCCGGTTCAGCCCGCCACCCGGCCGGGCGAACTCGCGGTCGTGGCTGTTCATCATGTGGTCGGCGCCGACAGGGGCCACGGCATAGCCCAGGCCCAGCGCCACCTTGGCCCGCGGCTCGTGCATCGGCAGCTCCTGGCCCTTGACGGTGATGTTGGCCGGCTCGGTCTCGGGGCCAAAATAGGTGGACATGCGGTCCACCCCCTCGGCCATCAGGTCGCCAAAGCCCTGGCGGTGGGCGATCATCTCGACTGAGCGCAGCAGTACGTCGGCATCGCCCCAGCGATATTCGATCCCCTCCGTGTCCTCGGGGGTGATCCATCCCTTCTCAAAGCACTCCATGACAAAAGCGATCGACATGCCCGCCGAAATGGCGTCGAGGCCGTAGGCGTTGGCGCGCTCGTTGGCCTTGAGCACGGCCAGATTGTCGGTGACGTCGCACGATGGGCCAAAGGCGCCCATCGCCTCGTACTCGGCGCCGCCATACACCGGGTCGAGCCGCTGCCACGGGTCCTCGCTCTCGTTCTTGAACACCTGCTTGCAGCGGACGGGGCAGCCCATGCACGTGTCACGCCCCTCGAGGTACAGCTCATAGTTGCGCTCGCCGCTTAGCATCTCGTACTCTTCAAAGAGGGGGTCCTGAAAGTTGCGGGTGGGCAGGCTGCCCTGCATGCCGTGGCCCCGGATGCCGCCCTGGGTGCCCAGGCCAATGCCCTCCGCCGCCCATCCCATCCGCTCCCGATAGTTCTCGCCCAGCCAGCGGGCGACCTCTGTCACTTTTTTCCTGTTGGCCACGGGCACCTGCAGCGTGCCGCGCACGGCCACTGCTTTGAGATGCTTGGAGCCCATCACCGCGCCCAGGCCGTTGCGCCCGGCGGCGCGGTTCACGTCGTGCATCACGGCTGCATAGCGCACCAGGTTCTCGCCGGCCGGGCCGATCTGGGCCACGCGCACCCGGTCATCCCCCAGTTCCTCGCGGATCAGTGCCTCTGTGGGCGCCGTCTCCAGGCCCCACAGGTGCTCCGCCGGCCGGATCTCGACCTGGCCGTCGTGGATCCAGAGATAGACGGGCGACTCGGCGCGGCCGTGGACGACGAGGGCGTCGAACCCGGCGCGCTTGAACTCGTGGCCCCACCAGCCGCCCACCTCGCTGCTGCCCAGTGCACCTGTCAGCGGCGACTTGGCCGCCACCCCGTGCCGCCCCGCGCCGGGAAAGCTCGTGCCCTGCATGATGCCCGGCACAAAGAGGAGCAGGTTGTCAGGTGCCAGCGGCTCGACCTCGGGCGGCAGGTCACGCAGCAGCAGGTAGGCGGCCACTGCGCGGCCGCCCACCAGCAGCCGGTAAAACTCGTCGGGCGGATGCTCGGCGTGCATCTCCCCTGTGGTCAGGTCAACGTGCACGATCTTGCCATGGACTCCACCGATCATGATGTGCGCCACCTTTCGGTCCGTGATTATTCTTCTTCGTCTTCGCCGAATACGAACAGGTCGCCGATCGACGCCTGCCAATAGTTGCGCCGGATCGCCTCGCCAAAGATGCGCGCCACCGATACGATTTCCAGCTTGGGATACGCGGACGCGTTCGGCACGTGGACCGTGTCGGTCGCGATCACGCGCGTGATGTACGGATGGCGCGCCAGCCGCTCCAGCCCGTCGCGCACAAACACCCCGTGCGTGCACGCCACCCAGATTTCCTCAATGCCGTAGCGAACCAACAGGTCGCTCAATTCGAGGATCGAGCCACCCGTAGCCACCTCATCGTCATAGACCAGCGCGCGGTGGAACCCCGACAGTGGCGCGCCCACGATGCCTGTGATCTGGACCTGGGTGTCTGTGATACGCTCCTTGTTCGCCGCCGCCACATCGAGGCCCAGGTGCTCGGCAAAGCGCATGGCCGACTTGACGTTGCCCATGTCAGGCGTGACGACCACGGTACCTTGCAGCTCTTCAGCGCTGAGCTGGGCCTGCAGCACCGGCCGGCTGCTGAGCGGGTCGGTGGGCACGCTGAAAAAGCCGTGCACCTGCGGCGCGTGCAGCATCATGGTCATCACGTGGGTGGCGCCGGCCGTCTGGATCAGGTCAGCCACCAGGCGCGCCGTGATCGAGATGCGCGGCGCATCCTTCTTGTCCGAGCGGGCAAACGAATAGTAGGGGATGATGGCGTGCACCTCGCTGGCCGACGCCGAGCGGGCGATGTCGAGCATCATCAGCAGCTCCATCAGGTGGTCGTTCACGGGCGGCGACAGCGATTGGACGACGTACACCTTGCGCGAGCGCACGCTGGCGCCGAGCTGGATGTAAAGGTTGTCGTTGCTAAAGCGGCTGACGTGCGTCTTTTCGAGAGGGATCTCCAGGTACTCGGCAATCTTGCCCGCCAGTTCTGGATTCGAGCTGCCGGCGAACAAGCGCACGTCGCCACGATCTATTTTGCCTGTGACCATCATTGCCTCTCTCTCACCAGGTGCGGCTGTGGCGCACCGTCGTGTCTCGCGATACCGATTATAACACGGCTTGCAGGCTCCTGCAACCCGGCCAGCGCTTGGAGGTCAATACCCTTCGCATAAGGTTCAAGCCCGCTCAAGTAAGGCTCAAGCCCCCGTCCCCGGGGGAGGCCCGAGACGGGCCTGGGAGCTTGAGAAAGTGTCATTGCGAGGGCGCAGTCGTTCGTGCCCGAAAGCCTGCCCAGAGCCTGGCGAAGGGCAATCTCCAGCGTGAGCCAAAGGACAGCACTTGCCAAAAGGCCGCGCTGGTGGTACAATAAAAAGTGGACCGACGTATGGTGTCAAGACCTGGTCGAGGGAGAAAGACATAGTATCGTGCATCTGATGAAAGGGATCCTTTGATGTCGCTCCTATACCTCACCCCTGCCTCGATCAGTTTCCTGGCCCAGTTCATCCTATCCCTGTCCATTACCCTTTTCCTGGCCCTTCACCTGCGAGGCGGGACCATACGACTGGTGCTGTTGACCTGCTTTTTTGCCGGGGCGACTGCTTTTATCGGGCTGATGTTCCTGGATACTGCCCTCTTGCCTTTCCAGCGCCTGCTGGCCGTCTATGCCGAAAACGCCGTGCTGGCCCTGGCCCTGGTCTTTTTGCTCCAGTTTGCCTATCGCTTCCCCCAACCATATCCTCAGCACAAATGGGAGGCCCGCGCCGGCCTGGTCATCAGCCTCTTCTATTTCTTGTGGGAAGCGGGCTTTATGGTCTACCGCTACGTCTCGTTGCTCGGCCAGGGGGCGGTCTATTACCGTCCCTTTTTCCCCATCTACCTGATGGGCCTGGTCCTGGCCTTGCCGCCCCTCGCCTTTATCCGCCAGTGCATCGCCGCCGACGCCCGTACGACGGAACGCCCCGTCAGTTGGCTCCGCAAACTCTGGCAGCCTGAAGGCAGAGGCGCCCGCGGGGCGCGGGCTTTTGTAGGGGTCTTTGGCATCCTCTTTCTGCTGGGGATAACCAACATTGCGCTGACGATCGGGCTCCCTTACGCGGTTTACAATGCCGCTCTGTCCATCGGCGTCCTGGTAGCCTTGTGGCTGTTTGCCACCAACTATATCAACTTTCTCCGCGGCGGCGTCAGCGTGCAGACCAGGCTGTCGGTGCTGACGCTGACCCTCGTCCTGGCCCTGCTCGGCTCAGTGGGCTGGTTTATCGCACCGCCCTATATTGAAACCTTTCACCCGAATCTCACCGATCATCAAACCCTGCGCTTCACGCCCAACGAGGCCGGCGGCTATGACATAGACGAGGTGGCCTTTGCGTTCGAAAGCGAGTTGGGAGAGAGGTTGCCGCTGTCCCACGGCTACGAAGTGAGGAATGAGATTTAAATAACATGCCTGTTTCGCCTTCTTGCGCAAATGATCCTTCTCCAGTATCATGGGTGACTACCCGTGACACGC
>JAFGIA010000374.1 GCA_016929795.1 Anaerolineae bacterium
CAGGCTGTAGAGCACGTGACCCCCGTCGAGCTGACCGGCAGGGATCAGGTTCAGGCTCGTTACCAGGAGCCCCGCCCAGCCGGCAAACGCCACAGCATGAATGCTCACGTCCACCTCACCCGTAGGCAGCCATTGCCCAAACAGGGCGTACTTGAGCAGCAAGTAGAGGACCGAATTCCCCTCCATGAGATACGCCTGATCCGCTCGCAGCGGCTCGACGTGAGACAGCGACAGGCCGATGAGCAAAACCGGGATCGCCACCACCAGTCCGGTGATCGGCCCGGCAGCACCAATGTCGAGCATCACGCGCCGGTTTGTCATCCGGCTCTTGGAGACGATCACGGCTCCCAGCGTGCCGAGCACGTTGCCCATAAACTCGGGAAGGGGCAGGGGGATAAAGTAGGGCAGCGTCGCGGCCAGGCCATGGTAGCGGTTGACAACATAGTGCCCCATTTCGTGCGCGACCAGGATCGACAGCAGGCTCAACGAAAAGGGCCAGCCGTGCCAGAAGTTGAGCAGCGGCCACCAGAGGTCGTCGAGAGGCCGCAGATCGGACATGCCGGCGCCGACATAGAGCGTCGTCAGGATCGTCGCCGCGAACAGGAGCGCGTGCACCCAGAGGCGCGAGTCGCTTTCCCCAGGCATGCCGTCCGGCGTCGTTCCGGGAACGATGGTCAGCTCCTCCGCGTCCATCTCGGGATTGCTGGTTAAAAAGGGTGTATATCCCAACGCTCGCATGCGGCTTTGGATCTCGGGGAAGGCATGAGCCGACGGAACCAACAACCGGCCGCGCAGGCGGATCGCCTCCCGGTCCTCATCGGTGCCAATGGTAATAGCGTACACGGCAAACAGGTCTTCGACGGCGCTCACGATACGCTTCGACGTCAGGTCTGCTGGCCGCGCCAGGTCGTCAGTCATGCATACAGCTTTCTAGAATCGAGATCGATATTTGTACAAGACACACAGGCATGGTATAATCCCACGCATCGGCAAGTATACCACAGGGCAAGAGGGGGTGCAACCCTCTGGGAACGCTGGGAATCTCTGCCAGCGTGAGAACCCGGCAGCACCCGACAAAGGCGCCTGCGCGCGACGATAGTGACGAGTAGAGGGGACAACACGGATGACGGTACGTTCTAACGATAGAACAGCGGGGGGACCCCGTTGGGGTTACGTGGCACTGGCCGTAGCCATCTTGGCCCTTGCGACCCTGATCCTGGCCGGCCTGTTTCAGCTTCCCCATCTGTTTCCGGCGCTCGGTGTCGAGCCGCCGGACACCGTCACGCCCGAGGCGCACTCGCTGTCGCCCACGCCCGCCCCCGCGCCTGCACTGCTGGAGCCATCGATCGTGGACATGGCGGCGGTGGCGGACGACGCAGCGGGCACGATCCGCTTCGAATTGGCCGCAGCCGTCCCCCCCGACCGTACCATCGACCAGGTGATCCTCTGGTACGACACGGAAACGGGCCATCGCCTGCAACGTGTGGACGGGCCCCTCGGCTCCGAGACGACCATCATCCACCGCCTCGACGCCATGAGCGAGGGGCTGACGCGCTCTTTGACCGTGACCGAGGCGCTGGACTACTGGTGGCTCGTGCGCGACACTGCAGGCGACTGGACGCGCGCCGGCAGCACCGTCGCCCTCGGCCCGGAACTGCAATCACTCGTCGTCACAACAACGCTGCCATCCCCCGCCGCCGGTTTCACCTGGACCGTGTCAGAAACCGAGCATGTTGCATTCTACTATGCGGCCGACAGTGCCGCGGAGCGCGATCGGTTCGAGATTGGGGCACTGGCCGAGTCGTCGCTCGATGCCATCTCGGACGCACTCGGGCTGCCGTTCGACGAGCAGATGGACATCTACCTGGTGCCGCGCGTCTTTTGGCAGGGGGGGGCGGCGTATGGTGACAAGATACAGCTCATTTCCTACCTGGACCGCAACTATACCGCCGTGGAGACGTGGTCCTACTTTACGCACGAGGGCACCCACGCCCTCGCGCAAGACCTGCTGCAGCCCAAAGAGGAAGGCGGCCCGGACGGCGTGCTGGTCGAGGGGCTGGCCGTGTGGGCGAGCGGCGGGCATTACCGCCAGGAGCCCATCGACGAATGGGCGGCACTGATCGCCGCCACGGACGACTACCTGCCACTCGCCGAGCTACGCGCCGGCCCATTCTACGATTTTCAGCACGAGACAGCGTACCTGGAAAGCGCCTCGTTTGTCAAGTTCCTCGTCGAGCAGTACGGCCTCGATGCCTTCAAGGAGCTGTACGGCAGAGCGACAGGGCAGGCAGCTCAGGACAACCTGATCGTACGCGAGTTGTACAGCAAGGACTATGCCGAGCTGGAGGCGGACTGGCTCGACTACCTGGCGGGTGTTGACACAACCCCGGAACAGGCCGAGCTGTGGCGCCTCAAAGTGCGCTCGTTCGAGCTGATGCGCCGTTACCAGACCGAGCTCGATCCCGATGCGCGCACCCTGCCCTCCGTACCCACGAGTTGGTCCACCGACACCCTCGGCGTGTTTCTCACCCGTACAGGCGCGCCACACAACGTCGTGATCGAGACCGCGCTGATTGCAGCCCAGGAGAGAATGTACGG
>JAFGIA010000375.1 GCA_016929795.1 Anaerolineae bacterium
CAAGGCGTTCGATCATCGCATCCTCGACCAGTCTGCGCGGCAGATCGTAGACACGGCCGAGCGCACGGGCGCTCAGGTGGTGGGCCCAGTGCCTCTGCCGACCCGAATTGAAAAGTTTACCGTGATCCGTTCGCCGTTCATCGACAAAGATTCTCGAGAACAGTTCGAGATTCGAACGCACAAGCGACTGATAGATGTGATCGAGCCTGGTTCCAAGACGGTTGATCAGCTGATGCGCCTTCAACTGCCGGCCGGGGTCGATATCGAGATCAAGCTTTAACAATCAAAGAGGACTGAGGCTGGACACACCGACCTGGTCCGGCCAAATGGAATAACACCGGCCGTACATGGTGCGGCTCGTCGAATCGTGGGCAAGTGCTGGGCATCAAGCCCGCATACTGTCTATCGGTTGGGATGATGCAGGTGTGCCTGGCCTGGCAGTCCCGGAGGTAGGTATGAAGAGTATTATAGGTAAAAAGGTCGGAATGACCCAGATCTTTGACGAAAAGGGAGAGGTCGTTCCGGTCACTGTCATCGAAGCTGGCCCTTGCTATGTGGCCCAGATCAAGACTGAGGAACGTGACGGTTATTCGGCCGTCCAGATGGGCTTTGAAGAAGTCAAGCCCAAGCGTCTAACGAACCCGCAGATAAAGCACCTGCAAAAAAGTAGCCTGCCGGCGCTGCGCCATTTACGCGAGTTCCGGATGGATGGCGAAGATCTGACGGGCCTGCAACAGGGCCAAAAGATCACAGTCGACATCTTTGAGGCAGGCGAGAAGGTGGACGTAGTCGGCGAGTCGAAGGGCCGGGGTTTTGCTGGCGTGGTGAAGCGCCATGGCTTTCGTGGCGGCCCCAAGACCCACGGTCAGTCGGACCGGCACCGGACGCCTGGCTCCATCGGTGCGTGCACAACGCCGGGGCGCGTATTCGCCGGCAAGCGCATGGCAGGCCGGATGGGTGGTGAGCGCACGACTGTGCAGAATCTACAGGTCGTGATGGTCGACGCGGAGCGCAACTTGCTGCTTGTCAAGGGGCCTGTGCCTGGGGGCAAGAATGGCTTGCTGTTGATCCAGCAGGCGCGCAAGTCGCGGGAGATGAAAAAGATCCGCAAGTAAGCGGTGGGTGATGGCCGCCTACAGGGCGGTGTGGAATGAGGAGTGATGGCAATGCGAGTGCCTGTCTATAATATAAAGGGTGACCAAGTCAGCGAAACTGAGCTGCGTGACGACATTTTCGCCGCGGCAGTCAACGAGGCTGTGATGCACCAGGCTTTGGTGCGCCAACTGGCCAATGCCCGCCTGGGCACGCACAAGACCAAAACCCGCGGCGAGGTGCGCGGGGGTGGACGCAAGCCGTGGCGCCAAAAGGGCACCGGCCGCGCACGCCAGGGTAGCATTCGCGCGCCCCATTGGAAGGGGGGAGGCACCGTCTTTGGCCCGACTCCGCGCAGCTATGAGCAAAAGATGCCGCGCAAGATGCGGCGCCAGGCTTTGCGCTCGGCACTGTCGGTCAAGGCTGCCGATTCGCAGGTCCGTGTGCTCGATGCCCTGGAGATGAGCGAGCCGCGCACCAAAGATGTGGTGGCGATGCTCAAGAACCTGGGTATCGGTGGTTCTTCCGCGCTCATTCTCGTCCCGCAGCGCGACGAGATGGTGTTGCGCTCGGTGCGCAACCTGCCCGATGTGCGGACGCTGGTTGCCCAGTATCTGAATGTGCGCGATCTGCTCACGTTTGATTACATCCTGGTGCCCATGGCTTCGCTGGAGGTGATCGAGCATATCCTGGCCACTGACGCAGAAGCAACGCCCGGTCAGGCGCCCGATCAGGTCGAGTACGCGGGCGATGTCGAAATGGCCGCTGCCGACGAGGTGGAGAAGTAGCATGAATGTCTATCAAGTACTCAAGCGCCCGATCTTGACGGAGAAAACGGACTATCAGCGCGACAATAATCAGTATGTTTTTGAGGTCGCGCGTGCAGCCAACAAGCACCAGATCAAGGATGCGGTCGAGACGATCTTTGACGTGCGCGTGCAGTCGGTGAATACGATGATGATGAAGCCCAAGCAGCGACGCATGGGCCGCAAGGCTGTGGTCACTCGTCCCGCCTGGAAGCGGGCAGTCGTGACCCTGGAGCCGGGTGAACGGATTCAGGAATTCTTTGAGGGTTAGTGATAGCTCGACACCTGGCGACAACAACCGGCACAGCCAGCGTTGGGTGCGAGTAGGAGTAGAGGACAATGCCGATCAAAGTATATAAACCAACATCGCCTGGTCGTCGCGATATGACGGGCTCGGGGTTCGAAGAGATCACGCGCAGTGAACCGGAAAAGTCGCTGCTGCGCCCGCTGAAAAAGCAGGCCGGCAGGAACTTTCGCGGCAAGATCACTGTCCGTCATCGTGGCGGTGGGCACAAGCGACGCTATCGTATCATCGATTTCAAGCGCGACAAGGTAGGGGTGCCCGGCCGGATCGATTCGATCGAGTACGATCCGAACCGCTCGGCGCGTATCGCGCTGGTGGTGTATGTCGATGGCGAAAAGCGGTACATGATTGCGCCGGTGGGGCTGAGGGTAGGCGACATGGTGATGGCCGGTCCCGAGGCAGAAGTGCGCGTCGGGAATGCGTTGCCCATCTCGAACATTCCTGTCGGCTCGACGATTCACAACATCGAGCTGCACATTGGCAAGGGCGGCCAGTTGGCACGCGCGGCCGGCACGGCGGCACAGCTTCTGGCCAAGGAAGGGCGCTACGCGCACGTTCGGCTGCCATCGGGAGAGGTGCGGCTGGTGAACGTCGACTGCATGGCGACCATTGGGCAGGTTGGGAATACCGAGCACGGGAACATTAAACTGGGCAAGGCTGGCCGCAAGCGCTGGTTGGGCATTCGACCTTCGGTCCGCGGCTCGGCCATGGACCCGAGCGCGCACCCACACGGTGGTGGTGAGGGGCGGTCGCCCATCGGCATGGCAGGGCCCAAGTCGCCCTGGGGCAAGCCGACGCTGGGCAAAAAGACGCGACGCAACAAGGATACGGACAAGTGGATCGTGCGCCGTCGCGGCAAGAAACGGCGGAAGTAACGGGAGGATTGGAATGTCAAGAAGCCTGAAAAAGGGACCGTACGTCGAGCCGAAGCTGTTGCGTCGGATCGAGGAGATGAATCGGCCCGGTGTGCCCAAGCGGGTGATCAAGACCTGGTCACGTGCTTCGACCATCTTTCCGCAGATGGTGGGTCATACCATCGCCATCCATGATGGGCGGCGACACATACCGATCTATGTGACGGAAAACATGGTGGGGCACCGGCTGGGCGAGTTTGCGCCAACACGCACCTTTCGCGGCCATACCAAGAAGGATCGCAAGACACGCGTGACACGCGGGTAGGGGGGCCAGATGGAAGACTTTGAGGTACGTGCTCAGAACCGCTATATTTGGCACTCGCCGCAGAAGGTGCGCCTGGTGGTGGATCACGTGCGCGGGATGGATGCGCTGCGCGCGCTTGGCTTGTTAAAGCTGATGCCGCAGCATGCTGCCAAGCCGGTGCACAAGTTGATCGCGTCGGCCGTCGCCAATGCTGAGAATAACTTTGGCATGGTGGGCGAAGATCTGTACATTGCCGAAATCTCGGCCGATGAGGGGCCCGTGCGCCGTTGGCGCCGCTTTGGTGCTCGCGGCCGGTGGAAGCCAATTCTCAAGCGCTCTTCGCACGTTCAGGTTGTGCTCCGAGAGCGCACGCCTAGTGAGTTTTAAGGGGGAAACTATATGGGTCGAAAGGTACATCCATACGGCTTCAGGCTCGGGTTCATCTACGACTGGAAGGCACGCTGGTATGCTGAGGGCACCGAGTATGCAGATCTGCTCCAGGAGGATCTTGACATTCGGACCAAGATCCGGCGTGAGCTGGGCCATGCCGGCATTTCAGATATCGAGATTGAGCGTTTTCCACGGGCCAAGCAGCTTGCGATCAAGATCGATACGGCCAAGCCGGGCATCGTGATCGGGCGCAAGGGAGCCAATGTCAACGCGCTCAAGGCCGAACTGGAGCAACTGACGGGCAAGAAGGTACACATCGACGTGACAGAGGTCGATCGCCCCGAGCTGGACGCACAACTGGTGGCCGAGGGCATTGCACAGCAGATCGAGCGGCGCATTTCCTACAAGCGTGCCATGAAGCAGGCGATCCAGCGTGCGATGCGCTTTGGTGCCGAAGGTGCCATGGTGACGTGTGCCGGCCGGCTGCACGGCGCGGAGATGGCCCGCCGTGAGACAAACCGCGAGGGCCGGGTGCCGCGTCACACACTGCGGGCCGACATCGACTACGCCCATGCTGAAGCGCTCACGACCTTTGGCCGGATCGGGATCAAGGTCTGGATCTACAAGGGCGAGAAGCTGCCAGAGCTAGAGATGGAAGAGGCGAGTAGCGCCTCGTAAGCGAGAAGCGGAGTAGATGTCATGTTAATGCCAAAGCGTACCAAGTATCGTAAACAACATCGTGGCAGGATGAAGGGCAAAGCAGGGCGGGGCAATAGCCTGTCGTTTGGCGAGTACGGGCTACAGGCACTCGAGCCGTGCTGGATGACGAGCCGCCAGATCGAAGCAGCCCGCCGCGCCATCGTGCGCTATGTGAAGCGTGGGGGCAAGCTCTGGATCCGTGTCTTTCCCGACAAGCCTGTGACTGCCAAGCCGGCGGAGACGAGAATGGGTGCAGGCAAGGGCGCGGTGGACCATCACGTGGCTGTAGTCAAGCCCGGCAGGATGATATTCGAGATCTCGGGTGTCGATGAAGAGGCGGCACGTGAGGCGATGCGCCTTGCTGCACACAAGCTCCCGATCAAGACGCGCTTTATCTCGCGTGAAGAAGAAGGGGGTGTGGCATGAAAGCCAGGCAGATGTGGAACTTGACTCCGGAAGAGATCGAGAACCGGATCGAGGATGCGTATGCCGAGTTGTTCAACTTGCGTTTCCAGTTTTCTACTGGACAGATGCGCAACAGTGCCCGCCTGGGCCAGATGCGGCGCGAGATTGCCCGGCTGCACACCATTCTGCGGGCCAAGCAGCAGCAGACGCAGCCGCCAACGCGGAGGGCAGAGTGAAAGAGCAGAAACGAGTTTTGATCGGCCGAGTGTTGAGTAACAAGATGGACAAGACGGTCGTCGTGGAGGTTGAGCGGACAGCCCGCCACCGCCTCTATGGCAAGGTGATCGCCACCAGGAAAAAGTACAAGGCTCACGACGAGAATAATGCTTGTCAGGTCGGCGACAGGGTCAGCATGATCGAGTCGCGCCCGATGAGCCGGGAAAAGCGGTGGGTTGTCACCGAGATCTTGGAGCGAGATAGCGGCGCCACGAGCGCGTGATCGCCCGCCGTCGATCGAGGTACGGCCAGACGGGAAGAACCTGGAGGAAAAAATGATTCAGCAAGAGAGCCGATTGAAGGTGGCCGACAATACTGGCGGTAAGGAACTTTTGACCATCCGCGTCATGGGCGGCTCGAAGCGCCGCTATGGTGGGGTAGGCGATGTGATTGTCGCCTCAGTCAAGAGTGCGGCACCGGGTGGGGCGGTCAAGAAGGGAGACGTGGTCAAGGCGGTGATCGTGCGCACGGCAAAAGAAGTGCACAGGCCGGACGGCTCTCACATCAAGTTTGATGATAACGCCGCCGTGATCTTGGACCAGCAGCAGAATCCAAAGGGCACGCGCATCTTTGGGCCTGTGGCTCGCGAGCTGCGCGAGCTTGGGTTCATGAAGATTGTCTCGCTGGCTCCTGAGGTTCTGTAGTACCTGGAGAGGTAGAGATGGAACGAATAAAAAAGGGCGACACAGTAGAGGTCATTGCCGGGCGCGATGCTGCAGCGGCTCGTCGTGAAGGCAAGAAGCTGCGCGGTACGGTGCATCGAGTGATCCCGGGGTACGAGATCGATCGCCAACATCGCAAGGTCGGGCGCGATCCTGATAAGGATCGGGTAGTGGTGCAGGGTGTGAACATTATCACCAAGCACCAGCGCCGCACGGGTGACGTGCGTACCCAGTTTGGCCGGATCGAGATGGAGGCACCGATCCACATCTCGAACGTCATGCTGGTCTGCCCGTCGTGTAAAGAGGCGACGAGGGTTGGTTTTCGTATCCTCGAGGACGGCACCAAGTCGCGCTATTGCAAAAGCTGCGACGAGACGATCGATTGAGCGGAGATCGGTTGAGCGGATGCCTGGACCTGAGGGGCGTGTTGCCAGTTGGGAGTTGGAGTGATGCCTAATCTGAAAGAACGGTACCGTGATCAAGTAGTTCCGGCGCTCACCAAGGAGCAGGGCTACACGAATATCATGGAAGTGCCGCGGCTCCAAAAGATCGTGGTCAACATTGGCATGGGCGAGGCACTGGATAACGCCAAAGCGCTCGATGCTGCTGTGCAGGACCTGTCGATCATCACGGGGCAGCGGCCGGTGGTAACGCGGGCACGCAAGTCGATTGCCGCGTTCAAGCTGCGCGAGGGAAATCCGGTCGGCGTGAAGGTGACTCTCCGAGGGAATCGGATGTGGGACTTTTTCGATCGCCTGCTGAACATTGCCTTGCCACGGCAGCGCGACTTTCGCGGCGTGTCACCCGACGCGTTTGATGGGCGTGGCAATTATAGCCTGGGCCTGCGCGAGCAGTTGGTTTTTCCAGAAATCAACTATGACAAGATCGACAAGATCCGGGGTATGGAGATCACGATTGTGACTTCGGCCCAGACGGACGAAGAGGGATATCAGCTTCTGAGCCACCTCGGGATGCCTTTCCGGGGCCGTGGCGAGGCTGGTGTGTAAGGAGGATCTGTGGCAAAGAAGAGCATGATCATCAAGGAGAGCCGGCGCAAATATCCTGTGCGGGTGCGCAACCGTTGTGAGCGTTGTGGTCGACCGAGGGGATATATCCGGCGCTTTAAGCTCTGCCGTATTTGCTTCCGTGAGCTGGCCAACAAGGGCCTGATCCCGGGCGTCGTGAAATCTAGCTGGTAGAATCCGCCGGCTACCACCTCTCTCCTTCCTTCTTGTGGGGACGGAGGGGGGCAGGGCCGGGCTGTAATCAGAGAAGTGGAGTAGCGCATGCCTACAATCGATCCGATTGCTGATATGCTGACCCGAATCCGGAACGGGCTGATGATGCACAAGCCGTTTGTCTTGGTGCCCAGCTCCAAGATCAAGCTGGCGATTGCCCAGATCTTGTTGGAAGAGGGTTTTGTGCAGGGGTACGAGGTGACAAACGAGAAACCGCAGCCGAATATTCGGGTGTGGCTCAAGTACGACGAGGACCGCCGGCCGGTGATGACCGGTATGCAGCGGGTGAGCAAGCCTGGACGGCGGGTGTACAAGGGCAAGCAGGAGCTGCCCTGGGTGCTGAGCGGTCTCGGGATCGCCATCGTCAGTACGTCAAAAGGTGTTATGACAGGACGGGAAGCACGGCGCCAGGGCGTCGGCGGCGAGGTGCTCTGCTATATCTGGTAGCAGTCCACGTCGCGCGGCCGGGCAGCAAACGCTGTGCCGCGCTGAGCCAAGTCGCGCACCCGCGAAGGAGGAAGTGTGTCTCGCATTGGGAAACAACCGATCCCGTTGCCGGATAAGGTGGAAGTAAACATTCGAGGGAACGAGGTGACCGTGAAGGGTCCCAGGGGCCAGCTTAGCCGGGCCTTTGATGCCGACATGATCATTCGTGAAAAAGATGGAACGCTGACTGTAGAGCGACCTACCGATCGCGCCGAGCACAGGGCGCTGCACGGCCTGACGCGGGCTTTGCTGGCGAACATGGTGACTGGCGTGTCGGAAGGGTATAAAAAGGTCCTGGAGATCGAGGGCACGGGATACCGCGCCGAGCTTCAGGGTGAGACGCTCGTGCTCTACGTGGGCTATTCCCATCCGATCGAGTTTCGGCCTCCAACGGGCATCAGCTTTGAGGTGCCGCGTGGGGGTCGGATGGTGACTGTGCAAGGTATCGATAAGGAGCTGGTGGGCGAGATGGCAGCCAAGATCCGCCGCCAGCGTCCACCAGAGCCTTACCAGGGTAAAGGTGTGCGCTACCAGGGTGAGCGCGTGCGCCGCAAGGCTGGCAAGGCCGGCCGCGTCGGCTAGAGGATAAGGGCTACAGGGTAGCTAGGAGGACGTATGAACAAGGCGAAGCAAAAGCGCGTTGCGCGCCAGAGGCGCCACGCGCGAGTGCGGGTACGTGTCTTTGGCACGCCAGAGCGGCCGCGGTTGTGCGTGTTTCGCAGCTTGCAGCACATTCACGCTCAGATCATCGACGACACGCGGGGGCACACGTTGGTTGCCGCCTCGACCCTTGATGCGGAGGTGCGTGGACAACTGGGTGACAAGGACAAGACAGCCCAGGCGGCCGTCGTCGGTGAGGTGTTGGGCGCGCGTGCGCTGCAGGAAGGCATCAACCAGGTTGTCTTTGACCGGGGGGGCTATCCGTATCACGGCCGGATCAAGAGCCTGGCCGAGGGGGCTCGCAAAGCGGGCCTCGAGTTCTAGCCTGCAGGCCGCGAAGAGGAGGAATAGATGGGGCGTAGACGAGATGGTGATGATCGTGATCGAAGACGAAGAGGGCGCGAGGAAGAGGTCGAGGAATTCGACGAGCGAGTGGTTCACATCGCGCGTACGGCCAAGGTGATCAAGGGCGGCCGCCGCTTTAACTTTCGCGCACTGGTCGTCGTGGGCGATAACAATGGCAGCGTGGGGATCGGCGTGGGCAAGGCGCGCCAGGTGCCAGATGCGATTCGCAAGGGTGCCGAGCGTGCCCGGAAGAATATGAGAAAGGTGCCGATGATGGGAACGACGATCCCGCATTCGGTGACCACTCGCTACAGTGCGGCCAAGGTCATGCTCCGGCCTGCATCGCCAGGCACCGGGGTGATCGCCGGCGGTGGCGTGCGCGCCGTGGTGGAAGCCGCGGGCATTAAGGACATTCTGACCAAGTCGATGGGCAGCTCGAATATCCTGAATGTGGTCAAGGCCACGATGCAGGCATTGGAAGAGCTGAAGGACCCTGCGGCAGAGGCCCAGCGGCGTGGTGTACCTCTGGATCGAGTCCAGCCTTTCTGGATGCAGAAGGAGCGCAAGGAGAAGGTCCATGAATAGCCAGGAAGGCAGGCTGCGCATCACCTGGGTGAAGAGTGCCATCGGCTACTCGAAGCGTCAGAAGGGGACGATCCGCGCTCTGGGGCTGCGGCGCCTGGGCGACGTGGTGGAGCAGAATGATACGCCCGAGATACGGGGCATGATCGACAAGGTGGCACACCTGGTCGAGGTTGAAGCTGCCCAGGCTCAATAAAGATAGAGAGGTACGGCGCCATACGTCGCCGGGCTTTTTGTGGAGAGTAAGAGATGAAGCTACATGATCTGCGACCGCCTGATGGGGCAAACAAGTCGCGTAAAAGAAAAGGACGGGGCATCGCCGCCGGGCAGGGCAAGACGGCCGGCCGCGGCACCAAGGGCCAGGCCTCGCGCGCCGGCGGTACCAAGGGACCGTACTTTGAGGGTGGTCAGCTTCCGCTGGTGCGGCGTCTGCCACGGGTGCGAGGCTTTACGAACATCTTTAAGGTTGGATACGTCCCGGTCAACCTTGGCCGGCTGAAAGTGTTCGAGGCTCAAGCAGAAGTGTCGCCGGCGACGCTGGCCGAAGCCGGGATCATCAAGTCGGCAGATCTGCCGGTGGTGATTCTGGGCGAAGGCGAGATCGACCGCCCGCTGGTGGTCAGGGCGCATCGCTTTTCGAGCAGCGCCCGCGCCAAGATCGAAGGGGCCGGGGGCACGATCGAGGAACTAGCTTGGGAAGTTAAACGCGGCCGAAGGGGGTAATGATCCATGATCCAGGCTGTGCGAAGTGCATTTGCGCTGCCCGACCTGCGCCGAAAAATTCTATATACTTTTTTGATCCTGGCCATCTACCGCCTGTTTGCTCACGTGCCGGTGCCGGGGGTCAACTCTCAAGCGCTGGAGCAGTTGTTCGCATCGAACCAGTTGCTCGGCCTGCTCGACCTGCTGTCGGGGGGTGCCCTGGCCAACTTTTCGGTCATGGCGATGGGCGTTTACCCGTACATCACGGCTACGATCATCCTCCAGCTTCTGACGCCGATCATCCCTCAACTCCAGGCGCTGCAGGACGAGGGAGAGCAGGGGCGCAACAAACTGAATCGCTACGGCTGGTACCTGACGCTGCCCCTGGCCGCCTTGCAGGCGTACGGCCAGGCGGTGATCATGACGCAGATGAGCGGCGGCGTGCCGATTCTCGAATCGTTCGGGTTTCGCGATGCCCCACTGACCACGGTCACGATCTTGATCACCATGACCGCGGGCACGCTCTTTGCTGTGTGGTTGGGTGAGCTGATCAGTGAGCAGGGTATCGGCAACGGCACGTCGATCATCATCCTGGGTGGCATCGTGACCCGATTGCCGCAGAACTTGCTGAATCTGATCGTGGGTGAGCAATGGCTGTCGCTCATCCTGTTCCTGATCATTACCACGATCACGGCTGCGGGCATTGTCATCGTGCAGGAAGGCAAGCTGATGATCTGGGTGCAGTACAGCAGCCGCACGCTGGGACAGCGCGGCGGGCGTCTGCGCCAGACTCGCTCGGTGCGCACACACATCCCGCTGCGGGTAAACATGGCAGGCATGATCCCGCTTATCTTTGCCCAGAGCTTGATGGTCTTTCCGAGCACTATCGCCGGCTACTTTTTGCCGGTGGCGGGGCAGGATCCGGCGGGCTTTTTGCAGACGGCTGCCTACTGGGTGGACCAGGTCTTTAACCCGCGGTACGACATCTACTGGCCGCTCTACTTTTTGATGGTGGTGGCGTTTACGTACTTTTATACAGACGTCATCTTTCAGCAGCAGAATATGGCCGAGAACTTGCGCAAGCAGGGTGCGTCGATCCCGGGCATCCGCCCCGGCAAACGGACCGAGACGTACCTGACCCAACGCGTGCGGCGCATCACGATGTTTGGCGCTCTGTTCCTGGGGCTGGTGGCGGTTTTGCCGTGGCTGGTGGATCTGTTCTTGCGCCTGCTCCCGACTACGACAACGGCCGGCGTGACGGGCAACAGCGTGATGTTGATCTCGTCTACTGGATTGCTGATCGTCGTCGGCGTGGTGCTGGACACGATGCGCCAGCTCGAGGCCCAGTTGCAGATGCGTCACTATGACAAGTTCTTGCGACGGGGCATTCTCGGCTAACCGGGTCCCGAGCAGGCCAGGGAAAGAAGGAGACAGGTAGATGCCGGCAAAGGGACCGTTGTTCATCGTCCTGTTGGGCGGGCCGGGTGCAGGCAAGGGCACCCAGGCTGAGCGCCTGGCAGGGACCCTGGGCATTCCCCAGGTGTCGACGGGCGACCTGTTTCGTGAGAACCTGAAAAAAGAGACTGAATTGGGCCAATTGGCCAAGGGATATATGGAGCGGGGGGAGCTGGTGCCAGATGAGGTGACCGTGGGCATGGTCCGGGAGCGCCTGTCGCGAGCAGATGCTGCTGGCGGCGCCATCCTGGACGGCTTTCCGCGCACCATCGAGCAAGCCGAAGGCTTGGCCGCGATCCTGGAGGATCTGGGCGCCGAGTTGACGGTGGTGCCGTACATCAAGGTGCCCGCAGACGTGCTGCTGGCGCGTCTGGCAGGCCGGTGGACGTGCCGCCAGTGTGGCTCGATGTACCATCAGATCTTTAGCCCCCCGCAAGTGGCGGGGGTGTGCGACCGGTGTGGGGGGGATCTGTACCAGCGGCCCGATGACACGCCCGAAACGCAGCGGCGCCGGATCGAGGTTTATTTCGATCAGACCGCACCGCTCATCGACTACTATCGAGACAAGGGGCTGCTTGTAGAGGTGGATGGCGAGCCGGGGATCGAAGAGATCCGGGCAGGGCTGTTGAAGGTTGTGACAGGACGATGATTACCATCAAGTCGACGCGCGAGCTGGCACTGATGCGCGAGGCAGGCCGGATCGTGGCGCAGGTGTTGGCCAAGGTACGCGAGGTCGTGGGGCCGGGCGTGACTACGGCGGACCTGGAGGCCGTGGCCGGGCACATCATCGTGGACGAGCATGGCGCGATCCCGTCTTTCAAGGGCTATCGCGGCTTTCCGGGGATGGTGTGTGCGTCGATCAATGAAGAGATCGTGCATGGCATTCCGGGCAAGCGCGTGCTGCATGAGGGGGACATTGTCAGTGTGGATGTGGGTGTCATCTACAAGGGGTACCATGGAGATGCCGCCATTACGGTCGGCGTCGGCGAGATCGACGCTGAAAGCCAGAGGCTGATGGATGTCACGGCAGAGGCGCTGCGCATCGGGATCGAGGCTTCCAAGCCGGGCAACTGGACGTGGGATATCTCGAAAGCGATCCAGGCGTACGTCGAGAGCCAGGGGCTGTCGGTAGTGCGCGAGTACACGGGCCATGGCATCGGCCAGAATATGCACGAGGATCCACAGATCCCGAATTATTACGAGCCGCGGATCGGAGGGCGTGTCCGGCTGCGGCCGGGCATGACCTTTGCGCTGGAGCCGATGGTGAACGCCGGCGGCTGGCAGACAAGGGTGCTGGACGACCGCTGGACGGTGATTACTGCTGACAGATCGCGTTCAGCGCACTTTGAGCATACGGTGGCTGTAACCAAGAATGGTCCAGAGATCATGACCAGGCTCTAGGGGGCCGGGCAGGATGCGGTTTGCTCTAGCCGGCCTACGGGCGAGTGGCGAGCAGACACGATGGGAGGTGAAATTGTGAAAGTAAGACCGTCAGTGAAGCGGCGTTGTGAAAAGTGCAAGATCATCAAGCGGCGCGGTGTCGTGCGCGTGATCTGTGAAAATCCGAAGCACAAGCAACGCCAGGGATAGGGGAAGCGTGGCAAAGACAGGTGACAGGGCCGAGTCAGAAGAGTGTTCGGAATTGACAAGCTGCAATGTGTCGTGTACACTAGTGGATTGTACATCGAACGGTCAATTCGCGCCAGTGCAGCCAACGACTCGTCACTTGACATTTGTTACTGGTTACTTGTTTGAAATGGAGGAGAAGAATGGCACGTATTGCAGGGGTTGACCTGCCTCGTGACAAGCGGGTAGAAGTCTCGCTAACCTATATCTATGGCATCGGGCCGACGACGAGCAAAAAGATTCTGGCGCAGACGGGGGTGGATCCTGATACCCGAGTGCGCGATCTGGCCGAGTCGGAGGTTGCCAAGCTGAGGGAGATCATCGACCGCAACTACCGCGTCGAGGGAGACCTGCGTCGCGAAGTGTCGATGAATATCAAGCGGCTGCAAGAGATCGGCTGCTATCGTGGGATCCGCCACCGGCGGAATCTGCCGGTGCGCGGCCAGCGAACACGCACGAACGCGCGACAGAATCGCGGCAGCCGCAAGACCGTAGCCGGCAAGCGGCGCTCGCGGGCCAAGAAGTAATCGTTGAGGAGGAAAGATGGGTAGAAGGCGAGGAGCGTCGAGGCGCGGGCCGCGCCGCGAACGGCGGAATATTCCGCGTGGCCAGGCCCACATCCAGGCGACATTCAACAATACGATCATCACGTTCACCGATATGCAGGGGAATGCGGTGGCCTGGGCAAGTGCCGGGACGGCAGGGTTCAAGGGATCGCGCAAGAGCACTCCCTATGCGGCCCAGCTCGCGGCGCAGCAGGCAGCGCGCAACGCGCAGGATAATGGGATGCGTGAGGTCGACGTCTTTGTCAAGGGCCCGGGTCCCGGGCGCGAAGCGGCCATCCGCTCACTTCAGGCTGCCGGCATGGTGGTGCGGTCGATCACCGATGTGACGCCGATCCCGCACAACGGGTGCCGCCCGCCCAAGAGACGAAGGGTGTAAAGTAGGGGAACCCCTGCTACAGGAGGAAGTATGGCAAGACATACAGAAGCGGTGTGCAAGCTGTGCCGCCGCGAAGGGGAAAAGCTCTTTTTGAAGGGTGAGCGCTGCTTTACACCCAAGTGTGCAGTCGAGCGTCGCTCGTATCCGGCGGGAGAGCACGGCAAGGATACTCAGTTCCGGCGCAAGGTGTCGGACTATGGGCTGCAGTTGCGGGCCAAGCAAAAAGCTCGTCGCGTCTATGGGGTGATGGAGCGCCAGTTCCGGCGTTATTTCCAGGATGCCGAGCGTCGTCGCGGCCTGACAGGCGAGAACCTGCTGATCATGCTGGAGAGCCGGCTTGATAACGTCGTGTACCGACTGGGCTTTGCCTTGTCGCGTGCGCAGGCTCGCCAGTGGGTGCGCCATGGGCACATTGAAGTGAATGGCGATAGGGTCAATATCCCGTCGTATCTGGTGGAGCCAGGCGACGTGGTGACTGTGCGCCAGAACAGCCGGTACCAGACGGCCTTTAAAGAGATTCGCCAGGATCTGGAACACCGACCATTGCCCGAATGGCTCAGCCGTGACGACGAGATGATGACCGGCCGCGTGTTGTCGCTGCCCGAGCGCAAGGATCTGGATGTAACGCTGAACGAGCAGTTGATCGTCGAGTACTATAGCCGCTAAGGGCTCGGTCTACCGAATCGCATGAGCAAGGGGGGTGCCGCTTGTTAAATCTAGTTTTGCCCAAGATCGAGTCGGGTGCTCAGGCCAGGAACTATGGCCGGTTCATCATCGGTCCGATGGAAAGCGGCTATGGGATCACGGTGGGCAACACTTTACGCCGGGTCCTACTTTCGTCGCTGGAGGGTGCTGCCATCTCCTCGCTGCAGGTGAGAGGCATCCACCATGAGTTCTCGACCATTCCGCATGTACGCGAGGACATGACATCACTGCTGCTGAATCTGAAGCAGGTACGATTCAAGTTTCTGGATGAAAACGAAGAACAAGCACGCGTTCGCCTCGAAGTGAAAGGCGAAGGCATTGTGACGGCAGGGGATATCGCTTGCCCCGCCATTGTCGACGTGGTGAATCCGGAACTGTATCTGTTCACTACGGACTCGATCGATGCCGACGTAGAGATGGAAATGACTGTAACGCGCGGCAGGGGCTATTCGCCTGCGGAGGAGCGAGGCAAGTTGCCCGTCGCCGAGATCCCGGCAGATGCGATCTTTGGTCCCGTCCGCAAGGTCAACTATACCGTCGAGCGTGCTCGCATCGGGCAGGTGAGCAACTTTGATAGCCTGATCCTGGAGATCTGGACCGATGGCACGATTGCGCCGGCGGAGGCGCTGAGCACCGCTGCCCAGATCCTGGCCAGGCACATGAATCTGATTGCCGAATTTGGCGATGTGACTGTCGAGATGGATCTCGATGTCGAAGAGAGCAGGATTCCGGAGCGAATTGCCGAGGCTAATATCGAAGATCTCGATCTATCGGTGCGTGCGTTCAATTGTCTGAAGCGTGCCGGGATCACCAAGGTGGGTGAGATCATCGAGCGTCTCGAACGCGACGAAGAGGAACTGCTCTCGATCAGGAACTTTGGGCAAAAGTCGCTCGAGGAGCTAAAATTGAACCTGGCGGAAAAGGGCTACTGGCCCCTGCCGGCCGAATAGGTGAGGTGAAATGAGACATCAGAAACGAGGCCGCCACTTGGGTCGGTCAAGCGGCCACAGGCGGGCTCTGTATCGCAACCTGATGACAGAGCTGTTCCGTCACGAAAAGATCCAAACGACAGAGGCCAAAGCGCGGGCCATCCGCCCCCTTGCCGAGCGCCTGGTGACAAAGGCGCGTAAGGGAAGGACGGAGCGGCTGGTGGAGCTGGCCCGGCAGCGTGACGAGCGCAAGCTGTCGGCCTGGTTCAACCGGACTCGGGCGCTGCAGTTGATCGGCCTGGCGGATGATGGAGATAACGACGCGTTGATGGCGATGGCTGAGGGGATGGCCCTGCACGCCAGGCGCCAGGTGTTGGCCGAGCTGACCGATAAGGACGTGGCCAACAAGTTGGTGGAAGAGATCGCACCGCGCTTTGAGGACCGGCCGGGTGGCTACACACGCATGTTCAAGCTGGGCATGCGCACAGGGGATGCAGCCAACGTCGCCATTCTGGAGCTGGTGGAGTAGGCGGGACGCAGCGGCGCGACAGGAGATCCGTGAGGCTGTGCCGTGGAGGCACTCCGGCTGTGGGCAGTCGTCGAGTACGATGGCACCGAGTTTGCCGGGTTCCAGATCCAGGCACGTGAGCGCACTGTCCAGGGCGAGATCGAGCGCGCTCTGGAGGCGGTGACAGGGCACAGCACACGCATCGTGGGCGCGGGACGCACCGATTCGGGTGTCCATGCAAGTGGGCAGGTCATCGCTTTTTCCGCCCGCTGGCACCACGGGATCCCTGTGCTGCAGCGAGCACTGAATGCGGTGCTTGCTGCCGACGTGGCAATCGTGGGGGTTGGCCCGGCAAGGAGCGGCTTTCACCCACGATACAGCGCGACAAGCCGTACCTACCGCTACACGATCCTGAGTCAGGAGTGGCGATCGCCACTGTGGCGGCGCACGGCGTGGCACGTCAAGAGGCCGCTCGATGTGCAGCAGATGATGGAAGCCAGCCGGTACCTGGTGGGTACGCACGACTTTACGACGTTTGGACGCCCACCCGATGGGCGTGAGAATGGTGTGCGCACTGTGCTCGGCGCCGAATGGTCCGCACGCGCCAATGTGCTGACGTTCGAGATTGAGGCGAATGCCTTTCTGTATCGGATGGTGCGGAGTGTGGTAGGTACCGTGGCGTTGGTGGGGGAAGGACGCTTCCCGGCGGAAGAGGTGGCAGAGATGCTGCAGGCTCGGGATCGTAGCCTGGTTCGCCAGGTGGCACCGGCCTTGGGGTTGTGCTTGACAAAAGTGAGCTACCCTGTCAGTGAAGGAGTTATGCAGTGAGGACTTTTACGGCAAAAAAGGAAGAGATTGAACGCGAATGGTTCGTGGTGGACGCGACCGGGCAGACTTTGGGCCGGCTTGCGTCCAAGATCGCGCCCATCTTGCGCGGCAAGCACAAGCCAACATATACGCCGCACCTGGATTGTGGAGACTTTGTCATTGTCGTAAATGCCGACAAGGTGCAAGTGACCGGCCGCAAGATGGATCAAAAGTTCTATTACCGTCACTCGGGCTACCCTGGTGGCATCAAGCAGATTAGCCTGCGCGACCAATTGAGCCAGCATCCGGAGCGGGTGATCCAGGCCGCAGTCAAGGGGATGTTGCCCAAGAACAAGCTGGGGCGGCAGATGATCAAAAAGCTCAAGATCTATGCCGGCGAGGAACATCCGCACCAGGCGCAACAGCCAGGGCATTTGGAACTGTAGGAGAGGATGAATGGTTAACGACGTGCGTTACTACGAAGCGGTCGGGAGGCGCAAGCGTGCAGTCGCGCGGGTGCGGATCTATCCCGGCACCGGAGAAGTTGTGATCAATGGCAAAGAGCTCAAAGAGTATTTTGGCCGCCCTCAGGACTGGGGCAGCGTGCTCGCGCCGTTTGAGCTGACCAACAACGAGGGCCGGTTTAACCTGTCGATCTTGGTGCAGGGCGGGGGCGTCACCGGTCAGGCGGAGGCGATCCGCCATGGGGTGGCGCGCGCGCTGCTCACAGCCGACCCGAACGCAAAGGCAGTTCTGCGCAATGCCGGGTTCCTAACCCGCGACCAACGCGAAAAGGAACGGAAGAAAGCAGGGCTCAAGCGAGCCAGGAAGGCACCGCAGTACACCAAGCGTTAAGCCGCACCCAGCCGCGTCACTGGCAGTGCAGCCTCGCTATGGAGCGGGCGGCCTATTCGGGGCTCGGTGGGAGGCCGGCCCCGGCGATTTGGGGCCGGGGCCTGGGGCGGAGACCAGCCTCAAGGTTTGCAGTTGGAGAGAGGGGATGAAGCCCAGTGCTTCGTCCCCTTTTCATGGTTGCCATCCTGCAAAAAAGCTGGTATAATGATCGCAGTGGTTTTGGGTGATCAAGACAGGTTGTGCCGGCCGTGGCCGACCGGCAGGCGGGAAGGATGACCCGTCGAGCATCGAACCATGCCAATACTCTTACGAGCGACTGAAGTCCTGAGCACGACCCAGGGTAGCCTCGTCTATCACCTGCTTGTTTTTTGGGCGGTGATGGCAGGGGCTGCTATGGCTCTGGGCGAATGGCGGCGCACCCGCCAGGAGCATACCTACCGGCTGGCTCTCGCACTATCCGGGTTTGCGGCTGCGCGAGCTGTGTATGCCGTGGGGGCCTTGTTCGCTGCCTGGAACTGGGTTTCACCTGTTGTGTTGCTTCCCCCACTCGAGCGCTGCATCGACACTGCCAGTCTTGCATTCCTGGTGTGGGCCCTTGTGCCGGCGGGCCGGTGGAGCATGCGCCA
The DNA here is from genome assembly GCA_016929795.1 of Anaerolineae bacterium. Next base: position 18,259 of record JAFGIA010000375.1, read on the forward strand.
GTGGCACACTGTGCTCGTCGTCGTGTTGGCCCTCATGGGCGGCACCTGCGCCATCCTGGTGAGCCAGTGGGCAGAGGCACTGGCCGCGGGGAGTGCACCGGCGTACAACCCATTCTGGCAGGCCTGGCTGTGGGCCGTTCTACAGCTTGGAGCGTCTTTGCTGGCAGGGTACCTTGTCGTTCGCCGCCGCCCGGCAGCGTGGGGTATCTACCTGGCAGGCGTGATCATGTTCATCATCGGCATATGCGCACAGTGGTGGCTGGGGCAGTGGCCCTATCCAGCCACCGCGCCGCATATCCCCGTGTGGCAGCGCCTGGCAACCCTGGTTGCCTATCCTCTCGTCGCCTTTGCAGTGTATCAGGACGTTGTTGCAGGGCTGCGCGTGCAGAGCCGCGAGCTACAGGATATCAGCCAGGCATCACTGGATCAGATCAAGAGCCTGCTCTACCTTTTTGAAGCCAGCCAGCAGACGTTCAGCTCTCTCGATCTGCCCATGGTGCTCGACAATGCGGTGCGTGGTATCGCCCGCGTGCTCAACGCTGACCAATGCGCCATTGCGTTCCCCGAAGAGGGGAACACGGGGCAGATGCGCCTGGTGGCGATCCACAACCCGGTCAGGCAAGGCCGCGGCGAGGCTGTGGCTTTTCCTCTCGAATACCAGCTGACAGTTCAACAGGCGATCCGCCGTCGACGGCATATCGTCGTCGAGAACTCGGATAATGTCCAGCTCAAGGTGCTCTTTGCGCTCCTTGGCTCTGCCGAAACCGGCCCACTCCTCGTCCAGCCCTTGATGGGAGATAGGGAGACGGTCGGAGCGATTATTGTGGGCAACTCGCGCTCGCACCGGCCTTTTGGTGCCAACGAGGTCAAGCTCTGCCAATCGATGTCCGAGCAGGTGGCGACGGCGGTGCAGAACGCAAGGCGCTATCAGGCAAGCCAGCAGGCGATGCAGGAGCTGGCCAAGGCCCAGGCGGAGGATCAAAAAGCGCTCCGACAGGCGAGGACGCAGATCGAGGAGCTGACGGGCCGGCTGGCTGAGACGCGCGCACAGGCCGACGAGATAGAGCGACGTGAGCTGGCCGCGCGCGAGGTGCGGAACGCGATCGAGATCAAGCTTGCCAGCAGCCGGGCCGAAGTAGACGCCCTGTCGGAGCGGCTGTCGGTGCTGGAAAGTGACCTGGCGCAGGCGCATGCCTCTAGCCAGGCACAGACACGCTGGCACGAGCACGAGCTCGGCCGGCTCGAAAATGAGTGGGAAGACTCACTGCTTGCCACTCAGATTAGCCAGGCTGTGATCCAGGGCATGACCGCGGGCGTGCTGGTGACAGATGAAAAAGGGCAAATTGAGCTGATGAATGTGGCGGCCGAGATCTTGATGGATCTTGGCAGGGAGGAAATTGAAGGGCTGCCGCTGGAAGAGATCGGCGAGGATGTGCGTTGGAAGCAGGCTGTGGCCACGGCGGCAGCGGGTGAAGCGGTGCGCGTGACCCTTCGTTTAGGCATGAATACGCTCATGTGCGACGTGGCCCCCCTGCCCGAACCCGATCAGGCGATGGATACCACCGGACGGCTGGTGGCCATTCTCCAGGATATCACCACCGAAGCCCAGGAGCAGCAGGACCGTCTTGCCACGGTGGCCCAGATCGCAGACGATCTCCGCACTCCCATCACCACGATTGGCAACTATGCCGATCTTTTGCTCAACTCTGAGGTGGACGTGCCGAGTGAGCGGAAGGGCCACTTTTTGTCGCGCATCAAGGCAGGTGTGGATCAGATATCCGCCCTGGTTACGGGCATTGCTGATATCACAAACCTTGAAGGGGTGTGGTCCAGACCGGAGAGGCATCCGATAGAGATTGCTGGTCTTGTGGATCTGGCACTGGCCGACTCTCGCGCATACTTTGAGGACCGGGATCTGACGATCGAGATCGACCTGCCACCTGACCTGCCGGAGGTTGCCGCCGACCACGACTATATGCGGCGCATCCTGGGCAATTTGCTCACGAATGCCTCGCTGGCATCTTCTCTCGGCGGGCAGGTACGTGTCCAGGCTACTCACACGCACACCCCCCCGATCCAGAGTGATGGACGGCGGCTTGACGGCGAGTTGTTTGTCATGGTGTCTGTCCAGGATTCAGGGGGTGGCCTATCGGATGAAGCCCTTGGCCGCGTGTTCGATCGGGCCCGGCCAAGGGGTAAGCCAACAGGCCTTGGCGGCTCGGGGGCCGATATGGCACTCGTCAAGGCATTGGTGGAGGCACATGGCGGGCGGTTGTGGGTAGAGAGCGATCCTGGTGTCGGAACGACTTTTCGCTTTGTCCTTCCTGTGAACAACCAGCTCGAGGATGCATACAGGGCCATATGACGCGCCAGGATGGTAGCCACCCAAACAAGACACGTACTCTCGCGGCCCGTGAATCGGGCCTGGGTGCTCTCGTTGCCGGGCTGACGGCGGCCCTGGTGTTGATATTGAGCCTAGTCGCTGCGATGGCGATTGGCGTGGAAGAATCACGGCTTGTGGCGCAGGTGCAGGCGACTGCCACACCTACCCAGCGCGCAACGGTCGTCGATGCGCCGGCAGGCAGCGCCACGCCCACGGCAACATCTCGGCCGCCCACGCCTTTGCCGGCCCCATCATCCACGCCCGAGCCGGTACCCAGCGCAGTCCCATCGCCGACCTGCGTTCCCCCAGCCTCGTGGCATGTGTATATCGTGCAGACGGGGGACAGCCTCGCGGCGCTGGCGGTGCGCTACGGGACGACAGAAGGCGCGCTGCAACGCGCCAATTGCTTGTCGAGCCCACACCTGACCGGCGGGCAAATCCTCTATGTCCCGAGGGTTGTCGCCACTTCTACAGCGTGTGGGCATCCCAGTACGTGGGTGCGCTACACGGTGCAGAGAGGCGACACATGGTCGGAGCTTGCCAGGAGGGTTGGGTCAACTGTCGCCGCGCTCAAGCAGGCGAATTGCCGATCGAGTGACACGATCTATGTGGGGGAGACGCTGTGGGTGCCCCGCCTGCCTGCAACGCCTCCGCTTCCAACCTCAACCAGGCGGCCGACCAGGACTCCGGAAGCTACTCCGAGTCCAACGGGCACAGGGGCGACGCCGACTCCGTCGCCGACGGAGGGTGGAACGGTCGAGCCAACAGAGAGTGTGACGCCGTCGCCCACGGCAACCGGGTCGGGAGAGCCAACGGAGACGTCTGTTCCGCCAACAGGTGGGGTGCCGAGCGACACACCGGTTCCGCCCACCGATGTCATTCCGAGCGACACGCCGGTTCCGCCAACGGGCGTGGTGCCAAGCGACACACCGGTTCCGCCCACCGATGTCGTTCCGAGCGATACACCGCAGCCGACTGCCGCTCCGAGTGACACACCGCGGCCCACCGTCGTGCCAACCGACACGCCGCGGCCCACCTCTGTACCGACACAGACGCCTGTACCTACCAAAGAGCCGGCGCCTTCGTCCACGCCATCCAATGAGCCGTAACGGCGCGCCAAAAGAAAAAAGATGAATCTATTTGACTGGCTTCTCGTGGGGCACCTGGTAGGAGATTTCCTTTTTCAGAGTGATGGGATGGCCCGCCACAAGGCACAGAATTGGCCGTGGATGCTCAAGCACGTGACGATCTATACGGCCATTGTGGCGGTGGTGTTGGTTATCTATGCCTTGATCCATCGCCTGCCGGCATGGGCAGTGGTGGCGGCTATTCTTTCTATCTTTGGCACCCACCTGGCCCTCGATCGTCGCCACTTTACCCTGTGGTGGATGCGCCAGATGGGGATGGCACCAGACCACCCCTGGCTTTCAGTTGCCGTAGACCAGGTGTTTCATGTGCTGACGCTTGCCGTCGTGGCGCAGTTGCTCCTTCTGGTGCAGCCTTGAAAAGGATGACGGTTTTGGCTGGCATCGGGCGGCTGTGCCTGTTGCTGGGGATGGTTGTGATGCTGAGCGCTGCCTGCAGCGTTCCCATGCTGGCCCCTACCCCCACTCCCGTTCCGTCTCCCACACCTGATCTGCCCCCCGCCGACGAGGCCGCCTACCTCTTTTTGCACGCGTGGGAACAGGATGACTATGCCACGATGTACAGGCTGATTTCGCCGGATGCAAGCAGTGCCTATTCGCTCGAGGCGTTCAGCGACATGTACAAGTCGGTGGCAGCCGAGGCGGATTTGTATGGCATCGCAGCCAGCATCCTGTCGGCCTACCAGCCTGGCTACCAGGCCGAGGTCGCATTCCATGTCGAGTTTCGCAGTGCGAGTGTTGGCACCTTCGAGTTGGAGAACAGGATGTACCTGGCGTACGAGCAAGGAGCATGGGAGATTGCCTGGTCGCCGGCTCTGATCTTGCCACAACTGAGCGATGAGACGTTCGTACACCTCACCCCACGCGTCCCATCGCGTGGGAATATCTATGATCGAAATGGGGGGGGGCTGGCGGTGCAAGGCGAGCTGGTTGAGGTTGGAGTGGTGCCGGGCGACATCCAGGATGAGACGGTGCTTCTTGCCCAGCTCTCCGCTGTGCTTGGCGAGCCGGCTGCCAGCCTGCGCGAACGCTACGCCGGGGCACAACCCGACTGGTACGTGCCGCTCGGACGCATCCCTGTGGCAGTGGCGCAGGCGAACTATGAGCTGCTGAATGTGACGCCGGGTATCGAGCTGCACGAGGCGTGGACGAGATCGTATCGATCCGAGATCATTGCCCCGCACGTCGTCGGTATCGTGGGGCCGATCGCCGAAGACGAGATCGACTTGTGGCACGAGGTGGGATACAGCGGCGACGAGCTGGTGGGCCAGTTCGGGTTGGAAAAGTGGGGTGAGCCTTATCTTTCGGGCGAGCGTGGCGGCAGGCTGGAGATCCTGAGCTTTGAAGGGGATCGGGTGGCCGTGCTTGCAGACCGCCCGGCTCGCGAAGCAGACAGCATCTATACCACGTTCGATCGCGAATTCCAAAAGAGGGTGCAGGAGATCCTGGGGGAGCGCCTGGGAGCCATCGCAGTGGTCGAAGTAGAGACCGGGCGCGTGCTGGCCTTGGCCACCTATCCGCTGTTCGACCCGAACCTGTTTCCCACCGGCATCAGCTCTGCGGAGTGGCAAAGGCTGCAAGCGGATTTGCGCCGGCCCCTGGTGAACCGCGCGACCCAGGGAACCTACCCGGCGGGCAGTGTGTTCAAGATCGTCAGCACGGCGGCGGGAATGGATGCGGGTGGGCTGACAGCTTCCAGTTCGTTCATCTGTAAGGGCACGTGGACCGGCCTGGGGCCAGAGTGGCCCAAGACGTGCTGGCTCAAGAGCGGCCACGGCAATATCTCGCTCGACCGGGCGCTGACGGTGTCGTGCGACATTACCTACTACCAGGTGGGCTTGATGCTCAATGGGGTGGGCCAGGATGTGCTGCCCACCTACGCCCGGCGATTCGGCTTTGGCGCGCCGACGGGGATCGAGATCGCCGAAGAAGCGGGGCTGGTGCCCGATCCTGCCTGGAAGATCGCGACCAAGGGGGAGGGCTGGGCGCCGGGGGATTCTGTGAACCTGGCCATCGGGCAGGCAGAGCTGCAGGTCACGCCACTCCAAGTGGCTGTGATGCTCGCCGCTGTGGGCAATGGCGGAACGCTCTACCGTCCACAGGTCGTAGAGATGGTGGCGGCAGATGCCGACGCGCCGCAATGGGTATTTGAGCCGGTCGTGGCAGGTAAGCTCAATATCGACGCGGCCGATCTGGCAGTGATCCAGCAGAGCCTGTACCGCGTCACGTCGGCCGCCGAAGGCACAGCCTATCAGGCGTTTGAAGGACTGGACATGGGAGTGGCGGGCAAAACGGGCACGGCCGAGAGTGGGCAGAGCTTGCCTCATGCCTGGTTTGCCGGATATGCCCCTTTCGAGAACCCCGAGATTGCCATCGCCGTGATCGTCGAAAATGCGGGCGAGGGGGCAACCTACGCAGCGCCCCTCTTCCGGCAGGTGCTCGAAGCGTACTATGGCATCGAGCCGGAACCGGCAGCCGAGGGTACGCCGCAAGCCACGCCAAGCCCAACGCCTGGCCCATGATTTTGAGACGTGGTTCGGGCTCAGCAGGCCGGGCCATTGCGCCCTGCAAGGGGCAATGTGGGATCTGCCCGATCTCTTTCAGAAGATGTGCCAGGTCCAGCAAGGAGCAGTCATGACATCAGCGTCGGCACCCGGCAAGGTGATCCTGGCTGGCGAGCACGCGGTGGTCTATGGTCGTCCGGCTGTGGCTGTGCCCGTGGCAGAGGTACAGGCCAGCGCCCAGGTCGAAACAGGCGCCACGGGGCAGGGCGCCGTCGTTCTTGCTCCAGATGTGCAGCGCACAGTGGCAGTTGCCGAGGCTGGCGATCAGGAACCGCTGGCACACATTGTGCGGCTGGCGCTGCAACAAATGGGGCAGGAGATCGACCCTGACATTACGATCACTGTTACCTCGACCATTCCCATCGGACGGGGGCTGGGCAGCGGCGCCGCGATCTCGACGGCCATCGTGCGCGCGCTGGCGGCACACTATAAGCAATGGATGTCATCCCGTGCGGTGAGCGACCTGGTCTACCAGGTAGAGCAGATCTATCATGGCAGCCCCTCGGGCATCGACAACACGGTTATTTCTTTTGAGAAACCGATCTTTTTCGTCAAGGACGAGGGCTGGGAAGTGTTCTGGGTGGGGCAGCCCTTCTGGCTGGCAATTGCCGACACAGGCATCGCCAGCGCCACGCGGCAGGTGGTGGGTGATGTGCGGCGTCGCCTGGACGCAGAGCCAGATCTCTACTGCTCGCTCTTTGACCGGGTCGGCGCCATCGGCCACCAGGTGCGTGCGGCCATTGAAGTGGGCAACCTGGCGGCGTTGGGGCGGTTGATGGATGAGAACCACGCCTTGCTGCAACAGATCGGCGTCAGCTCGCCCGAGCTGGATCGGTTGGTGGCTGCCGCCAGGCAGGGGGGTGCCTTGGGTGCAAAACTGTCGGGTGCCGGATGGGGTGGCAACGCGATCGCACTCGTGACGGAGGAGACGAGTGCGTGTGTGGACATGATGCTGCGTCTGGCCGGTGCGGTGAATGTGATCGTCACCCAGGTGCGGTAGCAGCAAACCAGGTGCGGCTACTCGCGAAAGAACTCGATCACCTCTTTTTCTTCCTCGGTCTCCATAATCTCGACAAAGGTGATCCGGTCCCACGGAAAGATAAAGGACGTGGCGCCTTCGGTAATATAGTGGAGGGGCCGACCGTCGCGCCGGCGGGGGTTGGTGAAGGTGAGTGTCTGGTGAGTTGGATCGGGCCAATCCTCGATTTCGGCCACGATCGGATCTTCGTTGGCCAGGTGGATAATGACTACCATCGACATGAGCTGCTCTCTCCTTGCTACTTCAAGTGAATCGTCAAGACGAGCTTGCCTAGCTGCACTTGATCTCCATCTTTGATCGGATAGGGCAACTCGGGCACGAGGCGCGTCGCGTTGAGAAATGTGCCGTTCAGGCTGTTCAGGTCTTCGAGGAACACCTGACTCTCACGTAACGACACGCGCGCGTGGCGGCGGGAGACACCTTTTTCCATCCCCATCTCACTTGTCAAATCGACATCTGGAAAGATGGCGCGTCCCGCGTCGATGCGTCCAATCACCACCTCTTTCGACAGCGGCAACTCGATGTGGCCACCCTCTTCGATCGACAGGATCAGGCTCTTCATCGCGTGACCGCTATCCTGTCTACGCTCGCCCAGATCGGCCATCGGGCCGGTGAGTGGATCGGTGGCTTGTGCGTTTCCAGGGGCCAGGTAGGAGCCGCACTCTTCGCAAAAGAGTGTGTTCTCGGGGTACACACTCTGGCAGAAGGGACACTTAATCATAACGGACCTCTTTGGGTACGATGGTCAAGCCGCGTGTACCGTAGCGGATCTTTTTCCTGCCTGAAGCCGATAGGGAGCCCGTTTGAGACAGGCGACCAGCTTCGAGCAATGCGGCGCGGGCCAGCTCTACCTCGCCGATGTCGAGGAGGCGGGTGGCCATGGTCTTGAGCCTGGCCACAGCCGGCTCAATGTGGCCCTGCTCGATATCGTCCATGGCTCGCTCCTGCATCTTGAAGATCGTCAGTTTACCCATAGCCGATATAATGTCGGGCGGAACCGGATCCCGTTTATCCAGCGTGGTGTCAAAAGACACCATGACGGCCTTGTGCGCGCGCACTGCTTGCGGTCCGAAAGAGGGCACAATGCCCTCTATGTCGACTTGCAGCAGCCGGTGCTCGCCAGGGGCTGTGCCGCTGACTAGCAACTCCAGGATAAGGACCAGGGGGTCCTGCCTGCGCAAAGAGCCCAGGCTGACCCGATCGTCGGCAAAATAGACCTGGCTGATCTGGGGGGAGACACGGTATGCTTCTTTCAGCTTGGTATCGGTGCCGAGGTGCAGGGTGAGCGTCAGGTCGTGCGCAAAGGTGCTGCCCATGCGCTGGATCCGCTCCTGGAAGGTCTTGACAATCTTGTTTGTGGAATCGATATAGATACTGGCATCGGGCGATCCGCTGATCTGGGCCATCTGGTCAAGCAGCGCATCGTTCCAGTCGGAGCCGACCCCCATCAAGGTCAGTGACACCTGGTGTTGCGCTGCCATGCGTGCCATTTCCAGGCACTCTGCTTCATCGCCATAGGTCTGCCCATCGGTCAGGAGCAGGAGATGGCTGACAGAATCGGTATTGTGCCAGCGCATCACCTGCTGCCAGCCCAGCTTCAGACCGTGCAGGATCTCGGTGCCGCCACAGCTCTGGATGCTGTTGATCGCACTGCGCGCTGCGCCCTTGTCGAGCGAGCGCCGTCCTGGGAGCACCAGCTCGGCACGATCGTTAAAGGTGACAAGTGAGAGGATGTCTTCCGCTTCGAGTTGATCTACGATGTAGCGTGCTGCTTCTTTGACTTGCTGTAATCGCGCGCCTTTCATCGAGGTGCTGCGATCGAGAACGAGGCACAGGTTCATCGGCAAGCGCTGGCTCTCGACGTCGGGCGAGGGTAGGATCTCGACGAGAACGTAGAGCACCTGAGGCTCCGCCAGGCAGGGAAGCCGGCTCTGGCTGGGACCCGCCTTCAGGATCAGGGGGAGGGGGCGATCGAGGCCATGCTGGCGCCGCCAGTGATCGTATGCCTCGCGGCGCATTGGGTCGAGCAGCAGTTCATAGGCCTCTTGCACCTCGTGAAAGCGGTCGACGGCGTCTGCCTCTGTGCTGACGTCGGGGTGGTATTGGCGGGCGAGGTGCCGGTAGGCTTGCTTGATCTCTCGCTCACCCGCACCGGGCTCGATGCCCAGGATTGCGTAATAATCGTGTTCAAACTCGTTCATATACTAACATGATCCGCCGGCCCTTGCGGCCGACCTGTGAAGGCCACGATGGCGGAGATGTTGTCGTCGCTACCCTGCTCCTTGGCGCGTGCCACGAGCTGCCGGCAGGCCTCCTCGGGTCCGGAAGCCGAAGTGACAATATGCGCCATCTCGTCATCCGCTACATGACCCCATAGCCCATCGCAGCACATCAGCACATAGTCGCCTGGCAGTAGCTCGCTATATCTCAGGTCCGGCTCGACAACTGGCCCCTGACCGATGGCCTTGTAGAGCACGCGCCGCTGGCCGGCCACTCCTTCCGCAGTCCCTTGTCCCATCTCGATCAAGCGCGCAGCCATCGAATGATCGCGGGTCAGCAGTTGCAGGCGGCCGTGCTGGCCGGGTGCCGGTGTGCGCCCGAGGTACGCCCGGGTGTCGCCTACATGGGCGATGTACACCCCGGCTCCGAGCACGAGGACCATGGTAAGCGTCGTCCGGCCTTCGGGCAAGCGGTGCACCACCATCTCGTGCGCCTGGCGCACACTTGTTTCCAGAATCTCGTTGATGGGCGTCTGCGCGGCAGCCGACTGTCCCTCGATGAGCAAAGGCAGGCAGAGACGGCGGATCACAGACTCTGCAGCCACTCCCACAGCGAGGGCGCTCGCTTCCTCTCCGTGCGAATGGCCGCCAAGGCCATCGGCCAGGATCAGTAGAGAAATAGGCAGTGGCGGCTCTGCGCCTTGCGTCTTGACAAACTGAAAAACAAGTCCTGCATCCTGGTTGCGATCGCAGACGAGGCCAAGGTCGGATACGATCGCGGCCTGGAGCGGCTGCGGACGGATGAGAAACGCTTCTTCCGCCGCAACTGGGCCCGGGTCGATCGTCTTGTGCTGGTTCATACGGTTATCCTGCCGTCGAGGCGCGCGCTTGGATCAAGTCGTGCGCCCGGTAGTTCACGCGGGCAGTGCATAGACATGGTTATCCACGGAGCCAATGTAGACGACTCCTTCGAAAACGCAGGGTGAAGAAGGCACCGGCGCTCCGGTTTGGTACTGCCACACCTCCTGGCCCCGCCTGGTCTCTACGGCATACACTCCCCCACTGTTCGATCCAATGTACACCCTGCCGCCCGTCACCGCCGGGGACGAGGTTACAGGCCCGCCTGTGTCATAGCGCCAGATTTCTCGCCCGTTGCTGGCGTCGAAGGCGTACAGATGACCGTCGGCTGAGCCAATGTATACCACCCCATCTGCAATGGCAGGTGACGAAAGCACAGCGGCCCGGGTGCGGGCACGCCACACGGGCCAGCCAGATCCCGCGTTCAAGGCGTACACGTGGCCATCAGCCGAGCCGATCACGATCAGCCCATCACTTTCCGCAGGCGATGAAGTGACCCGCCTGTGTGTGTCGTGCTTCCACTTGACCAGGCCGGAGCGCAGCTCGAGTGCGTACACATAGCCGTCATCAGAACCGACGTAGAGTATCTCGCCGATGAGCAGAGGCGTCGACCGGATGGGCGCTGCCGACTGGAACTTCCATACGGTGCGCCCCGTGCGCACGTTAAAGGCATACAGGTGCCCATCGTCCGATCCCACAAAGCCGTGACCGAAAGCTGCGTGAGATGAAGAGCGAACACATGCCCCGGTCTCCAGGGTCCACAGCTTGTCGCCCAGGCGGCGTGAGAGGGCATACACATGCCCATCCTCGGAACCGATAATAATCATGTCTTCATAGAGGCATGGGGTAGAGGCGATGCCCCCCTCTGTCGGGAACTTCCAGACAAAGGAGCCCTTTTGCGCGTCGAGTGCGTACAAGTTATGATCGTAGCTGCCGATGTAGACGACGCCGTCGGCGATGCGCGGGGAAGAACGTACCTCGTCCTCGCACTTGAACACCCATTGTGGCGCGACTTCCTGGGGCAGCGGCGACATGCTGGTTGTGCCCAGTGTCCCCGTCGGCCGGCGCCCTACAGGTAACGCGGTGCTCAGGGCGAGCGCCATCTCGTTCGCCGAGCCGTAGCGCTCCTGCAGGTCGTAGGAAAGAGCCTTCATGATCACGGCTTCGAGGGCTTCGGGCACGGCAGGGTTGAGCGTTCGGATCGGACGCTCGTGGAAGGTGAAGGGCGGCTCGAGGCGGGGATCGCGACCTGTCAAGAGGTGATGCATTGTCGCCGCGAGGGCATATACATCTCCCCTTGGCTCGGCCACGCCACGATATTGCTCTGGTGGCGAATAGCCCTCGGTGCCGATCATGGTGCCGCGCTGGCCATGCTCGAACACTTTGGCGATGCCAAAGTCGATGACCATGATTCCCCCGTCAGCCCGGATCATCAGGTTGCCCGGCTTGACATCGCGAAATACGACGGGCGGCTGGTGGCTGTGCAGGTAGACGAGCACATCACATATTTGCAGTCCCCAGTCTACCACCTCTTCTGGGTTGTGAGGGCGGTGGCGCTCATCGGCGACCTCTTCCAGTGTCCGCCCGTCGATGAACTCGAGGATCAGGTAGCTGCGGTGGCGTTCGGAAAAGTAGTCAAAGATCTTGGGGATTGCCGGGTGAGAGAGGCTGGCCAGGATGTTGGCCTCGCGCTCAAAGTTCTGGATGCTGATCCGTCGCAGTCGGGGATCAGGTGCCGTGTTGTTCATCTCTTTCACGGCTACGATCTTGGTAACGGCAGCAAAGCGCAGGTCGCGTGCGCGGTAGACGGCCCCCATGCCGCCCACGCCTTGGACCCCGAGGATTTCGTAGCGCTCCTGGAGAATCGTGCCGATGGGCAGTGTGCCTTCCGGTTGGGAAGCAACCGGCCTTTCATCTGTCGTGATCCTGCGCGTATCCAGATTCGTCACTATCTGTCCTTCTCGTTGCCTCGGATGACTCATTATAACGTCAAAACCGTTTTCTTGCAACTCGCTTTCATGCCGGGAAAGTATCATCTCAATAAAGGGGGGAAGTTGGGGTGTGCGCGGTGCCCGCACACCCCCCAACCCCCCGATTGTTGAGCAGATACCCGGGAAATGGCCTGGCCGGCAGGCTTGGGTCATGGTGGCAGATGTGCTTGTTCGGATTGCGCGGGGCCGGGATCAGGTGGTATAATCGTGCACGGGGGAGCAGTCGGGGCTGTGGCGGCTTTTCGCACAGCTCACGGCCCGGTTGTGATGCAGGGCCTGGCCGAAGGCGACGTCTTTGGCCGGGATGCTCTAGACGATCGGCTCGATCTCGCGTGGTACGGGATCGAGCATCTGCTTGTCGTTCAGCAGGCAGCTCTGAATGAGGGGGAAGTGTGAGAAGGCGGCGTTTCGTCAGGCGGGGGTGTGTGATGGCCCTGTTCGCTCTGGGCGTGTTTGCCTGCTTCCTGGTCGCGGTGCCACTTGGCTTGCGTGCCTGGGTTAGGCAACACTATGGCGAGCAGATGTATAGGCACGTGCCAGACGTGCCCGCGCGGCCAGTTGCGATTGTCTTTGGCGCGGGCTATTGGTCCAGCGGGCGCCTGAGCGACGCCCTGGCCGACAGGATGGACACGGCTATTGAGCTGTACGAGGCAGGCCAGGTGAACAAGTTGCTGTTGACTGGGGACAATCGCTTTGCCGATTATAACGAGCCGGCGGCCATGGCGGCGTATGCGCGCGAGCGTGGTGTGCCCGAAGGGGACCTGGTCCTCGACTATGCGGGACGGCGCACGTATGATAGCTGCTATCGCGCCGGTGCCATCTTTGGCGTCGAGCGCGCTGTGCTCATTACGCAAGAGTTTCATCTGCCTCGTGCCCTTTACACGTGCGACCGCCTGGGCCTCGAGGTAACAGGCGCCATCGCCGACCGCCACCGCTACGCACGCAGTCCCTGGTACCAGGTGCGCGAAGTGGCAGCCCTCGCCCGCGCCTGGATCGACCTGAATATCACCCGACCCCTCCCTGTTCTCGGTGACCCGATTCCTGTCGAGTGGGACACGCGCGCCGAGAACCGCTCGTGAGCCAGCCGGCTAGATGAGCCCCAGCTCGCGGGCGCGAAGGGCTGCCTGTGTTCTGTCGCGCACGCCAAGCTTGCCCAGCACCGCAGTCACGTAATTCTTGACCGTCCCCTCTGCCAGGTGGAGCCGCACCGAGATCTCGCGGTTGCTCAGCCCACGCGCCAGAAGCACCAGCACTTCCTGCTCGCGTTCCGACAGCGGCTCGGGCAGCCCTGCGTCTGCCTCGCGCATGGCGGGGGCAACCCGCGCAAACTCGGCCACTACTTTGCGAGCTACGGACGGTTCGATCAGCGCGCCACCGGCAGCAACCGTGCGCACCGCCTGGGCCAGATCATGGCCTGACACGTCTTTGAGCAGGTAGCCGAGGGCCCCGGCGCGCAGCCCTTCAAACACATACTCGTCATCGTCGAAGGTGGTCAGGATCATCACGCGGGCGTCGGGCCACTGCGCCCGCAGCCGGCGCGTCGCCTCCACCCCGTCCATCCCGGGCATGCGCACGTCCATCAGCACCACATCGGGCACCAGCCGGGCATAGGCCTCGATGGCGGCCTCTCCGTCGCTTGCCTCTTCTACCACTTGCAGGTCGGGCTCCATCTCGAGGAGGATGCGTAGCCCTTCGCGCATTAGCCGCTGGTCATCTACGATCAGCACCCGGATCTTGTCTGGCATTCTAATGTCCAATATCCAATCTCTATTCGTATCATCTCAATAAAGGGGGGAAGTTGGGGTGTGTGCGGGCACCGCACACACCCCAACCCCCGATTATTGAGCAGGTACCTCTATTCAGGCAGAGGAAGCTGAAACGACATCTGCGTTCCGCCGCCGGGCCGCGGCCCCACGTGGCAGTTGCCGCCAAGCTGGGCGGCGCGCTCGCACAGGCCGCGCAGGCCAAAGCCGCTGCCGCCGGCGCCGGCGGCAACGGCTGCGGGCAGGCCGCGGCCGTCGTCGCCGATCAGCAGGCGGATGGTGCGGTCGCGCACGTCGAGCACGAGCCAGGCCTGGCTCGCCCCTGCGTGACGCTGGATGTTGGTCAGGCCCTCCTGGGCAGCACGGTAGAGGGCGAGGCGGTGCATTTCGGGCAGGGCGGGCAGCTCGGCGGGCAGTGCCTGGTGGACGGGCATGCCTGTCGCCGTCTCAAAGTCGGCGACCAGCCGCCTGAGCGCGCTGCCGAGCTGGAGGTCGGCCGCTACCGGTGTGCGCAGGGTTGCCACGGTGCCACGCAGCTCTGCCAATGCCTCGCGCACCTGCTCGCGCACCGTGTCGACCATCCGGGCGGCCCGCTCGGGCTCTGCCGGAATCAGCCTGGCGGCCGCTTCGAGCTGCACCGCCGCCACGGTCAGCCGGTGACCCAATGTATCGTGCATCTCGCGCGCCAAACGGTTGCGCTCTTCGACCACGGCCAACTCCTCGGCACGCCGCGCCGAGTCCTGGAGCTGCCTGTGTGCCTGTTCCAGGTCGGTGAGCAGGCGCTCACTCTCCTTGCGCGCCTCGTCGGCCTTGACGAGGGCGTTGGCAAACACGCCAAAGAACCCGAACCCCCCGCCATAGATCAGCACGCCGAGCAGGACCTCGGGCCAGCCCCAACGAATGAGACCAAAAATGGTGACGATGAGCAGAAAGAAGGCGAGCCAGAGGATGCCTCGCGCCGCCGGCAGCAGGATCATGGCCTGGGCGCTGAGGATAAAGTAGAGCACGCCAAACACCGTCCAGTCGGGATGGAGCGCCATGGCGGCCACGACGAGCAGCGCCTGCACCAGGAGATAGAGGTGGATGATGCGCGCGGATGCGTGCGCCGAAGGGATGCGTGCCAGCACAAGGCCGAAGGCCAGGCACACCCCGGCTACGCCCCAGCGCGCCATGGGCGTGGGGGCAGTGGCGACACCCGCCGACGCAACGGCCAGAAGCGCCGCATAGGCGACAAGGGTCAACATGCGATCCTGTCGTCTGGACAGGGCGACTTGGGTCATGGCTGGATTATACCCCGATTCCGCCGTCGCGACAAGGAGCGAGGGGTGAAGGTGTGGGTGTGATATCGGCCACCACTTCTATGAGGCGAACAAGGAGTAGTTGGCGCATGATTATTCCATCCGGAAGCGCCACATGGCGGCGGCGAAAAAGAGGGCGGCGAACCCGGCTACGATCAGGATGTGGGGCAGCACTTGCGCCAGACCATACCCGTCGGACATCAAGCGCATGTAGGCTTCTAGCGCGTGCGCGTGGGGTGTGAGCCTGGATATGGCGGCCATCACTCCCCCCTCGCGAAAGAAGGGATAGACACAGCCACCGGCAGCCATCAGGATGAATCCGAGCAGCGTGCCCAGGTTGTCGGCCTGCCCGCTGGTGCGTGACACGGCGCCGATCAGCAGGCCGAGGGACGAAGCCGCCAGCGCGGTGACGAGGGCGATCAGGAACAGGCCGAGCGGCGAGCTGCCGAGAGGCATGTCAAAGGCCAGGGCGCCAATGCCCAGGAGGACAAGGGCCTGGGCAAAGACCACGCTCATGTAGGCCAGCACCTTGCCGGCGATGATCGAGCCGCGGCGCATGGGCGAGATGAGCAGCCGGCGGAATGTGCCCAGCTCCTTTTCTTCGAGCAGCCGGGCGGCGATGAACCCCACCAGGAAAAAGCTGAACGCTACGGCAAAGGAAGGCATATAGTAGGAGAATGGGTTCCAGGGCTCGGCGGCGGCGCTGCCTTCCATATCCTCGACAGTGAGTGTGACCGCCGGCTCCTGGCGCAGGGCCTGCACCTCGGAGGCGAGCAGGCTAAATACCTGTGCTTCGACCGCCTGCATCTGCTGGGGGCTGGCCCCGGCTGCGCCACTCTGGGCCAGCACGGCGCGGACGCCGTAGCGCAGCTCGCCTATGGTGGCAAGCTCGCCCACGATCTGGTTGACGATACCGGTGACGATGCCGGCCGGGGCGCCCTGGGCAGGGTCGGCCAGCACGGTGACGAGCACCGATTCCCCTGCGTCGATGCGGGCGCTGAAATCGGCGGGGATGACGACGGCGGCGGGCGCCTCACCATCGGCGATGCGCCGGTCGGCCCCGGCCTGGGTGTCGACGACCACCAGGTCGAGCATGGACACCTCTTCCAGTGCCGCGACTATCTGCGCGCCGTATGGCCCCGAGTCCTCGTTCACCAGGTAGGTCGTGACGACCAGCCCCTCTTCTCCCTCGCTGGCCTTCATCGCCAACTGCGACGGCATGCCCAACACGACTGCGAACAACAAGGGCAGCAGAAAGAGCACTGCCAGCGAACCCTTGTCTCTCAGTAAAACCTGTATCTCTTTGACAGCGATGGCCAAGATCTCTCCGATCATTGTGTCCTCCATGGCTTGCACAGCTTTCAAATGGTATTACTCGAACCGGAACTTGGACAATCCCACTCCGAAGAAGAGGAGTGTGAACCCGGCCAGCACAGCCAGCTCGGGCATGATCCCGGCCAGGCCCTGGTTGCGGACAAAGAGGTCGACGTAGGCACCGGCCGCCCAGTAGTGTGGGACGAACCTGCCCACTGCGCCGAGCAGGTCGCCCAGGAAAAAGCGGGGGATGAAGGCGCCGCTCACGGCGCCCATCACCCACAGCGCCACTGTGCCGATGCCGCTGATCTGGCTCTCGGTGCGGGCGATGGCTGCCAGGAGCACGCCCAAGCCGGTGGCGCACAGCGCGACCATGACCGAGAGGACGATCAGGGCCAGGGGGGAGCGACCTAATGACAGCGGCGACAACCCGCCGAGGGGCAGCAGGAACCGGGCGGCAACGAGAATGACCGCGATCTGGACCAGGATCAGGACCAGGTTGGGGATCATTTTGCCCACAAGCAGCTCCCCGCGGCCCAGGGGCGCTACCAGCAGGCGACGGTAGCTGCCCAGCTTTTTCTCGGAATAGATGGCCATGGCGGTGCTGCCCGCGGCAAGAAAGACAAAGAGGACCATAAAGCCGGGCACGCTGACGTCGGTGGGGTTGAAATCGTGCTCGCGGGTGATGGCCTCGGGCAGCCTCGACTCGACGCCGATCAGGGGCTCGCTCTGTGCGCGCTCGAACTGGGCCTGCATCTGGGCTGTGGCCTGCTCGGCCATGGCACGCTGCGCTTCTTCCGGCGCGCCGGGCATGACCTCGCCGATGCGCTGTGCGGCGGCGAGCAGGCGCACTTGCAGCGCGAGCCGGTCGGTCACGGCGGCGATGGCCTGGCGCGCGGCCTCGACAGCCGAGTCGTCGGGGTCGCGCCCCGTCACCAGCCGCAGGCCGGCCTGCCGCCCGGCGGCGACGTCGGCGCTGAACCCGGCCGGGATGGTCAGCACCTGGTCGGCCTGCCCCTCTTCCAGGAGCGCCTGCGCCTCACCCTCGCCATAGAGATCGACGCGCACCACCCCGCCCTGATCCAGCCCGTCGATCAGTGCCTGGGTCACCGTCCCGCCTGGGTCCAGGTTCACCACGGGCAGGGGCATCGTCGACTCGCCGGTGTCCGACTGGGCAAAGGCGGCGCTAAAGGCGATGATAAAGATCAAGGGCAGGGCAAAGGTCATCACCAGGCGGCCACGCTCGCGGATGAGGATCTGTAGATCTTTGTAAGCGACGTGTAGGATGTTCATGTTTATTCCCTCAGCTTTTTCCCGGTCAACTGGAGAAAGACGGTCTCCAGGTTCGGCTCCAGCATCTCCAAGGAGGTGATGCGCTGGTCGAGGCGGTTGGTGATGTCGAGGACGCCCATCAGCGCCTCTTGGGTGTTGCGCGCCTCGATCTTGAGCTGGCCATTGGTGCGGCTGCTGGCCTTGACGGCAGGCAGCGCAGCCACCTGGGCGACCAGGGCATCGATTGTTTGGCCCGGCTCTCCCTCGGCCGCAGCCTCGTCGATGCCGAGGATGATCAGACCGCCACCCAGCCCGCGAATGAGGTCCGCCGGCGTGTCGAGGGCGACGATACGGCCCAGATCGACGATGGCCACGCGGTGGCAGAGGCGCTGGGCCTCTTCCATATAGTGGGTGGTATAGATGACGGTCATGCCCTCGCGGTTGAGTGCCTCGACGCTCTCAAAGATGGCGTTCCGGCTCTGCGGGTCGACGCCCACTGTGGGCTCGTCGAGAAAGAGGATCGAGGGCTTGTGGAGCAGGCCGGCGGCGATGTTGATGCGGCGCTTCATGCCGCCCGAATAGGTTTCGATGGGCGCGTCGGCGCGCTCGGTCAGGCCGACCATCTCCAGCACGCCGTCCACCCGGCCAGCCAGCTCTTTGCCCTTCAGGCCATAGATGCGGCCAAAAAAGTTGAGGTTCTGGCGCGCCGAGAGGGTCGGGTAGAGCGCCAGGTCCTGGGGCACCAGGCCGACCCTGGCGCGGGCGGCCCGCCCCGCTTGGGCCAGGTCGAGGCCGTCGATGGTGATCCGGCCCTGGTCGGGCGGGAAGAGGCCGGTGAGCATGGAGATGGTGGTGGTCTTGCCGGCGCCGTTGGGCCCGAGCAAGCCAAAGACCTCGCCGCGCGCCACCTGGAGCGAGATGCCGTCGACGGCCTGGACGTCACCGTAGGCTTTGTGCAGGTCGTGGGCTATCAATATGGCTTCAGACATTTTTCCCTCCCTGTTGTTTCATCACGCCTTGACCGCGTATCTGCCCCCAGGATAGCAGAAGAGGGGTCACATTGAGTAGTGCCAGAGGTCACGTCTCGGGTCACGATGCAATCGCCTTGCCACCACCCGCACTACCTTCCACTCGATCATACCGACCGGTCGGTTTGACAGCGTGCGCAAAGCATGATAGAATAATACCGACCGGTCGGTTTGTTATGGAAAAGGAGACCACGATGGCGACCATACAGTCACGAGCAGAAGAGACACGGGGCCGAATCCTGGAGGCAGCCACCGATGCCTTTGCCCGCTACGGCTACGATGGGACGGGGGTGGCCGAGATCTGCCGCCGCGCTGGTGTGACCAAAGGTGGTTTCTATCACCACTTTCCGAGCAAGCAGGCGGTCTTCCTGGAGATGCTCGATCAGTGGCTGGAAGGGATCGACGCGCAGCTCGCCGCGATCCACACGGGCGAGGTGCCGGTGCCCGACGAGCTGTTGCGCATGACCGGCCTGGTGCGGGGGGTATTCCAGGATGCGAGCGGCAAGCTGCCGATCTTTTTGGAGTACCTGACCCAATCGACGCACAGCTCGACGGTGTGGCAGACGACGGCCGCGCCGCTGCGCAAATATCAAAAGTACTTTGCCGTCATGCTGGCCAAGGGGATGGAAGAGGGCTCGCTGCGCCGGGTGGACCCCGATCTCGCGGCACACACCCTCTTTTCGTTCGCACTCGGGCTGTTGGTCCTCGGCCTGCTCGATCCCCACAGCGCCGATTGGGGACAAGTGGCCCAGGGGGGCATGCGCCTGCTGCTCGATGGGCTGGCATCGTAGAATCCTACATAGAGAAGGAGAGTTCGACTTGAGAGTAGTCGTGACCGGAGCATTGGGCAACGTAGGCCGGAGCGCGGTGGAGGAGCTGCTGAAACAGGGCCACACCGTGCGTTGTTTTGACCTGAAAACACGCCCCAACGTGCGGGCGGCGCGGGCGCTCGCGCGCCGCGCCGGGCGCGGGGGCAGTGTCGACGTGGTGTGGGGCGACCTGCGCCGGCCGGAGGACGTGGCGGCGGCGGTTGCCGGCCAGGAGGCGGTCATTCACCTGGCGTTCATTATCCCCAAGCTGTCGTCCACCGGCTTTGAGTCGGAAGAGCACCCCGACTGGGCACGGGAGATCAATGTCGGCGGCACCAGGAATCTGCTGGCCGCCGTGGAGGCGCAGCCACGCCCGCCGCGGTTTATCTTTGCCTCGTCGTATCACATCTATGGGCGCACCCACGACCGGGTTCCGCCGCTGACGGCCGACGACCCGGTCAACCCGATCGAGCATTACGCCCAGCACAAGGTCGAGTGCGAGCAGATGGTGCGCGCGACGCAGTCCGAATGGGCTATCCTGAGGCTGGCGGCCGCCTTTCCGCTGGCGATGAAGCTCGATCCTGGCATGTTTGACATTCCGATGGAGAACCGGATGGAGTATGTGCACACGCATGACGCCGGGCTGGCCTTTGCCAACGCGGTGTCGTGCCCCGATGTGTGTGGCAAGGTGCTGCTCATCGGCGGCGGGCCTCGCTGCCAGTATACCTATCGCCAGATCACGACCAAGGTGCTGGAGGGGATAGGGGTGGGTCTCCTGCCCGATCGCGCTTTCGCCACCATCCCCTTTCCGACGGACTGGCTCGATACTGAAGAGAGCCAGCGCCTGCTCCACTACCAGCGCCTGACGCTGGACGACTATGTGCGGGACATGCGGGCCGCCCTCGGCTGGCGACGCGGTCTGATCCGCGTGTTTCGTCCTGTGGCCCGCCAATTGTTGCTCCACCAGTCGCGCTACTACCAGGAGAAAAAGTGGGAGTGGCTGGGGGCTGCGATTCGAGCCTTCCGGGTGAGCAAAAAGCCCGTCCGGTTGTAAATAAACGAAAAGGAGAAAAAGAGAATGTCCAAGAAAATGCTGTTGATCGTGACGGTTGTGCTGGCTGTGCTGGTGGCTGTGCCTGGCGCTTTTGCCCAGGGGACGGCGCAAGATGTCATCCAGAGCTACTATGCCGAGCTGGAGCAAGCAGTGGTGAGCGGGGGGGCCACTCCGGCCCTGTTGGACCTGTTCGCCGACGACGCGACGATCATCCTCACCGCGCTGTCGCCCGACCCGGTGCAGGGCAAAGAGGCGATCCAGACGGTGTTTGCCAGCATCCTGCCCATGCTGCAGGGGCTAAAGACAACGATGGGCGACGTAACCATCGAAGGTGAGACGTTGACCGTCAACTATACGCTCACCGTGGCGAGCACAGAGGGCGCGATCCCCGCCACCGATACCTTTGTCATCCGGGACGGCAAGATCCAGTCGCTCAAGATCGATATCGCGCCCGAAGCGCTGGCCGGCACCACGGCCGGGGCTACACCCGCCACCCTACCCACGTCGGGCGGTCCTGGTGTGTTGTTCCCTGCTCTGCTGGTCCTGGGCGGCGCTGCGCTGGCCACACTGAGCCGGCGCGTGGCACGCTAGTGTTCGTGCGTGGGAATCTCCCCGCAGTTGTCATTGCGAGGGCACGCCGTTGGGGCCGAAGCAGTTGCTCACGTGATCCAAGGGGGGGGGATTGCTTCGCTGCGCTACTAAGAAACTGTCATTGCGAGGGCGCCGTCGTTTGGCGCCCGAAGCAATCCCCGACATAGTCACAGATGGGGATTGCTTCGCTCGCCCGCGCCTC
>JAFGIA010000376.1 GCA_016929795.1 Anaerolineae bacterium
GTCGTCGTACCACTGCGCCTGGATCTCGTCGTAGGTTTTGCCCTGCTGCTCGACCCAGGTATAGTACTTCAGGTTGTGGATCCGCTTACGATCCCAGTAGCCGAGCTCCTCGACATAGTCGAGCGTCGTGCCGAGGAGGTGGCGGTGATAGTCGCCGGCGGCATCCGCCTTGCTGTACTCGCCGTGTTCCTCGTGCAGCTCGCGCAGCCGGCTTTCGTACAGCTCCATCGAGTCGGTCCACACCGTGAGCACGATGTCGTTCTCGCCCAGCTCGTACCACTTGGCAAACTTGATGCTCGACAGGACGTTGGCGATGCTCGAGATGCCCAGCAGGTCGAGCTGGCCGACCAGCTCGGCCGGCACCCCCTGCTCCACCAGGTAGGCACGTCCTGCCGGCTCGTTAAAGAGCCGCACCAGGCTCATGCAGGCGTCGTCGTCGATGGCCATCACCATATCGGTGTTTTTCATGTTGTGGATCCAGGGCACGTGCTTGTCGCCGATGCCCTCGATCCGGTGCCCACCAAAGCCATTGATCATCAGTGTCGGGCACTGGAGCGCCTCGCTGGCCGCCACCTTGCTGGTGGGGAAGAGCGTTTTCATGTAATCGCCACAGCCGATCGTGCCGGCCGAGCCGGTGGTGAGCACGACACCGCGGTAGGTGTCGCCTGGTCCCATCTCCTGTGCCAGCACTTCTTCCATGGCACGGCCGGTGACGTCATAGTGCCACAGGTGGTTGCCAAATTCGTCGAACTGGTTGAAAATGACAATATCGTCGCCGCGCTCATTCTTTAGCTCCCAGCACTTGTCAAAGATCTCTTTGACGTTGCTTTCGCACCCTGGCGTGGCGATCACCTCGCCCGACACCGTCGCCAGCCACTCAAAGCGCTCACGGCTCATCTCCTCGGGCAGGATGGCGACCGACTCGCAGGCCAGCAGCGTGGCGTCGTAGGCGCCGCCCCGGCAATAGTTGCCTGTCGACGGCCACACCGCCTTCTGGGTCACCGGGTCGAACTGCCCGGTCACGAGCCGCGGCACCAGGCAGCCAAAGGTCGCGCCCACCTTGTGCGCACCCGTGGGGAACCACTTGCCCACCAGGCAGAGGATCCGTGCCGGCACCCCGGTCAGCGACGGCGGCAATTCGATATAGTTGACGCCGCCAAACCCGCCGCCCTGCGCCACCGGCTCGTTCTTCCACGTGATGCGAAAGAGGTTGAGCGAGTTCACGTCCCACAGCCCAATGTTGGACAGTTGCTCCTTGATCCGTGCCGGGATGCGCGTTGGGTCTTTCATCTGCGCAAAGGTGGGAATGATGATGTTCCGCTCCCGCGCGCGCTCCACGGCGCGCTGGAGCCTTTCTTCGTTGATGGTCAGGTCGATCATATTTGGTCTCCTTCTTTGGATAGTTGGTTGGTTGGCTACCAACCAACCAACTATTGATTCATAACACGTTTCACGTCGGCCAGGTCGGGCCGCACCAGCGTCGCCTCTCCCACCGCCTTCCTGGCCGACGCCACGTCTTTCAGGCCGGAGCCGGTGGAGAGGATGACGACGTGGTCGGCCGGGCCGACGAGGCCCTGGGCCACGGCTTTGACCAGGCCGGCGTAGGCAGCCGCGGCGGCGGGCTCGGCAAAGACGCCGGCACCACGCGCCAGCGCCGGGATGGCGGCCAGGATCTCGGCGTCGGACACGCGCACGAACGCCCCCCCCGTGTCGCGCACGGCACGCAGCGCCTTGATCCGGTCGCGCGGCAGGCCGGCGACGATGCTGTCGGCGACAGAGTGGGCAGCGACGGGGGCCATTTCCCAGCCTTCCAGCCCGCGCTCCCACGCATCCACCAGCGGCGACGATCCCTCGGCCTGCACGCCGATGAGGCGCGGCATGGTGTCGATCCAGCCCAGGGCCAGCAGGTCCCGGAAGCCTTTGTGCACCCCGCCGATGATGCAGCCATCGCCGACAGGAACAATGACGGATATTGGATATTGGGGCTTGGGGCTTGGGGATTGGGGACTGGGGATTGGATTGCCTGCTTTTCCAATTTCCCAATTTCCCAATCTACCAATTCCCCATTCCCTCAACTGCTCCCAAATCTCGTACGCCACCGTCTTTTTCCCCTCGCTCATGTAGGGGTTGTAGCCGGTGTTGCGGTTGTACCAGCCGAACTCGGGGGCGGCTTGCAGGCACAGCTCAAAGGCGTCATCGTAGGTGCCGTCGACTAACAACACGCGGGCGCCATAGACGAGGAGCTGGGCGATCTTGGCTTCCGGCGCGGTGCGCGGCACCAAGATGACATTCTTTTGCCCGACGGCAGCGCACAGGCCGGCGAGGGCGGCCGCCGCGTTGCCCGTGCTGGCCGTGGTCACTACGTCGTAGCCCAGCTCGCGCGCCTTGACCACGGCAATGGCCGAGGCGCGGTCTTTGAACGACGCCGTCGGCTGCCGTCCATCGTCCTTGACCCACACGCGCTCCAGGCCGAGCTCGGCCGCCAGGCGCGGCGCGGCGTAGAGCGGCGTCCAGCCCACGCTGCCGAGCACCGTGCCGTGGATCAGCCGGTCGACGATCGCGACGTCTACCGGCAACAGCGGCAGGTAACGCCAGATGGAGCGCATCGGTTGTTGGGTGAGGGTGTGGGGGTCGATCCGGCGCCGGATGTAGTCATAGTCGTACACGACGTCGAGAATACCGTCATCGCCATGTTGGGGGCAGACGTACTCGACCTCGCCGGCGCGGTACTCGGCGCCGCAGAGCGTACATTTGAGTCCCAGAACGTGGTCTAGCATCGTTGCCTCACCTCATAGGATCGTGTCATTGCGAGCAGGGCGAAGCAATCTCCCCGGTTGCAGGTGGGGATTGCTTCGCTGCGCTCGCAGTGACAGGGGGGCGGTGCGGATTGCTTCGCGGCGCTCGCAACAACATCATGGGTCACCGGCGCACCACGTGAAAGCGAAAAAAATCGGGAATAAAATAGTTGCGCGAGAACCCCACAGGGCGGTTCTCGGCGTCGAACAGCGTCTCTTCGAGGAGGAGCACCGCCTGCCGGGGCTTGATCTTGAGCTTTTCCACGAGGAATCCCCTGGCATTGAGCGCGATAATGTCCGCGACGGCTTCGGTCACGTCCAGGTCAGGGTTGCGGCGCAACAGCTCGAGGACAGAGCCGTCGAACGAGTCGTCGATCCCCGATGCCGGCAGATGCGACGAGGGACACAGGTCCACCATGTAGGCCACCGGTTTGCCGTCGACGACAATGACGCGCCGCACGTCGGTCACCTGGGTATCCTCGGGGATCTGCAGCCGTGCGGCCGTTTCCTCATCCGCGGGGAGCTCGGTCACTGCGAGATCGACAAACTGGGTGACGAGCCCGTGGCGCGAGGCGAGCTCCAGGACGCTTTCCAAGCGCTCCAATCCGGTCTCGAGGCGGCGGCTGAGGCCTGGTGCGACAAAGGTGCCCACGCCGTGCTTGCGCACGATCAGGCCGTCCTGTTCCAGGTTGAGCAGCGCCTCACGTAAGGTGGGGCGCGAGATGCCGAGTTGGGCGGCGAGGTCGTCCTGCGAGGGAAGCTGCTCGCCAGGCTGGTAGGTGCCGTTCTCGATCAGGCCGAGCAGGTAGTGCTGTGCCCGGGTCGCGAGCGACTGCCTGTCCGTCCTGAGTGGTTGAAGACCGTCTTCAGTCATCTGACCTCTTATCTCTGATGGCTTGATTATACTCGATCCTGTCCACGCTGTCAAGCCCTGAATCGGCCTGGTACAGCTTTACCGATCTGCCACTTTTGGCTCTGCCGCCCGAGTGTGCTATACTGTAGCGCGTACGAGTGCGCACAGGTAGAGCAGAGGAGGATGAGATGGAGCTGGGATTGAAAGACAGGGTGGCCATCGTGGCTGCGTCGAGCCGGGGCCTGGGCAAGGCGTGTGCCACGGAGCTGGCGCGCAACGGCGCCACGGTGGTGATCAACGCGCGCGACTGTGACGAGCTGCAAGCGGCTGCTGCCGAGATCCAGGAGCAGACCGGCGCCGCCGTGACCTACCTCAAGGCAGACCTGACCGACGCGGACCAGATCCTGCACCTGGCGGACGAGACGCTGCGCCGCTTTGGCCGGATCGACGTGCTGGTGACCAACAACGGTGGGCCGCCGGCAGGCTATTTTGACGAGTTGGACGACGCGGCGTGGCATGCGGCGCACGAGCTGACGCTGATGAGCGCGGTGCGCCTGATCCGCTCGGTGCTGCCGGCCATGCGCGTGCAACAGTGGGGGCGGATCGTCAACATCACGTCGGTATCGGTGAAGCAGCCGCTCGACAACCTGCTCCTGTCGAACGTTTACCGCGCCGGGGTGGTGGCGCTGGCCAAGACGCTGTCGGCGCAGGTGGCGGCCGATGGGATCACGATCAACAATGTGGCGCCGGGCTACACGCGCACCGACCGGGTGGTGGAGCTGTCGGCAGCTCGCGCCCGGCACGAGGGGCGGACCCTGGAAGAGGTCCTGGACGGCATCATCCGCGAGTACCCGATGGCGCGCATGGGCGAGCCGGAAGAGCTGGCGGCCCTGGTGGCCTTTCTCGCTTCGGAGCCGGCGGGCTATATCACGGGCACGACGATCCAGGTCGACGGCGGCTATGTGAGAGGGCTGTTGTAGTGGATCAAGCCAGGATTCGGAATTTTTGCATTATTGCCCACATCGACCACGGCAAGAGCACACTGGCGGACCGGCTACTGGAGCGGACGGGGACGGTGGCGAGCCGGGAGATGGTGGCGCAGCTCCTGGACGGGATGGATCTGGAGCGCGAAAGGGGGGTGACGATCAAGGCCTCGGCGGTGCGTATGGAGTACACGGCCGCCGACGGGCAGACCTACGAGCTGAACCTGATCGACACCCCGGGTCACGTGGATTTTTCCTACGAGGTGAGCCGCGCGCTCCAGGCGTGCGAGGGCGCGCTGCTGGTGGTCGACGCGGGCCAGGGCATCCAGGCCCAGACGCTGGCCAATCTCTACCTGGCGCTCGACAATCACCTGACGATCGTGCCCGTGATCAACAAGATCGACCTGCCCGCGGCGCAGCCCGAGGCGGTGGCCCAAGACCTGGAAGAGCTGCTGGGCATCCCGGCCGAGGAGGCGATCTTTACCTCGGCCAAGGAAGGGACGGGGGTGGAGGCCGTGCTCCAGGCGGCCGTGGACCGCATCCCCCCGCCCCAGGGCCAGGCGGATGCGCCGCTGCGGGCGCTGATCTTTGACTCGCACTATGATTCTTACAAAGGCGTCATTGCCTACGTGCGCCTGGTCGACGGCACGCTACGCGCCGTCGACGACCTGCTGCTGATGTCGAGCCAGCAGCCGGTGGAGCCGCTGGAAGTGGGCGTCTTTCGCCCCCAGATGGCGCCCACGGGGTCGCTGTCGGCCGGCGAGGTGGGCTATGTGGCTACCGGGCTCAAGACGGTGCAGGATCTGCGCGTGGGCGACACAATCACAGCCCGGGGGGAGCCGGGCTGGCAGCCGCTGCCCGGCTTTCAGCCGGCCAAGCCGATGGTCTTTGCTGGCCTCTACCCCTCGGACGCGGCCGAGTATAACCTGCTGCGCGACGCGCTGGCCAAGCTCCAGCTCAACGACGCCTCGCTCTCTTACCAGCCCGAGACGTCGCAGGCGCTCGGTTTTGGCTTTCGCTGCGGGTTCCTGGGGCTGTTTCACATGGACATTATCCAGGAGCGGCTGGAGCGCGAGTACGGCATGGACGTGGTCTTTACCTCGCCCAGCGTGGAGTACCAGGTGCTGCGGACGAACGGCGAGGTGGTCACCATCGACAACCCGGCCGAGCTGCCGCCGCCCAACGAGATCGAGGCCATCGAAGAGCCCTGGATGACGATCCAGGTGTTCACGCCGGCCGAGTATATCGGGCCGATCATGGAGCTGGTCACCGGACGGCGGGGCGAGTTTGGCAAGATGGAGTACCTGGACGCCAAGCGGGTGCTGCTCAGCTACGAGATCCCGCTGGCCGAGATCGTGGTCGATTTCTATGACCAGCTCAAGAGCCGCACGCGGGGCTATGCCTCGCTCGACTATGCACTGGCGGGCTACCGGGCCGACGACCTGGTCAAGCTGGATGTGCTGGTGAACGGCGTGCCGGTGGACGCGCTGACGGTGATCGTGCACCGCACGCAGGCGTTTCCGAAGGGGCAGCGGCTGGTGACCAAGATGAAGGCGGCGATTCCGCGCCAGCAGTTCGAGGTGGCGATCCAGGCGGCGCTGGGGACGCGGGTGATCAGCCGGGCGACGGTGAAGGCGGTCAGGAAGGATGTACTCGCCAAATGCTACGGGGGCGATGTAACGAGAAAAAGGAAATTGTTAGAGAAGCAAAAGGCTGGCAAGAAGAGAATGAAGATGATCGGCTCAGT
This sequence comes from Anaerolineae bacterium, assembly GCA_016929795.1. The sequence goes on from JAFGIA010000376.1 coordinate 6,379, forward strand.
CGAAGTGCCCCAGGAGGCGTTCATGTCGGTGCTGCGGCTGGACGAGGAGTGAGCTAGGGGGGGGGAATATGTCCGCTCCATATAGAATGCGCTCATTGGTTCTGCTGGCGTCGTTTCTGGTCACCGGCTGTGGATCGGTCGAGCCCACGGTCACGCCCCTGCCGCCTACTGCTCCACCCCCGCTGCCGACGGTGCCGGCGGGAGCGACCAGGGTGGAGGACCTTAACGCGCCGGAGGCGATTTCGGAACAGGGAGAATCGGTCGGCCTCCCGGCCAAGCTCGACCGGGAGATCGAAGACGTTTTTCGCCAGTCGGACTCTCCGGGGCTGGCCGTTGGCGTCGTCGTGGATCAGCAGCTCGTGTACGCAAAGGGCTGGGGCGTGGTGAATCTGGAGACAGGTGGCGAGGTCACTCCACGAACGCTCTTTCACATGGCCTCGATCACCAAGCCTTTTGTCGCCACCTCGATCGTGCAGCTCCTCGAGCAGAATAAGCTCTCCCTGGACGATCGTATCGTGGAGCATCTCCCCTACTTCCAGATGGAGGACAGGCGCTACGACATGCTCACCATCCGCCAGTTTCTGACTCACTCTTCCGGCATGCCTGACGTGATGGATTACCAGTGGGACGAGCCAGAGTACGACGAGGGAGCGCTCGAGCGTTACGTTCGCAGCCTTACCGACCGGCGGCTCGTGTCCATGCCCGGAGAAAAGTTCACGTACAGCAACATGGCCTTCGAGGTGCTGGGTGATCTGATCGCCAAGGTCTCTGGGCAATCGTTCGCCGACTATGTAAAGGAGCAGGTTCTTCTTCCCCTGGGCATGGACGACAGCAGCCTCCTCATTCGAGAGGTCGATCCGGCCCTCCTGGCCAACGGGCACGTCGAAGAAGAGGGAGGAAAGGTCCGGGTCAGCGAGCATTATGCCTACAATCGCGCCCACGGTCCGAGCTCGTGCCTCTACTCGAACGTCGTCGACATGAGCCGGTGGGCCATGGCCAACATGAATCGGGGCGAGCTGGAGGGCAGGCGCATCCTGGACGCATCGAGCTACGATCTCCTGTGGACACCGGCGGTGGAAGCAGGTGCCGGCGATGGCCGGCCGCGCTATATTGGCTTGAGCTGGTTCCTGTCCGATTATGGGGGGTACCAGACGGTCAGCCATGGCGGGCGCGACGTCGGCTACCAGACCAACCTGGTCATGGTGCCCGACGCCGGAGTGGCGGTCATTGTGCTCAGCAACTATTCGGGCCCGGATGAGGTAGTCACCACAGTCACACGCCTGGCGCTGGAGCTGGCCCTGGGCTCCGAGTGATGGCGGATGGACTGTCATCTGCCCTACTGGTGGGGTGTCGGCGAGGAGGACGATCCGTGTTCGTAGGACGGCTTCAGTCGTTTTCGGACGGCTTTAGCCGTCTCTCTGCGTCCTATCCGGCAGGTTGCTAGCTCTCGCGCCGGCGAGGCGATGGAGAATCGGCAGGTTGTTGGGTCACTCGAGCGCTCAGAAATTGCGGATGAATGCGATCTCTGCGGCCAGGCGTACCCTGCTCTTCCACACCCACTGAGCATCATGCCGGGCGATCAGGCTCCGAAGGAGCGTTCTCTGCTCTTTCTTTTCCGCGGCCGTCAGGTTCAAGGGGGCCAAATAGTGGCCCAGCAGGGTCAGGGGGTCCTTCTCCCAGTTGTCCGGCATGGCCTCAGACGGATCGAAGGGGATCTCTTCACAGAGGTCGTCAGCAGCACTCAGGACACCCATGTAGTTGCTGAGGGCCTGGCGAAAGTGCTCAGCGTATTCCGGATCGTTCTCTTTCACGTGCACGCCTCCTCTTGTCCAGGGCCGGCCCACGGGCAGGTCACACTGTCCGCCCAGTCTCCCGACCGATACATCAGGCATCCATCCCTGACAGATCTCGGTGCCCCCATCTCCTGGGCTGCTGCCCGCGGACAAGCTGCCGCCCGAAATCTTCCCACTGCTCCGGTAGAACCCGACCAGGGCACTGCCTGTGCCCGCTACACACCGGCCCGCACTCTCGGCCATGCACGGCACTGTCAGGATTGATGCAATCCCCACTATGCCTCAATTTCCACACCCTATTTCATTGCCTCTACGCTTCCTCAAAGTAGTCCAAGTCTATCCGCTTTAGCTCGTAGGTCGCCACCGGCGATACGCCAACGTTGTAGTCAATCATCAGCCGGGCCAACGTTTGCCCATCGATCAAGATGATCTTGCTGTCAATCGTCGAAGCATAGCTGCGGGCGGACTGGCTAAAGTCTGAGGTTGTGATAAAGACTCCCTTCCTGGCGTGTTGCCCGTGCAGCGCGCCCACAAAGCTCTGGATATCAGGCCGGCCGACTGTACCTTGCCAGCGCTTGGCCTGGACATAGACAATGTCAAGTCCCAGACGGTCCTCATTGATGATACCATCGATGCCTCCATCCCCTGTCCTGCCAATGGCCCGACCTGCGTCCTTCCGTGTCCCACCGTAGCCCATCTTGACCAGCAGGTCGATGACTAGGCTTTCGAAAAAGCGTGGAGAACACCCCTTGACCGTGATGAGCAACTGCTCGGCAAGTCCTTCGTCAAGTCTCTGGTGTGCTGCCTCGATCTCCTCTTCCGGCGTCTGTTCA
>JAFGIA010000056.1 GCA_016929795.1 Anaerolineae bacterium
GATCCGCGAAAAGATCGAGTGGTTCCTGAAATTCGCCGACATCAAGACCAAGGCCGACGAGTTTGTCGAGTCGGCGACGATGAACCCCGCCTTCGAAGAGTCGGCCATGTTCGAGAATATGATCGACCTGATGTTTGACGACGAGTATGACGCGTACGTGTTTGACACGGCGCCCACGGCAAACGCGCGCCGGCTGCTGGGCATGTCGGACGTGTATGGGATGTGGGTGAACAAGATGGTGCAGAGCCGCGAGGAGGCGACGAGCCTGCGTGAGCTTCTTTCCTACAGCCGCAGAAAGAAGGAAAAAGACCCGCTGATGGACTACCTGCTCAACTTGCGGACGCGCATGGCGCACGCGAAAGAGCTGCTCACCGACGCAGAAAAGACGGCCTTCTTTTTCGTCACGCTGCCCGAGGCGCTGCCGATCGCAGTCATCCGGCGCTTTATCAACTGGTTCGACGAGTTCGGGATCCCCGTCGGCGGCGTGGTGGTGAACATGGTCATCGACAGGACGAGTGTCGAGGCCAGCGCGCCCGACTTTGTGAAGAACCGAGTGGCGATGCAGGACGGGTACATGGACGAGATCTGGCGGATCTTTCCCGACGTGCGAGCCGTGGTGCCCCTGTTCGACACGGAAGTACAGGGGGTGCCTATGCTGAGCCGCACGGCGCAGCATCTGTTTGCCGCGCCCCCGGTGACAGGCTAGAGGGTGCCGAGGCGAGCATGTCACAGATTCAGATCGATCCCTACCTGCTGCTGCTGCTGATCGCCTGTCTCTACATCCTGGTGTTTGGTGGGCTTGGACTGGTGCGGCGCGAGGGGCTGTCGATCCAGTTCGTCGTCGAGTCGGTGCTGCTGACCGCGCTGGTGGTGGGAGGTGGCTGGCTGCTTGGGTTGGCCGCCAACCCCTTTTTCTTTCTCGTGCTTCTGTACCTGGTTACGCTGAGATCCAGGCTGCTCACCGATTTCGGCAATGTCCTGGCACGGCGGCGTAGCTACGATGCGGCTTTTCGAGTCTACGACCTGGCACTGGCGCTGTGGCCCGATTCTGCCAGCCGGCTGATTGTTCTCGCCAACCTGGGGGCTGCCAGGCTGCACAGCGGGCAGGTGGAAGCAGCGATCGAGACGATGAAAGAGGTGCTGTCGGAGACAGCGCGACCAGGGCTTGGGATCAAGTACGAAGCTGCCACGCACTACAACCTGGGCTATGCCTACGAAAAGTCAGGTGATGAGGCACGGGCTGTGGTGGAATATAACGAGGCGATCGACACACTGCCGGGCTCGCTCTACGCCCAGGCTGCCCAGTCAGCCCTGAAAAGGCGGAAGCAACAGGCTTGAGCTCAAGATTGACCTCAGCCATTTCGGGCTTGCTGAGCCTGCTTGCGACCGGCCTGATGCTTGTTTCGTGTGGGCAAGAGGGTCTACCCTCACCCTCGCCGGCCGGTCCGACGCCCACGGTCACGGTCCCGATCGAGATGCCGGTGGTGATCTCGATCGCCGGGGCGCTCGACGACCAGACGCTCGGTGTGCTCGACGAGCAGATCGCGGCGTTCGAGGCGGCGAACCCCGACGTGCTGGTCGAGGTCGTAGTACCGGAGGGCAATAGCACGTTTCCTGAGGAGGCTGCTGCTTTCCTGGCAGAGGGCGATACGAGCCGGGACATCTATGTGGTGCCCACCACCTGGCTGCCCGCTCTGGCAGCGGGCGGGGGATTGCTGGCGTTGGATCCCTACGTTGAGCGTGCCGGGCTCGATCTTGCGCGTTTTTTCCCAGCGGCGGCGGCGGCGGCGGTGTACGACAATGTGGTGGTGGCGCTCCCGTGGACGGTCGACGGTGGCTTGCTCTATTACCGGCGCGACGTGTTGAATGGCCTCGGCCTCGCCCCCCCAGAGACGTGGAAGGATCTGGCCGAGATCGCGCGGCAGGCGGCGGGCGGAGAGGAGCTGCCCTACGGATTTGTGTGGCAGGGAGCGGCGTACGACGGCCTGACGTGCAACACGCTCGAGTTTGTGTGGGCTGCTGGGGGGCAGGTGCTCGACGCAGCGGGCCAGCCTGGTTTCGATACGCCCGCTACGGTGGATGGGCTGCGGCTTATGCTAGCCCTGATCGAGTGGGGTGCCTCGCCGCCAGAGGTGACAACGTTTCGCGAAGCCGCTGCGCTGACCGCTTTTGGAGAGGGCGACGCACTTTTTATGCGGAACTGGACCTATGCGTGGCAGCGCCTGCAGGCTGCCGGTTCAAGCGTCGCCGGCAAGGTAGGGGTAGCGCCGCTGCCAGCGTCGTGCCTGGGCGGGCAGGTACTGGTACTATCGACGAGCAGCCAGCACCCCGACGAGACGTTCCGGTTCATGGCCTTTCTGGTGGAGTATGATCAACAGGCACAGCTCGCCCTGGGAGCAGTGCAGCCGCCAGCATTGATGACCATCTATTCAGACGAGACGCTGCTGGCACAGGCACCGATCCTGACAGATCTCTACCAGGGGCTGCTTGCGATACGCCCCCGGCCTCAATCGGCTGACTATGCAGCCATCTCGGAGGTGATCTACACTGAGGTGAATGGCATGCTGCGTGGGCTGCAATCACCAGATGCAACCGCGGCGACGGTTGACCAAGCGCTCAAGATGGTAGTGGGTGGAAGACACTGAGAAAGGCCCAGGGCCGAAATGGAAGTATCGCCAGGTTAAGCGAGGGATCAGGACAAGAGAGCAAGTGCTCCTCGGGCCTGGGTTGGCCTGAAGAGCACTTGCTCTCTTGACAGGTCGGTATTTCCTCCAGAGTGACGCAATCCGGAGGATTGCGGTACGTTCACTCCACACGGGAGTGTGTTAGTAGCGCAGGAGCGCTCCGATCGAGCCTGCTTCCTCCAGCTTTTCGCTGCCACGCACGATCTCGACGTCGACGCCCTGCTCCAGGGCGCGATGGGTCATGGTATCGACCAAGTCCTCGACGGGCTCGATGTCGCCACCACACAATGGGCACTCGTCACTCTTGTCGAGCTGCAGGTAGCGGCAGCTCTTGCAGCGGTAGCCACTCGCTTCAAAGCCGGCAGAGACGAGGAGAATGGCCGCACGGTGCTCCTGGAGTGCGGTCAGGGTGTCGGACAGGCCAGCGGCTGCACCGGCGCCGCGCTTCCAGCCGGCGATCACGGCATCGACAAGCTCCTCCTCGCGCTGTTCTGCCACCTGTTCGATCATCTCCATGGACCTCGCCTGCACATCGCCGACAGGAGCAGCCACGTCGATGGAAAAGGTGCCGATCACCTGATCCTGAAGCGCTTTGGGCAGCACGTCGAGGAACTGGCTGAGGTTGGCTTCGGTGCCACCGAGGACGAGGCGCTGGCAGCCATTCCTGTTGCAGAAGGAGATTGTGGTGTCGGCGACCTCTTTCAGGTTGCGCTGGATGATCTCTTCGTCGCGGCGCGCAGTGCGTGCAGTCACTCCGCCGCGCATACCGGCGACGCCCGATGCGCCGCCGTGCTTGGAGCGGCGCACTTCTTCACCCAAGGTGCCCGTGGCTTCTTCGAGCTCACCCAGGTTAAAGAGGAACAAACGCGCACCGGCGCTATCGACCAGGATCACGGCATAGCGGCCATAGGCGTCGAGAACGTCGGTCAGCGGCTTTAGGTAGGGTCGATGGGTTACGTAAGCATAGTTGTGCACCGGTACGGCAAGGGAGTAGCTGCGCCAGAAATTGGCATCGCGGCATGTGAACACGGCAACGCCCTTGCCCTGCCAGTCGTACTCAAAATCGAAAAAATGCTCTACGGCTTCGATGTCTTTGGGATCGGCCTGGCCAGCCACCTCTCTCAGAAGCGAGCGCAGAGTCAGCTTGTACTGGTCACTCGACTGTTGCGTGGGGTCGACGTTGAGGTAGACGCTCAGAACCGGAGAGACGTCAGATCGGAAATGCACCAACTCGTTCAGATCTTGATCTGTGAACACTTTACCCTCCTCATAAAGGTTGTCATGCCAGGCACGCACAAGAGAGGCGGCCTGGCGCCCAGCGGCCGGGCAGGGGCCTGCTCGTCTCCTGCCGGCCGCGCTGCTATCGATTATCAGGACGCGACGTCAGCGTGATCGTGATCTCCAGGCGCTCGCCATCGCGGACGATGGAGAGTGTAGCGACATCTCCTACGCTGGCAAAGGTAGCCAGGTAGTTGATCAGATCATCGAACCGCTTGACCTCTACCCCATCAATCCCTACGACGATATCGCCGCCTGCATTCAGGACGCGTCCGAGCACCTCGACGGTGCGGTCTCCGCCGCGCAGGCCAGCCGTCTCAGCCGGGCTGTCGGGCTCGACAGAGAGGACCAGCACGCCGTTTTCCACGGGCAGGTCGAGTGCCTCAACCACCTCGCTCGTCAGTGTCAGGCCCGATACGCCCACCCAGGGATGGCGGTAGCTGCCGGCGGCAATCAGCTCGGGAACGACGCGCCGCACAATGTCGACAGGGATCGCAAACCCCACCCCCGAGTTGACGCCGGTGAGAGACCGGATCGCCGTGTTGACGCCGATGACACGCCCATCCGAGTCGAGCAGCGGCCCCCCCGAGTTGCCGGGGTTGATGGCTGCGTCGGTCTGGATGACGTTGGCGATCTGAAATAGGCTGTCGTCGCGTGGCAGAGTGCGCCCCACGGAGCTGACGATGCCGGTGGTGACAGTACGCTCCAGGCCAAAGGGATTGCCGATGGCAATGGCGCGCTGGCCGACCTGGATCGAGGATGAATCGCCCAGCTCGGCGATGACCAACTGGTCGGCAGGGACGTCGATCTTGAGCACGGCGAGGTCGCTGCCCGCATCGGCGCCGATCATCTCGGCAGGCACGGTATGCTCGTCGGCGAGGGTGACGAGCAGATCTTGGGCGGCCGTGGCGACGTGGTTGTTGGTGACCACGTGCCCCTCGCGGTCGATGATAAAGCCCGAGCCGATGCATGAGCCAAATTGCAGCGGAGCGGTAATGCACACGACGGCCGGGCTGACGCGGGCATAGACGTTGATGACGAGCTGTTCGGCCATATCGGCGCCGGCTACCAAGTTGGATGGCAAGGGGGTCGGGGTGAGGACAATGACGACCGGGGTCCCCGCCCCTGCTGCCGGGGTGGCGTCACCGCCCGATGCAGGGGCCTCGGCGGCAATGATGGATGCAGGAGTCGAAGTGGACATGCGACTCGTGATCTCGGACAGGTTGCACGCGACGCCGCTCCACACGACCAGGCCAACAAGAAGAAATATTCCCAATCTCTTGTTCATGAAATGGTCACGATCCTCCATGGTTTGACTCGTGAATCCGCCTCAGCTCGCGAAAGAGCGCCCGCTCGCGCTCGCCGAGTTTTTCCGGGATAACGATCTGCACCCGTGCCAACAGGTCGCCCTTTCTCTTGGGATCGTGCAGCACAGGCATGCCCTGCGCGCGGAGGCGGAAGGTGCGCCCGCTTTGGGTACCAGATGGGATCTTGAGACGCACGGCACCGGAAAGGGTTGGGACTCGAACCTCGCCGCCGAGGACGGCAATGTAGAGGTCCACAGGCAGGTCACAGGCGACGTCGTTGCCCTGGCGTGTGAATGCTTTGTGGGGCAGGACGTTTATACGCAAAAAAAGCTCACCGCCGGGCAGGGCAAGACGCACCCGCGAGCCGGTGTCGACGCCCGGTGGGATGGACACCTCGACGCGGCGTCCATCAACCTGGACGATGCGGCAGGTGCCGGTGGAGACCTCTTCAAGGGTCACGTCGACCGCCTGCTCACAGGGCGGCGGGGTGTAGGGCTGACCCGTCCGGCGATGCCCGGCGGCGGCCTGCTCTGTCTCTCCAAAGATGCTCTGGAAAAAGTCAGAAAAGCCGCCACGCTCGCCCAGGCGATCGTCCACGTTGGCGTATTCATGGCGTGTGCCCCGTGGGGCACTTGAGAACCACTGGCCAAAGTCGAAATTTTGCGGATTGCCTCCCATGCGCTCCCACTGGTGCCAGCTTGCGCCCAGGCGGTCATACTTGGCCCGGTTTTCGGGATTGCCCAAGACCTGATACGCCTCGTTGATCTGTTTGAACCGTTCCTCCGCTGCGCTGTCGTTCGGGTTACGGTCGGGGTGGAGTTCGCGCGCCAGCCGGCGATAGGCGCGCTTGATCTCCTGGTCAGAGGCGCCGCGCGGCACGCCCAAGGTGCGATAGTAGTCTCGGTATTCCATCCGCGCTCGGAAAACCTCTTTCTAGATGGCTCTATTATATCATTGAGGCGGGATGATGTCAATGTGAGGGAAGGATGGAAGGTTGGAAGATTGGAAGGCTGGACCAGCCTTCCAATCTTCCAACACATCAGCCGCGTTCTTCGCGGACGTAGGGGAGGCCAAGGGCAGCGGGGGCGCCGACCCGCTTACTGAAAGCCTCCCACCAGGTGATGATCACGAGGACGACGATGGTAAAGATATAGGGCATCATGCCGAGAAAGGCCGCGGGGATGGTGGTGCCAGCAGCCTGGAGGCGGAATTGGATGGCATTGACGCCGCCGAATAGGATAGCACCAATGACGGCACGCCACGGGTCCCACGTCGCAAAGATGACGAGGGCGACGGCGATCCAGCCGCGGCCGCCCGTCAGGTTTTCGGTCCAGCCAGGGGTGTAGGCGAGCGACAGATGCGCGCCGCCGAGGCCCATCAACATGCCGCCGAGGAGGGTGTAGAGGTAGCGGGTGCGGGGGACGCTGATGCCCATGGCGTCGGCAGTGGCAGGGCTCTCGCCCACGGCGCGAAGATGGAGGCCGGGGCGTGTGTGGTAGATAAAATAGGCAGCCAGGGGCACGAGCAGGTACATGACATACACCAGAGGGTCCTGACGAAAGATCGCGTCGCCGACAATTGGGATGTCGGAGAGGAGCGGGATAGCGACCTTGGCAAATTTGGGACCGATCTCGCCGACGAGGGGCCGGCCCTCGGGCCCCAGGTTCTGGCCGAGGAAGCTGGAGAGGCCGACGCCAAAGAGGGTGAGGGCCAGTCCAGTGACGACTTGATCGGTGCGCATGGTAATGGTGAGGAAAGCATGAATGGAGGCGAGAAGGGCGCCGACGAACATGGCGACGGCAATACCAGCAAGCAGGCTGCCAGTGTGATAGGCAGCGGCAAAGGCCATGACGGCGCCCATAATCATGACGCCCTCAAGGCCGAGGTTGAGGATACCGGCACGCTCGGTGAATATCTCGCCGATGGATGCAAAGACAAGCGACGTGCCCGCCTGGATAGTGACGGTCAGAATTGAGACAAGGAGTGCTAGGTCCATGTTACCTCATCGATCCATGGGGGGGGAGATTGCTTCGCTGCGCTCGCAATGACAAGGGTGGTGTGTGGGGATTGCTTCGCTTCGCTCGCAATGACAGACATGGGGCTATGCCGGCTGGGTCTCGCCTGTGCGGACAAGGCGCAGGCGGTAGCGGACGAAAATGTCGCCGCCGAGGACGAAGAAGAGGATAGCCCCCTGGAGCACGCGGGCCATGGCGGCAGGCAAGCCCATGGTGATGGTGATCTGATCGCCGCCGACGCTGAGGGCAGCCATGAGGATGGCAACGATCAGGACGCCGATGGGGTGAAGCTTGGCGAGCCAGGCGATAATGATGGCGGTAAATCCGTCGCCGACGGCGATACCTTTTTGCAGGCGGAAGGCAATGCCGGCCACCTGCCCATAGCCGGCGAGACCAGCGAGCCCGCCGCTGACCATCATGACGAGAAAGATATTGCGCACGAGGCTGATGCCAGCATAGCGGGCGGCGGCAGGATTTTCGCCAATGACGCGGATCTCGTAGCCCCACTTGGTGCGCTGCAGGACGAACCAGAGGATCACGGCGGCGACGATGGCGATGAACAGGCCGATGTGGACGCGGCCAAAGCTCCATTCTTGGGGCAGGCGCGGGAGGGCGGCGATCTCTTTGAAGCTGGCGGTGCCCGGGAAGCCAAAGCCTGCTTTATCCTTCCAGGGACCGGTGTAGAGGTAGTCCAGAAAGAGGATGGCGACATAGTTGAGCATGAGGGTGGTGATGATCTCGTTCACCTTGAGATATGCCTTCAAGGCAGCAGGGATCAGGCCCCACAGGGCGCCACCGGCAAAGGCAGCGAGGCCCATGATGACAAGAAGCAGCGGGGCAGGCAGGCCGCTGTCGGGGAGCAAAAAGAGGGGCACCCAGGCGGTGGCGATGGCCCCCATGACAAGCTGGCCCTCGGCGCCAATGTTCCAGAAGAGCATGCGAAAGGCGATAGAGACAGCGAGACCGGTGAGCATCAGGGGGATGGCGCGCACCAGCGTCTCGGAGCGCGCATAGGTGGTGCCGAACGCGCCGTCGAGCATGGCCTTGTAGGTCTCGATCGGGTTGGCGCCGGCTGCCAGGAGGAGCAGGCCGCCCATGATGAGGGCGAGGACGATCGAGACGATGGGGACCAGGATGGCGATCCGCCGCGATGGCTCGAGGCGGCGTTCGAAAATGATTCTCATGCAGTCGTCTCCTCCGTGCCCGCCTGCTTCTCTTCCGGGGTACTGCCGGCCATCATGAGGCCGATCTCTTCGACGGTGGCGTGCTCGCCGGGCAGGATGCCCATGATGCGCCCTTCGTAGATGACCGCAATGCGGTCGCTGAGCGAGGTGATCTCGTCCAACTCCTCTGAAACGAGGAGGATCGCGGCGCCGGCGCTGCGCAGATCGAGCAGGACCTTGTGCACAGTTTCGATGGCGCCGACGTCCAGGCCACGCGTGGGCTGCATGGCGATCATGACCTCGGGCTTGGCTGTGATCTCGCGCGCGAGCAGGGCCTTTTGTAGATTGCCACCCGACAATCCTTTGACCTGAGTAGTCAGGCTGGGGGTGGCAATGTCATAGTTTTTGATGAGGCGGTCGGCAAAAGCCGAGATGGCCTTGCGCACCAACATCCCGGCGCGCGAGAGGGGCGGGCGGCGGTAGCCCTTCAGGATCAGGTTGTCACACACGGTCATGTTGGCGACGAGGCCCATGTGCATCCGATCTTCGGGAACGTGGCTGACGCCGAGGTCGATGGAGCGGCGGGGCGGCTTGTTGGTGACGTCGCAGTCGCCGACCAGGACGCGGCCGCCGGTAGCGGGGCGGAGGCCAGTGATGACCTCTGCGAGCTCGCGCTGGCCGTTGCCGGCCACCCCCGCCAGACCCAAGATCTCGCCAGCGCGGATCTCGAACGAGACGCCGCGCAGGGCGGGCAAGCCCTTGTCGTTTTTTGCGGCCAGGTTGTCGACGCGCAGACGCACGCCGCCGCTCCCCTGCGTCCCAGGGCCCAGATCTTCACGCTCGATGCGAAAGAGAACAGGGCGGCCGACCATGAGGCGCGCCAGGTCGGCGGGCGTCGTCCCGGCGGGATCGAGGCCAGATGCCGTCTCCCGGCCCTTGCGCAAGACGGTGACCCGGTCGGCAATAGCCATCACCTCGCCAAGCTTGTGGGAGATAAAGATAATGGATTTGCCCTCGGCGGCCATGGCGCGCAGGTTCTCGAACAGATCGTCGATCTCTTGTGGGGCAAGGACAGCGGTCGGCTCGTCGAGGATCAGGATCTCGGCCCCCCTGTAAAGGAGCTTGAGCAGCTCGACACGCTGCTGCTCGCCGACAGAGAGCTGCCAGATGTAGGCGTCGGGGTCGACGTGCAGGCCGTAGCGGGCCGACAGCGCCCGGATCTCGTCCTCTATAGTGTCCATGTCCAGGTGAAAGCGGGGCGTGTTGAGGCCAAGGATGATGTTCTCGGCGACGGTCTGGGTCTGGACAAGCATAAAGTGCTGGTGGACCATGCCAATGCCGAGGCGGGTGGCGTCGCGTGGGGAGCGAATGTCGACAGGCTTGCCGCGCACATAGACCTGGCCCGCGTCGGGCCGGTAGAGGCCGGCGAGGATGTTCATCAACGTGCTCTTGCCGGCGCCGTTCTCGCCGAGCAGGGCATGGATCTCGCCGACGCGCACGGTAAGGTCTACATCCTCGTTGGCCACCACGCCGGGGAAGCGCTTGGTGATGTCGCGCATCTCGACGGCAGGTGCCTGTGAGGCGATCTTGCTTTCGCTTTGAACGTCGGAAAGGGTTTCCATGGGCCTCACGATACGGTAAACCGAGTCTTCGCCGGACCGACTCGACCCGACGAAGACTCGGTTATGATAGATTTCGGTTACTCCGGGATCTCGCCGACGATGCCCTCGACGAGCCAGTCGAAGGAGAGCATGGCTTCGTCGGACATCTTTTCGCCTTCGTGGACGCGGAGCACACCCTGGTTATCGGAAATCGGGCCTTCAAAGACGTCGAACTCGCCGCTGAGGATGCGCGCCTGCTCCTGCTCGACGAGGGTTTTGACGTCGTCGGGCACAAAGTCGGCGATGGGCGCAAGGCTCATGAGGCCATCGGCCATGCCCCACCAGACGGGCGCGTTGGTCCAGGTGCCATTCGCCACATCCTCGACAGCCTTGGTGTAGAACACGTCCCAGTGCCAGATGGGCGCCGTCAGGAAGGCGTCGGGCGACTGGTCGCGGGCGACGTCGGCGTTGTAGCC
>JAFGIA010000377.1 GCA_016929795.1 Anaerolineae bacterium
AACCCACACCCACGGAAGTTGTCGAATCCTCCACTTCATTTTACCATACCTTGGCCGTGATGGCGCAAAACTTTGTACCGCACTCAGCACAAGTTTCCCAATTGACAAGAAAGGCACAAGCGGCTATAATAAGTGGCGCTTTGCACAAAGATTGCTCAGAGGAGAGTGGCAGCATGACTGACGAGAGTAGCACACCCGTCGAGTTTCCCACTGACGAGGGGGTGGTGCCGCCCGAGCTGCCCAGCAGCGAGATCGAGGTACCCGAAGAACTCGGGGGCAATGTGTTTATCACCAAGCTGAGCCAGCTTTACGGATGGGGCCGCAAGTTTTCGTTGTGGCCGATGTTCTTTGGCGTGGCCTGCTGCGCCTTCGAGTTCATGGCCGCCTCGGCCGGGCGCTTCGATACAGGGCGTTGGGGCATGGACCTGGCGCGCGCTTCACCCCGCCAGGCAGACCTGATCGTCATCTCGGGCACCGTGACGAAAAAGATGGCGCCCAAGATCGTGACGCTTTACAACCAGATGGCCGAGCCCAAGTACGTGATCTCGATGGGCGCATGTGCTACAGGAGGCGGGCCTTTCAAAGAGGGCTACAACGTCGTGTCGGGCATAGATCAGTACCTGCCCGTCGACGTCTACTTGCCGGGCTGCCCCCCGACTCCTGAGGGGTTGATGATGGCCTATATGGCTGTTCACGAAAAGATCCAGAACGAGCAGATCAACCAGGTGCGCTGGTACAAGAAGGACCCGATCCCGGCTGCACCCGTACCCCTGTTGGGCGGTCCTGACATTATCGATCCACGTCAGATCGAAGAGATTGCAGCAGCCGCGAGAGAAGCCTTGTCTGCAGCAGACGAGGTGCCGGACGTTACAGACTAGGTGGCAGAGTGATCCACCCGGCTCTCCAGCACTTGTTGCAGATCATGCAGCGGGTGAGAGCCTGATACGACTCGAGGGAGAGAAGCATGCCAATTGATGTAGGGGCAGTGGAAGCCCAGTTGAAAGAAGCGTTTCCCGGCGCGGTGGTAGATCGCGACGGCGAATGGCTGGTCGTCGATCCCAACCAACTACCTGCCGTCGCCGGGTACCTGCGCGACGAGATGGGATTCGACTACCTGACCCATCTCTCGGCAAGCGACTATGCAGACAGGCTGGAGGTGGTCTATAGCATCTACTCTACACGGCCCGAGCAGCTTGGACCGCCCCTATCTTTAAAAGTCCGGCTGCCAGATAGGAACAACCCACACGTGCCGAGCCTGGTGCCTATCTTCAAGAGCGCCAATTTTCAGGAGCGAGAAGTGTGGGACATGTTCGGCGTGCGCTTTGATGGGCATCCCGACTTGCGCCGCATTCTCCTCTGGGAGGGGTTTGATGGCTTTCCATTGCGCAAGGACTGGCACGAGCCCTACTATGAAGAGGAGCGCAAGCCATTCAGCAGCCGCTGGCCCAACCCGGAGAATCCCCGCCCACGATTGGCAGAGGACCGGGTTCGCTGGCGCCAGAATGTTCAGTATCCCTCAGACTATATTCCGGATATCGACCACCTAGCACCCGAGTTTGATGTGATGCCCGGTGCCAAGATTGAGCTGCCCGGCCTTGAGACGGATCAGCTCTATCTGAACATCGGCCCGCAGCATCCGAGCACACATGGTGTATTTCGTATGGTGGTGGGCCTGCAGGGCGAGACGGTGACGAGTGTTATGCCGGTGGTCGGTCACCTGCATCGCAATCATGAGCAGATTGGCGAGCGTAACTTGTGGACAGGCAACATCCCATACACAGACCGCCTCGATTATGTCAGCCCGATGTACAACGAGTTTGGCTACGTGGTGGCGGTCGAGCGCATGATGGGCCAGGAGGTACCCGAACGGGGCGAGTATCTGCGCGTTATCATCGGTGAGCTGCAACGGGTTGTTAATCACCTGCTCGCCGTGGGATTTCAGCTCAATGAACTGGGTGCCATGTTCACGCCCATGATCTATGCATTTGCAGAGCGCGAGCACGTGCTGGATCTTTTTGAGACGGCATCGGGCTCGCGCATTATGCACAACTACTATCGCATTGGCGGCGTCTTTGGCGACGTCAGCGACGAGTGGCTCCAGCGGTGTGCGATGGTCGTCGACAGGCTGGATCGCAAGATCGACGAGTTCGAGCAGCTTCTGACAGACAACGAGATCCTCATCGCCCGTACGCGAGGTGTGGGTGCCATGACGTGGCAGGAAATGGTCAACTTTGGCATCAGTGGCCCGATGCTCCGCTCCGCTGGTCTTGCCTACGATATCCGCAAGGTGGAGCCCTATTCTATCTATGATAGCTTTGATTTCGACGTGCCTACGCAGACGACGGGTGATGTGTACGATCGCTACTTGCAGCGCATCGCCGAGGCGCGCCAGAGTGTCAAGATCCTGCGCCAGGCGTTGGCACGTATTCCGCCGGGAGACGTGATTGCAAGCAAGCGCAAAGTGTGGAACCCCAGGGTCCCCGCGGGCGAGATGTATACCCGCGTGGAGCACCCCAAGGGGGAGCTGGGTTTTTACCTGGTGAGCGACGGCGGTATGAATCCATACCGCTACCACGTGCGCTCTGAGTGTTTCGTCAACCTGACTGCACTGGAAGCCATGTCGGTGGGGCACCTGCTGGCGGACGCCATCGTCATTCTGGGCAGCATCGACATCACTCTGGGGGAGGTAGACCGCTAATGTTTGGACTGGGACTGGTCAAGGGCCTGGTCGTCACCATGCGTCACTTTATCGAGTCGTATGTTTATGACCGCATGCCGTGGCAGTGGCTGACGACATCACGTTACGACGAAAAGTGGCTCGAAAGGCACCAGGCGATCGATGGCAAGGGCATGTTTACGATCCAGTATCCCGAGCAAAAGCGCATGGTGCCCGAGCGGTTCCGCTTCCTGCCGATGCTCATCTACGAGGAGACCCACGACGCGCTGCGCTGTACTGCGTGCGGCATCTGCGCTCGTGTCTGCCCGCCGCAGTGTATCTGGATCGAGCGTGGTACCGACGAGCGTGGCCGACCCATTGCAGGGCCAGCGGGGTTTTGGATCGACGCCACGATTTGCATGTCGTGTGGCTACTGCGCCGAGTACTGCCCATTCGACGCGATCAAGATGAACCAGGTGCACGAGATTCCGACGACGGATCGCAACCGCGACATGTGGCTTGACATCCACGCCCTGTCGGTGCCGCTCGAGTACTATGCCAAGCTGCGCCCCGCCGACTTTGAGGCAGAGCAGGCCTGGCGAGCCGATCTGGCGGAAAGCAAGCGCAGGGCTGCGGAAGCAAAGGGGCAAAAGTACGAACCTGGCGACAAATCGGCTCCAAGAACTGAGTATCTGATGCAGGCGCAGGCCAAAGCCACGGTGACGGGGGTGCGGGTGGAAACGGTAAAGCCGCGTGGCAACGAGGATAAAGCCTGACAGGCGGAGAGGGGCGCGGCAAGAGGGGGAAGCTTACGATCCAGAATCGGGTTGATCTGCACTGTCATACTGCCGCCTCTGATGGCAGCTTGAGCTCCGAGGCCCTGGTGGTCCGCGCGGCCAGCCAGGGCCTCAAGGTTGTGGGAATCACCGATCACGACACGACCGCCGGTGTGGACGATGCAGTTGCTTGTGGGCGAATACACGGCGTTACGGTGGTACCTGGGGTAGAGATCAGTGCTGTGGCCGAGAGGGAAGAAATTCACCTGCTTGGCTATTTCGTCGATCGGGAGAATTCAGACCTGCAGGCCATGTTGACTCGCACGCGCG
This sequence comes from Anaerolineae bacterium, assembly GCA_016929795.1. The sequence continues at coordinate 3,763 of JAFGIA010000377.1, forward strand.
ATGCGCGGCGTGAGCGTGCACGGGAGATGTTGGCACGGCTGGCACGCCTCGGGTTGTGCCTTGATTGGGAGGGAGTGCTCGAGGCAGCAGGGGAGGGCAGTGCCATCGGCCGGCCTCACGTGGCCATGGCGCTCCTCGAAGCAGGTCACATTGAGAGATGGGAAGAGGCCTTTGAGCGTTGGATCGGCCGAGACTGCCCGGCGTACGTCGAACGCTACAAGCTGTCGCCTGAAGAGGCGATTGCGTTGGTGCGGCATAGCGGTGGGCTTGCTGTTGTGGCCCATCCATATATCTACAGCCGGCAGGGAGAGCGCCGCCACGGCCTCAACCTGAAAAGCTGGTTGCCGCGGCTGTGTGAGGCAGGCCTGGCCGGGATCGAGGTGTACTACCCCAACTATCCGCGCGAGGCGAGCCGCCATCTGTTGTCGCTCGCCATCAAGCACCGATTGGTGATTACCGGCGGCAGCGACTTTCACGGTGGAAATGCCGGCAGCTCGCTGGGTAGCGTCTATGTTCCGTGGGTGGCGTGGCAAGGTTTGTTGCGCCGATACCAGCATGCCATACGGCAGCGATCCCAACTGGTTGAGGTTCAGGTGCTGGCCGCCGACTAGACCGGTGCGCAGGGTGCGGAGTGTAATAACACGCGTGTCCTTGCATCTAGATCTGCAAAGCGCCAGAGATGGCATCGGGTCGAGTCTCCTTGACGAATGTCAAAATGTGGGACAAACAATCTAGACGGGAAATAGTAATCGCATGGCCTTGAATCCGAGAACCGAGCTGCTTTTTCCCCCGCGCCTGATCCCCAGTCTGGCCAGACTGCGTGGAGATGAGTGGCGCAAGTTGGTGGAGTATATCGCGTCGCTTTCCGAGACGCACCCCGATACGCTGGCGTTCTGCCTGATGATGATCCGCCTGAATGCGTGCCTCGGTTGTGTATCAGGCAGCTATCGCTTCATGCGCGGCTGCGAGCTCTGTTCGCACCAGACGGTGGCACGCTTCCAGGGTACGGACGAGGAGTTGGTCGAGCTCTACAAGCGTGCCAAACAGGATCTGGAGCGTGCCGATAAGGAGCATGTCGACCTGGTGGCTGATACTCCGGACCCAGAGGTGGTCGAAGAGGAATGAATCGCAAACGGATCGGGATTATTGGCGGGGGCTATGCAGGGCTGACAGCGGCATACGAGCTTCAGAAACAGGGCTATGACGTCACCGTCCTGGAAAAGTATGGGCAGTGGGGCGGCCAGGCAGCAACCCTCCCCTTGCTCGGTAGCCACATCGAGTACTTTTATCACCACCTATTTGGCAGTGATACGCACATCCTGTCTTTGATGGACGAGTTGGGTATTGGCGAGCAGCTACGCTGGATTGAATCAAAGGTCGGCTTTTACTATGGTGGGCAGATCTATGATTTTGTGACACCTTTTGACCTGCTTCGCTTCCGGCCTCTGAATCTCTTCAACCGGGTCAAGCTGGGGTTGATGTACCTCTACCTGCAGCGTGTCGACGATTGGCGCAGGCTGGAGCAGATCACGGCCCGCGACTGGATCCTGCGTTATATGGGACAGGAGATTTACGACAAGGTGTGGGGGCCGCTGCTGCGCGGCAAGTTTGGGGCGCTCGCCGACGAGGTGAGCATGACGTGGTTGTGGGGCAAGATCAAGGTGCGCGGCAGCTCACGCCAGGGCGCAACCGCCACGGAAAAGCTTGCCTATCCGATGGGCAGTTTTGAGATCATCACCCGTGCGCTGCTGGAGCGATTGGAGGCCGGCGGCGCCGATCTGCGGCTGCGACAAGAGGTACTTGGCTTGACGACGGACCCGGACGATCCAAAACGGGTGACAGGGGTGATCACCAAGCAGGAGACGATCCCGTTCGACACGGTGATCGCTACCGTGCCCGGCTACAATCTGCTCGAGATCGCCCCGCCCGCGCTTGATGGCGATTACGTCACCCGGCTCCAGTCGGTGCGCTACCAGGCGGCGATCGTCCTGCTCCTCGTGAGCAAGCAAAGCCTGAGCCGCATCTACTGGATGAATATTGCCGACAGGACGATGCCGTACGTGGCCGTGATCGAGCATACAAATTACGTCCCGCCAAGCGAGTACGAGGGCCGGCACCTGATTTACGTCTCGAACTACCTGGAGCGCGACGACCTGCGCTATCAGATGCGGGCGAGCGAGCTGTTCGACCTGTACGCGCCGCATCTGAAGCGGGTCAATCCAGCCTTTTCGGAAGAATGGATCGAGAAAAAGATCGTGCTCCGCGCTGAAGCGGGGCAGCCGGTGATCACGTGCAACTATTCAGAGCGTGTTCCTGCCCACCGCACACCACTCGCAGGCCTCTATCTGGCGAATACGCTTCAGATCTATCCCGAGGACCGTGGGACGAATTATAGCGTGCGTTTGGGCCAAAAGATTGCCGGCATTGTCGACGGGGATCTCCGGCGCAACATCTGATTGTCGAGGTATCTCGTAGACCGATCTCCTCTGGAAGATTGAAAGGGTGGAAGGTTGTCCAGTCTTCCACCCTTCCAATTGGCAGGCGTTCACCCTATCCCGGCTACCTCTCCCTGTTTGACAAACATGCCCCTGAGATGCTACAATCGGGCATAGAATGGGGTACAGAAAAGATGTCTGAGTTGCAAATTTTGACAGTCGACGACCCGGAGCAGCTCAAAGTGCTCCGGAGCAAAGCGAGAAAAGTACAGAAGGTGACACCATCACTTGTGACACTCGCACAGCAGATGATCGAGACGATGCGCGAAGCGAATGGGGTGGGTCTTGCTGCGCCGCAGGTTGGTGTGCTGCGGCGTTTTTTTGTCGCTGAACTGCCCGAGGATGAAGAGACGGGCGAGCCAATGGAGACGTACATTGTCTTTAACCCGGAGATTGTGAAGGGGCGTGGAGAGGATGTTGGATATGAAGGATGCCTGTCGATCCCCGGCTACATCGGGGAGGTGGCACGCCAGGAGCAAGTTGTCGTTCAAGGGATCGATGAGCATGGAAACCCCATGCGTCTGAAGGTCGAGGGGTACCTGGCACGCGTTTTTCAACATGAAATAGACCACCTGGACGGTGTGCTATATATCGACAGACTGACTGATCCGGCAACCTTGCAGCCGGTAGAGGTGGGCAGGGAGGAGTTGGCTGAGATGGAGATGGCGCCTGCCTGACGCTGTGCAATGCGGACTGGTTTGTGAACTCGTCGAACGTGTGCTATGATCGTGCCGAGCGATTGGCGCTGATACGCGGCGATGGCTGATTCAGAGACCAAGATCATTACCAAACTATTGGAGCGGCGGCAGATCGAGGCCGAGTTTCAGCGTTTGTTGGAGGCGACCTCGGCGGCCGAGTTCCGGCGCCGGGCAGGCGAGATCGCAGCCCATGGCACACAGTTGCTGCCTGTGATCGTGGCCAACCTGGACAGGGCAGATGCCGGGCTGTTGAACGCCATGGGCGAGGTGGTGGCACTGCTCGACTCGCAAGAGGCGATTGTGGCACTGCGCGAGGCGGTGCTACATAAGCCGCTCACGGACAGGGCGCGTCTGGCTGCCATCGAAATCCTGGAGCGGTGGCTGGGGTGGCCTGTTGACGACGAGCTGCTCGACCGGGTGCAGGATCCGCAAGGGGTTGTGCTGGCTGCGCTCCATAGGGCACTCGGCCAGGGGAAGCACGACGCGGCAGTATTGGTTGACTATATTGAAGGCCTGGATCGCCAGGAGCCCGACGTGGTGCTGTCAGCCGTAGCTGCCCTGCGCCGTCTGGCAGATGCTGACGGCGCCGAGATGGTCATCGAGTTGTTGCGCATGATGGCGCTCGATGTGCGTGAAGAAATCGGCGCCGCGGCGACAGAGGCGCTCGGTACCCTCCGCACACCGGCATCGGCGTGGGCACTGCAGACTCTGATTCCGACAGCACCGCTATCGCTGCGCAGCCGGACGGAGCGGCTGCTGCGGAAGCTGTGCTTCAGCGGTGTCGAGGTCGAGCCCTTGACCGAGCCTGAGCCTGGCTGGCGAGCGTTGGTAAGCCCGCCGAGCGCGTCGGGCCAGCAGAATGTGTGGTTCATTCTGGAAGGGCAGGATACAGGCCACGCACGGTTTCTAAACGTGCTGCTGCACGATCGTGCTGGGGCTGTGGAGGCGGCGGCACACGAATGGGTGCCTATGATGATGCTGCTACCGGCGCGGCCAGCAGGGTACGTGCACGATGTGGCTTTCCCTGATGGCTCGGGGTCGGTCTTGCTCGTCGAGGCATGCTTCGATGTGGGGCGCCGCCTGGTGTTGGACGCGCTGGAGGCCAACCGGGAGACGCAGATTCCATTGGCAGGCACGCTGCGCCTGCGCAGCCCGTGGCTGTGGGGCGTCAGTGGGGGGCGCACGCTGCCAGATCGACAATGGCCCCAGGAGCCAGTAGCCGGTGGTGACACGACTCGCCTGTTGGCACATCCCGCACTTGCGGGCTGGGCAATTGGCAGTCACACGCTCTTGGACATCTCTTCCAATCCGCTGGGCAGGAAGGAGTGGAAGATGGAAGTGTATGAGCAGCGCGTGATCGACCAGATTGCTGCCGATGGGATGATGAGCGATGTGCTCGCCACGCGCCTGCGAGCTCTTGGCGAGTGGTTGCTGCTGGCACACGACGAGCCCACAGCCGCGCTGGCGCTTGCCGCCGCGAACGGGCTCGCGGCTGCGCCGCGAGAGGAACCATTTTTGCGGGCGCTGGTGCGGCGCGACCTGGCAATGGCAATGCACGGAGTTGGGGGCGTATAGATGGTCATCGAAAAAGAGTTTATAGAAGGGGTGAAACAATGGCTGGATTTGGTTGGCAAGAGCTACTGATCATTGCGGTGATTGTGATTCTCATCTTTGGCGTGGGCAAGGTTGCCGACGTCGGGCCGGCGCTTGGCAAGGCGATCCGGGGCTTTCGTGATGCAGTACGCGAGGATGATGAGGAAACGACGTCATCCACCGACACGGTGGAAAAGGAGATCTAGTCCCCAGTTCGGTCCCACCGTTTCCCCCACTGGCGACACTGACGCATTTCCCCTCGAGCCGCGCAGGATAACTGCGCGGCCTGGCTTTCATGGAATGCGATTCATTCGTGCTGCCTCTATCCCTGTCGAGACGAGGCGTTCGACATCCAGATTCGACTCTGCGGCCTCCACCTCTGCCACCGATGGGCGGGTGATGACCTGCCGGGGCATAAGGAATTGGCAGCAATCGTCGTGTGCCTCGATCGAGATCTCGTAGGTGCCAATGAGGCGTGCCCGGTCCATGATCTCGACCTTGTCGAACCCGATCAGAGGGCGAAGGACCGGCAGGTCTGTGACAGTTTCGATGGCACGCAGGCTCTCGATCGTCTGCGAAGATACCTGGCCCAGGCTTTCGCCTGTGACGAGCGCAAGGCCGCCCTCACGCAGCGTGAGTGCCTGCGCAATGCGAAACATGAGCCGGCGGTAGAGGAGGACGCGCACAGGAGCGGGCGCATCGACGACGATCTCGCGCTGCAGCTCGCCGATGGGCACTACATAGTAGCGATCTGATAGCCCATAGGGCTGAAGCGCCTCAACTAGGCGGCGCACCTTGCGCTCCGAATCGATCCACTGGCCGAATGGGCCGCTGTGAAAATGGATGGGCAGCGTGGTGCAGCCCCGCTTCAAGGCATAGTAGGCCGCTACTGGTGAGTCGATGCCACCCGACAAAAGCAGTCCAACCGTGCCGCTCACACCGACCGGCAGCCCACCGATACCCTCGATCCGCTCCGAGTAAAAGAGGATCTCGCGTGGTAGGACTTCGACGTGCACGGTCAGTGCAGGGTTGGTCAGGTCGACAGCCCAACCCGTCTCCTGCTGGACCTGGGCACCGACGATTTCGTTAACCTCAGGTGAGGTGAGGGGGAATGTTTTGTCGGCGCGGCGCGTGTCGATCTTGAACGACGGGTAGGGGCCTGTGGGAAGCTGCGCGATGACGGCAGAGGCGAGCATCTCCACATCGCGCGGCACCGCGTAGGCGATGGCAAAATAGACGATGCCGGGCACAGTGCGCAGGCGATCGGCGACATGATCCTGGTCGGCGTCCTTGTGCAATGGCACGAGGAAGCGGCCGTGGCGCCACTTGACGTGGCCGGTATAGAGGCCGGCGACTCGCTCCGCGACGTTGTCCTGGAGCCGCTGTTCAAAAAAACGCCGGTTCTTACCTTTTAGCGCAATTTCCCCATAGTGAATGACGATGGTACGATCCATCAGTACGATCTATCCTCCTACCTTATTATACTCAGCCGGACAGCAAGGGGCAAGCAGCAAGCAGCAAGTGGCAAAGAAGAAGCTCAAGTCCGAAGCTCTGTTCCCTTTCTCCTGGTTGCATCGTGCGAGCAGGCGTGGTAGAATAGAGACAGAGGAGATTGCTAGCAGGTGCAGAGTGTATCCTGACGACCGTGTTCTTGTAGCGGTAATGAATCGCCCGAGGGATTTCGAGATTGCGCGGGACGAGGGTTGGTACCGGCTGCCGGAGCGGCAGATGCTGCGCGACGCATGTTTCGAGTACGTCGCTTTTTATTTTACGGCCGCGTTTGGAGATCTCAAATGGGCAGTACACTACTATGCGCGCTGCCTGGGCCACGAGCTGGCGAGGCGGCGTGATCTGCTCCCTGCCGAGCCCGACCACCTACATGCCGACAAGGTATACTACAAGCTCCAGCTAGGGCCGCTGAGCAAACGCGAGCCACCTATCCCGAGCCGGCGTTGGCGAAGGGTGACGTTCATCCATACCACGTGGGATCGCTTTTCGGCAGCCGAAGAGCTGAACGATCTGTATGCCGAAGGTGACGAGTTTGTGGATCGGGTGTACCATGCCCTTCGCGACGCCGGCCTGCCGCCTGAACGGTGCTACCCGATACGTGAGGCAGGTGTGACGTACATAGCCGATCTGGCTGTGCTATGTCGCGACGGGGTAGTGGGCATTGATGTGGGCGATGCCCAGGTAGATCCGACAGCAGGTTTGTTATTTACGGCAGACGCAGTGCTGGCCGATCTGAGGGCTTGTCTGCAGATTGTTCAGGCGGAAGTGGACCGTCGCGACGGCGTTCGGCCTTACCCAGACTGAATCAGATCGACGAAGCACTCTTCTGTGTGCACATTTCCTTATTAATCGAGGGTATCATCTCAATAACCTGGGGGATGTAGGGCGGATTAGCAATCCGCCCTACATCCCACCCCGGCTTTTTGAGATGATACAATCTCGGTTCCACCTCGTGCAAACCCGAGCTGTTCAGTTGCGAATGGCAATGGCTTGAGGTAGAATAGGCCGGCCGACAGGCAGCGAATCAGATATCACTGGAGCGACTAGACTCATGTGCGGCATCTTTGGCATCATCACTGACGAAGAACAGACCCTTGGACCCAACCTGATCGAGGCTGGTAAGCGCCTCGCCTACCGCGGCTACGACTCTGTCGGCTGTGCCACTGTCTCGGCCGACGGCGAGATCGACCTGCGCAAGGGCGTCGGCCGCATCGAGGATGTGAGCGCCGACCTCGATTTTGCCACCATGCGTGGTCATCGAGGTATCACCCAGCTCCGATGGGCCACCTTTGGCGCCCCGTCTTACGAAAACGCCCAGCCCCACTTTGACTCGGACTGCGACATGGTTGGTGCTCACAACGGCAACGTTGTCAACAACGTCCAGATGCGCGAGCTCTTTATCGAGGAAGGTCTTACCGTGCGCGGTACCAACGATGGCGAGACGTGCGTCCATGCCGTCGAGCGCCATTTTGACCGCAACGGGCGCGACATGCTGTCAGCCATCCGCGCCGCCTACGACGACCTCGAAGGCGATTACGCGTTCGTCATCACCCACCAGGATGAGCACAAGCTCTACGCCATCAAGAAGGGCAGCGGCCTCGTCGCCGGAACCGGGGACGACTTTACCTGCGTCTCGTCCGACCTGCCCAGCATCTTGCCCCTCACCCGCCAGGTCCTCTACATCCAGGACGGCGAGATCGTCGTTCTCTCACCCGGGGGGATCGAGCTTTACGGCGTGCACGACGGCCGGCGCATCGATCGCGAAACCGAGCACTATGATGGCCCGATCGAAGTCGCCGAGAAGGGCGGCTACCCGCACTTTATGCTCAAAGAGATCCACGAGCAGCCCGTCGTCGCCGCCGAGCTGCTCCACCTGCTGAACGTTTCGGCTCACGCCGGCCGGTTCATCGACGCCATCCGGGCCACGGGCGATCGGCCCGTCTACCTCGTTGGCTGCGGCACCAGCTACCATGCCTGCCTGCTCGGTGCCTATTACTTTGACCAGATCGCCGGCAAGGCCGCTGTCCCCGTGCTCGGCCCGCAGTTCATCGAGCAGTACGGCCGCAGCATCGCCGCGCGCGACACCGCCATCTTTGTCAGCCAGAGCGGTGAGACCAAAGACGTGCTCAACGCCGTCAACGCCATGCGCCAGCGCACCGCCGAAGGGGAGAATGGAGGCCGGGTGTTGGGCGTGCTCAACGTCCTCGGTTCGACATTGATGAACGACAGCGACGTCTACCTGCCCCTGGCGTGTGGCTTTGAGATCAGCGTCCCGGCGACCAAGACCTTTGTGAACCAGGCTATCCTCTTTCTCTACCTCGCCTACCGTCTCGGCGGCCGCGACGTGTCCGAATTGGATGCCCTCCCCGATCTCCTGGACTGCACCATCGGCGCTATAGACGAGGCAGCCAAACAGGTCGCAGCGTACCTGAACGACTGGAACGACATGTACTACCTGTAGTCTGAGGCACAACCGACAAACACTCTTCGTCCAACATGCACCGCACGTACACGATCTTTTGACCATCCTCGATCGATAGTGTTGCCTGTACATCCAGCATCTCTATGATGCGCCGCCTCAGCGCAAACTGCTCTTCCGCGACTTCCAGTCCATCTCCCAGATTCCTGGCAAGGTTCCGAACGATTTGAATTTGATCGTCTGTGAGGGTATGGATTTCCAGGCTCGACGCCAGGCTATCTCGTTCTTTTTCGAGCGCGTAAATCGTTGCCTCCAGACGGTCCTTGCGATCTACAAGGTCCTCCTTTCTGAAGTCCCCAGACAGATACAAATCGATCAGCCGTTGTAGTTGAGCACGGTTTCCCGACAGCAGTCCATCCACCACGTTCAGTCGTTGTCGCAGTGGCTCGTTCTCCAGTTCACACTCGTCTTGATACGCCTTCAATCCAGCGAGGAGCTCGTCCGGGTCAACGAGGAGCGATCTTACCCAAGCCCACACCACGGCGTCCACGTGATCTGCTCGGAACAAGCGCAAATCGCATTCGCGAGCCGTATTGGAGTTGGGCGTGTTTCCAGGGCAGCGGTAGTAAAGGTATATCTTCCCCTTGCTCGATTTGGAGCATCCGGTCATCTTTAGCCCACAGGTGCCGCACGTCGCGCGTCTACTCAGCAGGTAATCGTACTTTCTGTTGCAGCGACCATTGTTCCGATTCTCAATAAGCCGGAGTTGAGCTGCTTCCCACATGTCGCGAGAGACAATGGCAGGCACCTCAACAACCAACAAGTGCTCTTCAGGGTTCTCAACCCATTGCCCATTCTCTCGCGCCATCTTGCCATAGCGCCATACTCCCGCGTACGTTTCGTTACGAAGCATTCGGTTGATCGGAGACCGAGCCCATTTGCCATATCCTCGCTGCTTGGCAGCGATCGGTTTTCGTGTGCCGCTGTCGCTAAATGTTGGGACGCCCATTTCGTTTAGCTTGTTTGTGATGCCGTAGATTGACATCGGCCCTTTCTCATCACAGCCGCGCACGTACCAATGAAACACGAGCCGGACGATCTCGGCCTCGGGTTCATAGATCTCGAGGAATGTTTTGCCATCGACCTCTACCAGCACATACCCGTAGGGCGGTCGTCCGTGCACCATTACACTTCCCTTCTTTACCTTGAGCCGCCGACCGCGGGTCATTCGTTCCACAATCTTTTCCCGTTCAAACTCTGCGATCGTCGCCCGGATGTGCTTGTTTAGACGCCCTTCCGGCGTGTCGGGATATTCCCCCAATGCATACTCGATCTGCACACCAGCCCGCCGGAGCTCCTCTTCCACGATCAGCTGCTTGGCCAGATTGCGGCTAAGGCGATCGATCTCACGTACGACCAGCACGTCGAACTCGGCGGATTCCGCCATCTTTCGAACGCGATCGAGTTGCGGTAGCTCAAACGATGCGCCACTTGCACCCCGGTCATCTTCTGCCAGCTCTGCAACAACACACCATCCCTGTCGCAAAGCATAGTCGCGGCACATGTCAAGTTGTCCCTCGAGGTTACGTCCCTCATTGCCTCTGTCGTCGCCACTTACCCTGGCGTAAAGAACTGTGCGCTTGATCATCATGTTCTCCCCTCCTGTACCTTGTGTGATTTGTCAGTGAATGGTACAATCAGGGTGGAGTGGTCTCATAGCTTGGCAGGCGGTGCAGACCACTCCACCCGTGGCCCAGCGTTCCGCTGGGCTACGCTTTGTGTTGCCTCATAGGCACGGACCTGGACCTGCGACGGTTACCTACCTTCTGCAGTTCAGCCACAATGGTCCCCAACGAGATGCTCCCTGGCATCTCTTCAGCTTGCTGAACCGAAGCGATTTGGAGACCGTATTGCCCCAATTCCTTTTCGAGAACCAGCAGATCAGTAAGATCGCGGCTCAGACGGGACAGGTCGCGCACGACCACCACGTCGAACTGACCGGCTCGCGCCATGGTCAAGATAGAATTGAGCTGCGGCCGGTCCAGGGGAATGCCGCTCACTCCCCGCTCATCTTCGCCCAGTTCGGCCACCACCTCCCATCCGTGGCTTTGGGCATGCTGACGGCACACTTCCAATTGGCGGTCCAGCTCTTGTTTACCGATTCCTTCAGCGCCGACGGCAACCCTTGCATAGAGTACGGCTCGTCTTGTCATCGTCCTTGTCTCCCTCCATTTTTCGTTACTTGCCTCGATGGGCAGCCTGTGCTAGAATTGTGGTGGGCTGGCCCGCCTGCGTCCTAGTGTGGCAAGCCAGCCCATCCGTGGCCCGGCGCAACCGCCGGGCCGCGACGCTTACTCTGCCTCGCGCACTGCCTGCGGCTGACCGGCACGCTGTACAGCCAGCCATTCAACCTGGACCACTGCCAGTCCCACCTTCTGCTCCAGGATGGTCAGCAGCAGTTCTCCCAACCTTGTCTCGAAAAGCAACCATCTCAGAATCATCGTTTTCTCCTTCCTCTGGTGATACTTCTACAACTCGTTCCCTCTCTACACACCAAATCGCCGACCTCAAATGCCCGCCGTCCTCCTCTATCGATCACCCCCTTCCTATCCGGTTCTCCTGCATCAGAGACCCAGACTATCAAGCGCGGCAGCGACGTCGGGCGGCTCGTCGTGATCGAGGGGGTGCGCGGGCGTGTATTGCTCGACCGGCACCCATCCGCGCCCTTTGAGCTCCTGGATCGCTTCGTACACATCAGACAAGGTGACTGCCCCGCGCCCGAGATGTGCCCGGATCGCCTCACGAATCGATGCACTCTTGTTGTCTTGCATCCCAAGCCAGCGGAGTATGTCCCGATCCCTCTCTGTGTCCACGACGAACGTGACCGTCTGCTTCGCCATGCGTGCTCCTTCCCCTGGTATGAACCTGGTGGGTACCTACTCAGTCCACACCACACAGCCTTTGGGCGAGCTTCCAATAACTCCTGGTGTTCATCGTCTTGTTCCTTTCTGCCCTCCATGGTTTTGGACAAACAAAGACGGCCAACCGATCCACCCGTGACGACGGATCGGTTGGCCGTCTGATTGACGACATAACCAGGCTATGCTACAATAGCGCCAGCCTGGCTCGCTGGGTCCGGTCTACAGCCGTCAGCGGGTTAGGTCAGGGCTGTGTTGGTGTTTCCGCACCAACACAGCCCGTTTCTGTTATTCGGTTACTTGTCCCTCTTCTCAGGCGCCGGTGGATCCTCTTCGACCCACTGCTGCAGCAGCTCTGTCAGGACCGACGTGATCGTCTTGCCCTGCAAAGCCGCCTTGGCCTTGACACGCCTGTGCAATTCCTCTGGAATCCGAATCGTAGTCTTGTGTTCGTCCATAATCGTTATGTATGCTTAAAAGCGTTTACAGCTTGCCATATGATTGTACACCCGTTTCTTCTTCGTGTCAAGTCGGATGTGGGTCGTATTCGTCGTATGCGGTTGTTAAGGAACTGCTCGACAAATGTGTAAAATTTACACGTTTGCCGCTGGCTGCTCGCCTGCAGGTTCTTGCCCGTCCGAGCGATCGTCAGTGACCGCGTTCCCACGCTGGCCGAGCTCGATCAGCAGGCGATACACCGACGCCAGTCGCCGGCGGCGTTCGGTTTCGGATATCTCGCTACGTTGCGTTTTCATTTCTTGGGTTCTCTCTCCCACTCCCTTGCCTCCTCAGATTTGTGTGTGTGGCCTGCGCATCCTGGAACCCCGTTCCAGGAAAAGATCGGCTCAGAGGTGGCGGCCGCGACAATCCACGCGTGCGCATCAGCGGCTGCCTGTACGTCCCTGCTGAGGCCAAAGGCCGCAAGCAGTAGTCTGCGTGCAGATGTATCGTGAGTATCATCCGCCGAGTCCCATGTCCATCGTTGTCAAGGGATACGTGTGTCATCACACCCTGCCGCTGTGACATGCGCCGTGGCGCATGAACATGGGGTTCAGGGGGCACCCCTGACAAGCTCCTTTTAGCTTGCTACCCCGCTGAGCCTGGGCGCGGCGTGACGTTCCTGCCGGCCACCGCAGGTGCAGACAGTAGTCACAAGCGCCTGGGCTCAGCGGGGTCCCGGTTTCGTCGTGGTGACGACTCGGCTGTTTGAGGTTTGTGTCTTCCAGCCCCGATTCGGGCGATGTTTCGCGGTGCGCTCAGCCTATGTGTGTACTGGGGTCTACCGGCCGTCCTGTGGGTACAAGTTCGGTATTCACGCAAGGCTCGGGCGATGCATCTCGCGCTTGCAACAGTAGTCGAGGCTACTTTGGTGATAGTGCCGGCCAGCAGTAGGCCACACCGCTTCACTATGTTACTGGCTTGGTCTGATAAAACCATCACTTCATTCGATCTCCTTCCCTCTTCATCGTTCAGACCTGCTATGACTTGCTGACAGCCAGTGTACCCTATTGCGGGACAAAACGATCCCTGTCAAAAGCGGCAGACTGCCGGAAGCGGCAAGTTCGGCCCTCCCGTCGGCGCATGGAAAGTGCCAAGAAAGAGTAGATATCTGGTCTCTTGCTGGTGAACCTGTCGTGACCAACGACACGCAGTCGTAAGAGATCCTCACGAGGCTTTGGAATTGAGGCACTCTATTTGCTATCTATGTCAAATCGGGGTATAATGATGGTGGTTGGATTCAGGCGCAATACTCTGTTTCGGTCGTCACTACTGAAGTGAGAAAATCAGCCGACACTTTGGACACGTGTCCATGTTGGCCACGATCCAGAACAAGCGTCCACCCGTCTTCTCAGGTACCGGGCCATACCAATCGCGTGGAGTAGCATAGATGAGACTCCCAAACAGGGTCAAGATTCAGACGCAAGGTTTTGTCCGTGCGGTCAAGTCCTTTGTCCGACACGGAGTAGGATAGCTCATGCCCCTCAACGAAGCCGATACTCGAGCGGTGCTCATCGAACCGCAGCTCAAGACTGCCGGCTGGAGCGACAGCCTGATCACGCGCGAGCATTTCTACCGGCGCGATCACCGCTACACCGCCGGGCGCATCTACCTCATCGGCGACGACGCCCGACGGCGGGATCCCCGC
>JAFGIA010000378.1 GCA_016929795.1 Anaerolineae bacterium
ACTGGATCGTCCCAGGCCGCATCGAGCATGATGCGCACGCGCGCCCCGCGCCTGGCGGCGGCGATGTACGCTTCCAGCCGCACGTTGGGATCGTTTGTCGGGTTGCTCGCCGTCGGCCCCCAATATGTGTACTCGTAGAGCTGCTGCACGAGCACCGTGTCCCCGCTGCCGGCCCGTGCCACCACGCCAAGCTGGCTGTCCCGATCTCGCAGGCTATTGTCGGGCGACTGGACCATCTCGAACGAGAACTCGCCACTTGTCGTGAACGGCATGGAGAACCGGATCGGATAGGTCGTTCCGCCCGAGGTATAGTCGGGCACGAACCCAGGCGCCGGCGCGCCGTAGATCGGATGGCCGGCCGTCCAGCGGATGATGTCCCGGTGGTTGGCCGGGTCGAGGTCGTGCCAGAACACGTCCAGGGCGTGGGCCACGGCGGTCGGCGCGTCAGTGATCAGCCAGACACCGCGGTTGCCCTTGGTGCCATCGGCTTTGTCATCGGCGGGCATCGAGGAGTAGTTCAGGTTTTCCGATCCGGTGAGCAACGTCTCCTCGTCGACGATCATCCACTTGCCGTGCTGGTAGGCGTAGCGGTCGTGGACGTCGGCCGCATCGTCGTTATAGATAAAGTAGACCTCTCCGCCGGCATTCTCGATCTGTTGGCAGATCCACTTCTCCTGGTCGGGAATGCCACCAACCGGCCCGCCTTCCAGCAGGATGGTGACGGCCATGCCCGGATGCGCCGCCATCTGGGCGACGATGGCGTCGGCCAGATGGGCGTTGTTGAAGGTGTAGCCCTCGTAGTAGAGGCTCGTCGTCGCCTGGCCGATCTCAGCCACGACCGTCTCGTAGATGTTATCCGGCGCCACGGCGTAGGTAATCGTCGACGCCTCGGTGAAGGTCCGAGTGAAGAAGTAGCGGTCCAGGTCCCATCCAGGATACATGACCTTCTTGCCGTTGATGTCGTCGTCGGTGGCCTGCGCCCAGTCGGCGGCGGTGTCCGTGTCCGGAACGGGCAGCCCGGTGGATTGATCGAGCTTGCGGTACAAGATCTGCCCTTCGAGCCCAAAGCCCTCTGCTTCCCGTGTGTGCTCGGCAAAGCGCTCGATGCCGACAGTGTCACCACCGTAGGGGTAGATGCCGGGACCGGACCAGCCGATGCCGGCGGGATCGCCGTCCTCATAGACCACGGAGTCGACGACGAGCCCATCGCCATCTTTCAGGACCAACTCGTCGCCTGTGTTTGTCAAATTGAAGGTGCCGGATGTGACGAGATTGGGAACGGCCGGGTCGGTGTCGGCGCCATACTCATAGTCAGGAGCAAAGCCGAACTCGAGGGTGAAATTGTCGGCTTCTTTGACAACCCAGATCGATGCGCCCGAAGTGAGGGTGCCAGTGAGGGTGATCGTCCCTTCGCCGTCGGAAACGGTCCAGCTTGTCAGGCTGATAGGCAGGGCGCTGATATTCAACAGCCGGAAGGCTTCATCAAGCTCGCCGGTGAGGTATGTGTCGTAGTAGACGGCGGTGATCAGGGCGGTGCCGGATGCAGAGTTAACCGCGGCTGGTGTGAGTGCAGCCAGTAAGAGTACGCACAACGCGAGAATTGTAGCGAGAGCACCACATCCGTTTTGAGACTGTTTGCCTTTGACCATTGGACACGCTCCTTCTTCAATCAGCAAAAAGCTCGCGCTGATGCGAGCACAGTTTGCGATACCCCTTGTGCCCGTGTTACAGCCAGGTCGCATGCTCAGGCGATGTCAGGCTCAAGGCGAGACTGGTGGAAGCAGGATAGTAGCATAGCACAGACGAGCAGAAATGGCAAAGAGCGGTAAGCGAGGGCTTGCGCAGCGAATAGAGAAGGAAATGGCAACCCCACGGGGTGAGGGTTAGCAACCCCATCGCCGCGCTTCAGCCGATTCGCTGCGCAATGTGCCTCCACTCGCTGCGCACTTGGCCGCCGCCAAACCTGCAGCAGGTCGCCTCAACCCCGCACGCGCTTTGTCATCCCCCTAGCCCTGCCGCCTGGGGGCTCGCCCTCTCCCATATCTAGTCCCCATCTCGCCCCGCACCGCTGCGCGAGCCCGCTCTTGGTCCACCTTGCACGATTTTCTGGCTCGTGGTATACTGCCCCTGTGCATAGCTGTTGCCCCATTGTACGCTGTAGGCTGCCTTGAACAGGAGGAAAGATGCACAGCAGAGCCGCCATCTCATTTCGAATACGTCTTCTTATCGTCCTGGCAGTCGCCATGTCCACGCTGCTGGGGTGTGAGCAAACAGAGTCGCGCGTGCCGCTCACCGGACCCGCCCAGACTTCGGCGCACCCCACGGCCATCCCCACACCCACCGCCACGCCCACGCCCGTGTTCTTGTCGCCTGCCACCCTGCCTGCCGGCCGTATCGCCTTTATGTCTGACCGCGATGGCAATCCAGAAATATATGCCATGAGCGTAGGCCCGGCGGCGGGCACAGCCGGCTCCGAGGTAATGCGTCTCACCAACAACCCAGCCTATGACAGCGAGCCCGATTGGTCACCCGACGGCAAGCAGATCGTCTTCCTGTCGGACCGCGACCTCAATAAAGAGATCTATATCATTAGCACCGATCCGGTGACGGGGACAGATGCCGCCGGAGTGATCCGCCTGACCGATGGTCGGAGCTCGGACGATTTTCCTGCCTGGTCGCCAGACGGCAAGCGCATCGCCTTTGTGTCGGACCGCGACGGGAACCAAGAGATCTATGTCGTCAACGCCGAGCCACCAGCCGAAACCATTGACTTAAGTGCCGAGCGCCTGACGAATAGCCCGGGCCAGGATGCCCACCCAGCCTGGTCGCCAGACAGCAAGCGCATCGCCTTTGCATCGGATCGTGACGGCAACCTAGACATCTATATCATGAGCGCCGATCCTACGGCGGGTACAGGCGGCCCCGGCGTAATTCGACTCACCAACCACCCCGAAGGGGACGGGCTGCCTGCCTGGTCGCCAGACGGCAAGTATATCGCCTTTGTCTCAAACCGCGACGGGGGTCAGGAGATCTATGTCATGCCCGCCGTGGCAGGAACAGGCGACTCGCAGGTGATCCGCCTCACCGCCAACGTCGAGGCGGATAGCTTCCCCGTCTGGTCACCCGACGGGCACCACATCGCTTTCGCCTCGGACCGCGATGGCAACTGGGAGATCTATGTTACCAACGTGGACCCGGTGGCGGGCACAGGCGGATCCATCCTGATCCGTCTCACCGAGAACGCGGACGATGACAGGTTCCCGGCCTGGGTGCCGTAAGAGTCGCCTGTCCCGACTGTGGCCATTGTTCTTGGCCGGGTAAGCT
>JAFGIA010000379.1 GCA_016929795.1 Anaerolineae bacterium
G
This sequence comes from Anaerolineae bacterium, assembly GCA_016929795.1. Next base: position 2 of record JAFGIA010000379.1, read on the forward strand.
GCATGGAGCGTTCCCCCCTTCGAGGGCCGCATCGCCGGCGGCTGCATCTGGGGCCGCGGTGCGCTCGACATGAAAGGGGCCGTCGCCATGTACGTCGCGGCGCTCTTGCGCGCCGTCGACGACGGGCCCACCCCTGCCGGCGACGTCCTCTTTGCCGCCACCGCCGACGAAGAGGTCGATACCGGCTATGGTGCCCGCTACCTGGTCGACGAGCATGCGGGACTGTTCGACGGCGTGCGCTATGCCATTAGCGAATCTGGCGCGTTCAGCCTCCCACTCGGCCGCGGCACCCTCTACCCGATCATGGTCGGTGAAAAACAGACGTGCGCTATGCGCGCCACCGTGCATGGCCCCGGCGGCCACGGCTCCGTCCCCGTCCGCGGCGGCGCCATGGCCCATCTTGGCACGCTCCTGCGCACCATCGACCGCCACCGCCTGCCCGTCCACCTCACACCCACCGTCGCCCGGATGATCGACGGCTTTGCCTCCGTTCTCTCTCCTGTACAGGCGCGTGTCCTTCGCTTGCTCCTTCGCCCGCGCCTCACCGACCACATCCTCGACCTCATCGGCTCCCAGGGCACCCTGCTCTCCCCCCTCCTGCACAATACCGCCAGCCCCACCGTCGTCCACGCCGGCAAGCAGATCAACGTTATCCCGTCCGAGGTGTCCGTGCTCCTCGACGGCAGGCTTCTCCCGGGCCAGGCGCCCGACGACATGCTGCGCGAGCTCCACGCCCTGCTCGACCCCGCCGTCCCCAATGTCGAGATCGAGGTCACGCGCTACGAGCCCGGCCCGCCAGAGCCCGACATGGGCCTCTTTGACACCCTGGCCGCCATCCTCCAGCGCGCCGACCCTGGCGGCACGCCGGTGCCGATGCTCATGCCTGCCGTCACCGACGCCCGCCACCTTGCCCGCCTCGGCATCCAGACCTACGGCTACACGCCCATGAAGCTGCCCGCCGCCCTCGACTTCTGGCAGCTCATCCACGCCGCCGACGAGCGGATTCCGATCGAGGCGTTGGAATTTGGTACGAGCTGTATTTATCAACTCCTTCAGCAGTTTGGAGGCTGAGCGAGGAAGAGTGGAAGATTGGAAGGCTGGAACGCTGATCGTCCAGCCTTCCAATCTTCCATCCATTGAGAGGAGCGGACGATGAATCTATCTCGCAACCTTCGCTTGCTGCTCTTTGCCACGCTTTATGCCGCCCAGGGGGCGGTGATGAGCCATTTCCTCACCTTCAACATCCTCTACCTGGGCGAGGCGGGCTATGGCCCTGATGACATTGGCATCTTTCAGGCGATCCTCGTCCTGCCCTTTATCCTCAAGATCTTTTTGGGGATGCTGAGCGACGCCGTGGACCTCTTTGGCCTTGGTCACCGCAAGCCCTATATCCTCATCGGCCTCATCGCCCAGGCGACCGTCATCCTCGTCGCCCCCTACATCTCTGTGGCAGAAGGGCTGGGGGCGTACGCCGCGCTCATGTTCGTCGGCGCCGTGGCGATGGCCACGTACGACACCTGCACCGACGGCCTGGCCCTCGACACCACGCCCGAGAGCGAGCGCGGCCTGGTGCAGGGCATCATGACCGGTGCGCGGGCAGGCGGCATCCTCGTCATGCTCGTGGTCGGCGGCTGGCTGGCAGAGAACCTCGGGTGGCCCGCCTTTTTCCTCTCGCTCGTCGTCCTCACCCTGATCCCCCTGCCCCTGGCCCTCTTGCTCAAAGAGGACCCGCGCCTGATGCGCCGCCAAAAGTTCCAATGGTCGGCGTTCAGGGCCTTTACCCACGGCGGCGTGATGCTCGTCGCCCTGATGGGCCTGCTCTATTCCTTCTCCCTCGACGGCGTGCTCACCTTCCTCAGCGACCACCTGCGCGCGGCGATGGACGTGTCCGTCGGCAGCATTGGCCTGCTGGTGGCGCTGTCAATGCTCGGCCGCGTCCTCGGCGCCGCGTCCAACGGCTGGCTGACAGATCGAATCGGGCCCAGGCAGAGCCTGCTCGTCGGCGTCCTCCTCGCCTTTGTGGCGTGCATCGGCCTCGCCCTGAGCGGTCACGTGGCGCTCATCGCCATCTTTGGCCTTTTCTTTGGCCTCGCCTACGGTTACTATACCTCTGTGTATGCCGCCGTCGCCATGGATTTCTGCGACGAGCACATCCTGGCCAGCATGTTTGCCACCTTTATGCTCTTTGTGAACGTCGGCACCGCCATCGGCCAGCCCGTCGGCGGCCTGCTCGCCGAGAACCTCGGCTTTGGCCCGATGGCCCTGATCATGGGCACGGTCAACCTGATCAACGTCGCGCTGGTGCTCCGGGTATTTGGGATCAGGAAAAGGGACGTGGCAGCCGGCGTGGTAGAGTAGCGCATTGTGGCGTAAACCTCTCGCCGGTTTTCATTACGGAGAGCACGCCGCGGTTCCGGGCGAGTGAATTCAGGTATTGTCGCCCGGCGAGCAGGGGACTGGGAATTGTTCGTGAATCGAGGGGGGGCATGCCGCACGGGCGCGTCATCAAGGTGGAATGCCAATGTGGCCAGCTTTTGTTCAAATACTACAAGGGTGGCCGCGGCCGGCTGATCAAGTGCTTTCTGGATGAAATCCGCGAGGACTGGGTGGGGATCGCCGAGGCGCCCCTGGGAATGCGGCCGTCTTGCCCGGCGTGCGGCAGGGAGCTGGGCGAGGTGCGGATCGTGCGCGGACGGCCGGCGCTCAAGATCAATCACGGGACGGTGCAGAAGATAAGGCTCTGACCAGAGAGGACAGGACTCCTATTCTGCATCCGTCGTTGGTGGCTTGATCTATGGGACCGTCATTGAGAACTGCCACAGAACTGGATCTACCGGGTTTCGTCGCTGCAGGCGCAAGGCTGGAAATCGCGTGGAAACCGAATCGATTGACAACCCCAAGGAGGCGATCGACCATGACGCAAGCTGTTGAACCGGGCACTGTCCCTGCACCTATCTACAGCCAGATCACGTTTCTCTACTACGACGACCTGGCCCCTGCCGCCGCCTTCTACGGCGACGTTATGGGTTTTGCGCTCGTCGAGGACCAGGCGTGGGCCCGGATCTATCGTGTTGGCCGTGATGCGTTTGTCGGCATCGTCGCCGGCGACCACGGCTTTCACCGCCCTCAGCCGCGCAACGCCGTCCTCCTCACGCTCGTCGTCGATGACGTCCCCGCCTGGTACGATTACCTGGCAGCCCGCGGCGTCCACCTGCTGACCGAGGTGCAGCACCGTCCCGAGATCCAGATCCGCTGCTTCTTTTTCCAGGATCCCGGCGGCTACACGCTCGAGATCCAGCAGTTCCTCCGCCCCGACCTCATCCCCACCTTCTACCGCACGAACGCGCCCGGCCAGGCGAAGCCAGGAGGCGACCGGTGAGCCGGCCCCGCCTCCCACGCCCTTCCCGTCGACGCCGTCGTGGCGCTCGTGCGCAGCGCGGAACGCACACTTGTTACACACGAGGAGAGCCCCCTCGCCTCAACGCCTTTGGTGTAGACTTGGAAGTTCCGGCTTGACCTGGCCCTGCATCCTTTGTGCGCAGGGACAGCGCGGGCGCGGAAGCGACGGGGCTACCCTTTGACTCTTTGGTATTTTACCGGGTGTGGCCGAGATGCGAAAACGCGGAAACAATCATCGGGGAGCAGGCGAGGTTGTTTTTGGAACCCGGATACGTCGTTGAATAGGAGAGAGAGGATGAACCCGCTCACCGCTCGCATTCACCACGTCTCCGGCACCCCCTACCACGCCGGTCTCACTCTCGGGCCTCGCCTCCACCCACTGCCACTGGGCACCCCTTCCCTGGTCTTGGGAAACCTGAGCTCCTTCCGGCAGGCCAGCAGGAGGGAACACACCAATTTCCAAATAACTCATGTCAACTTTCCGCCTAATGCCAATTCTATGGTATAATAGAATCGACACTTCGCGTGCACCGTCCTGCACGCGTGCATAGCCCGGACGGGAACCAACTCTCCACCATCCCATGTACCGGGGGTTGTTTCCAAAAAAAAAGCTCCCGGGGCGTCGGGACAGGGAGCACGACGCACTTCGCTCGCACACTTGTCCATCGCTGCCAGCGAGCGCATACAGCATCACAGGAGGATACAGATGACACAACTCGAGCGAGTCCTTACTCCCTACAGCTACTCCCTCGCCGTCGCCGCCGGTGATTTCGTCTTTCTCGGCCTCCATCGTGGCGCCGGCGACGATTTCGGCATGCAGTTCGACAACACCTTCGCCTACCTGTCCGATACCCTGGCCCACTTTGGCCTGGCCCTGTCCGACCTCGTCAAGGTGAACGTCTGGCTCAAGCACATCGACGACCTGCCGGCGATGGAAAAACGCTTTCTCGATTGCTTTGCCCCCGATCAGGTCCCGGCGCGCATGACCTCCACCACAGAGTTCATCGACGCCGACTGCCTGCTCATGATCGACGGCATCGCGTGTCGTAACGCGTAAGGGAGCATCCATGACTTCCACTACCCCGGACCTCCGTCACCAGGTTCACCTCATCACGGGCGCCACCTCCGGCATCGACATGAACCACGGCCTGCTCAAGATCTTGACGCCGCTGATGAGCCTCTTTGCCGTCAGCCCGGAAGAAGGCGCCGAGACCACGGTTTACCTGGCGTCGTCTCCCGACGCCGCCGGGGTGACAGGCGAGTACTTTCAGGACCAAGCGCTCGCACGCTCCGGCGCCGCTTCCTACGATCTCGAAACGGCCCGCCGCCTGTGGGACATCAGCGCCCGCATGGCCGGGCTCGATCAGGAGGAACCAACGTGAGCGACAGTAGAAACGATCTGTTCGCCTCTCCCCACTTTGACCTTTCAGAGCTGGCCCCCGGCGTCTATGCCGCGGTCGCCACAGAAGGCGGCAGCGCCCGCAGCAACGCCGGCATCATCGACCTGGGCACCCAGACGCTGATATTCGACGCCTTCGACAGCCCTAACGCTGCCTTCGATCTCCTCGCCGCCGCACAGGAGCTGACCGGCCGGCCGCCTGCCTGCGTCGTGATCAGCCACGTCCACTGGGACCATTGGGGCGGCGCCCAGGCCATCGCCCCCCACGTCCCGATCCTCACCTCACACGCCATCCGCGCC
>JAFGIA010000380.1 GCA_016929795.1 Anaerolineae bacterium
AGGTTGATCGAGAAGAAGGCGTAGATGAAGGCATCAAACACCGACCACGAGCGGACCAACCCCGTCGCCTTGCGCAAGAACAACGTTGTATCTTGACCCTTACTCATTCTTTGTGTTCTCCCTTCCTCCAAAGTGATTGCCAAAAACACTCACGAAAAGTGCCCTTCACCGGCACCGCCAAGCTATGTCTCGCTCCTCACCCCCTTTCCCTGGCCTCCAGGCGCCTACCACCACGTTCCTAAACTGGGGCCAAAATGAAACCTACACGTTGGTGCGTTGCACCTGCCGTTGGGTGCAACGCACCTGGTGCCGGTTTCACCTTGGCTTTAGTTTAGTCGCCGCTTCAGCCGTCACCCTCCCCCCTGGGCCTCACCCACCATCCTCAACACACCTCCCTACCGCCTGTTACCCTGTCGTCAACACGTAATTCTTGATCTTGGTGCGCGCCAGGTTAATAACTGCGCCGAGCAGCCGGCCCTGCTCGTACATGCTGCCGGGGTTGATGCACAAAGTCTTGCCCACACGGATGGCGCCCTTGCCCTCGTGGATATGGCCATGCAAGCCCAACAGGGGTTGGTGCTCTTTGAGGAGGTCGCGCACGGCGGTGCTGCCCACAGGCACCAGAGAGCGACCGCCCAGCTTGGGCGTCAAATCCTCGGTCAACTCTGGCACATCGTCCAGCGTCGATCCGTAGGGCGGGGCGTGAAAGTTGAACACACTGTTGCGTGGATTCTTGAGCTGCGCAATCATGGCCTCCAGACGCCTGCGCAGCGCCGGCTCGTCCTCTTCGCGGTAGGTGTGCCACGGTGTGGGGTTGCTCCAGCCTGTCGAGATCATTTCGTGGTATGCGTCCAGCTCGATCACCCGGCCCTCGGCCAGCTCGACGTGCCTGGCAGATCGGATCAGATCGTCGAGCTCGAACATGTCGTCGTTCCCGGGTGCCACGTAGCACCGGATCCCGCTCCCTGCCAGCTTTTCATCGGCGTACGCCAGCCACTGCTCGGCAGTCCGGAATACCTCATCGTGAAAAATGGCGTCCACTTTTTCGGGGCTGGCATTGAGCTCGGTGATCTCGTCAGGAGTGGTGCGGTAGGGATAGTAGCCGCGGCTCTTGATCTGCTTTTCCATCTCGACCACCTGGTCCTCGCCGTGCAGGAACGATTCCTGCTCGAGCAAGACCGCCTTGTAGGTGTCGCCGCCCTGGTGGATGATGGGCACAATGGCTTTGCCCGTCATGTCACCCCCCAGAATGAGAATGTCTGCCCCATAGAACTTGGCAGCACTGACAAACTTTTTCCAACAGATGTCCGATCCGTGTACGTCGGTTGCAAAGAAAATCGTAGTCATTCCTACCGCCTTTCTGGTGATCCGTGCTGACGGATGGTTAGATGAATGATATAATGAGCTCCTCCTCACGAAATGTATCGATGCACCTCAAGTGTACCACGACACGGCAGGTCTGTCAAAGGTCAGCACGGAGCTTGACTCAGCACGACCCGGTGGATCGTGCCCGGAAGCATGTCCTGGGGGGGAGCCTGGCTCGTTGGTCGCGCTGTGTCTCTCTGGTTGCCTGGGTTGCCAGAAGCGTCACTGCGTGATAGGATCTGTTACCGTGTGCGATTCGGTTGGCCTGGCAGAGCAGATGCCTCAACCCTGGTCAGGAGTAAAGAAATATGCTCATGCGATTTCGCCATTTCCTCTTGGGCCCTCCGCTGCCCACAGGGCGCCTGGCTGATGTGCGCCTCAACAAGGTGCGCGCCCTGGCCAGTTTTTCACCCGATGCTTTGTCGTCCATCGCCTATGCCAACCAGGAGATCTATCTGGGGCTCGTGGTAGCCGGTGCCGCGGGCCTGGCTTTGACCTTGCCCATTGGCCTGGCTATCACCGCACTCCTGCTCGTCGTGGCGCTGTCCTACTTTCAGACGATCCATGCCTACCCCTCAGGTGGCGGATCGTACGTGGTCGCGCGCGAGAACCTCGGCACGCTGCCGGGGCTCGTCGCCGGGGCAGCGCTGCTCGTCGGCTATCTGCTCACCGCCGCCGTCAGCCTGACGGCCGGTGTCGAGGCACTCGCTTCGGCATTCCCCTTCCTGTGGGACCATCGCGTCTCCGCCTCGCTCATCCTGCTAGCTGTGGTGGCGTTCCTCAATCTGCGCGGCGTGCAAGAGACAGGCACGCTGATGTCGATCCCTGTCTATCTCTTTCTCTTCACGTACCTGCCGCTGATTGCCTATGGCCTGGTGCGATTGGCTGTCGACGGCGTGGCATCGCTGGCGACTGCCGCACCGCCTGCCGAGGTACCAGTCACCCTGCCGTTGGCTCTCGGCACCTTTGCTGCAGGCTGCACGGCGCTGACGGGCATCGAGGCGATCGCCAACGGGATACCGGCATTCCGCCCGCCCGAGCAGCGCAACGCAGGCAGGACGTTGATGGTGATGGCCGGGCTGATGGCGCTCCTCTTTCTGGGCAGCACGGGCCTCGTCCAGAGCCTGGCGATCGTCGCCGGGCCCGAGGAGACGATCCTGTCGGCACTGGGCCGGCGCCTGCTCGGCGATGGGTTCCTCTACCTGCTGGTGCAAACCGGCATCGTGCTCGTGCTGGCAGTAGCAGCGAACACCAGCTTTGCCGGGTTTCCCAGGCTGGCAGCACTGCTGGCTGCCGACGGCTTTGCACCACGCCAGCTCACCGCACTCGGCGACCGGCTGGTATACGCCAACGGCATCTTGCTCCTCGCGGGCGCCACGGCTGCCCTCATCCTCTTTTTCGGCGGCGACTCTCACGCACTCATCCCCCTGTTTGCCGTGGGCGTGTTCATCGCATTCACACTGTCGCAGGCGGGGATGGTAATCCACTGGTGGCGAAAACGGGGGGCGGGCTGGCAGATCAAGGCGGTGCTGAACGGCCTCGGCGCTACGGTGACAGGCGTCACCACCATGGTGATCGGTACCAGCCGGTTCGTTGAGGGAGCGTGGATCACAGTAGTGGCCATCCCCTTGCTCGTGGCTGGCTTTTGGCGCGTGCGCGCGCACTACCGGCAGGTCGCCGAGCAGCTCTCATTGCAGGGATTGGCATGTCCGGCGAGGGTCGACCAGGCGGCGGGGATGGCGCCGCCACGGCGCGGGCCGCGCGTGGTGGTACCGATCTCGGGGGTACAGCGGGCCACAATCGACGCGGTCACTTTTGCGCGCTCGATCTCGGATGACGTGACGGGGCTGTACGTCGAGCTACAGCCAGGCGCAAGCGCAAAAGTGCGGGCGCGATGGGAAGAGTGGTGGCCCGACGTGCCGCTGGTGATCAGGCCGTCGCCCTACCGGTCGATCGTCGGCCCTCTGATCGAGTTTTTGGATGAGACGGACCAGGCACACGCTGACGGGCAGCTCGCAGTGGTGGTGCTGCCCGAGTTTGTGCCAGCGCGTTGGTGGCATGCACTGCTGCACAACCAGACGACGTGGCTGATCCACGCCGCCCTGCTCTACCGCCGCCGGCGCCTGGGCTTCCAGCGTGTGATCGTGGACGTGCCCTATCACCTGAAGCGCTGAGGCGCGGTTACTCTTCGATCACCAGCACCATCTCGCGCGCCAGGTTGTTCAGATCTTCGGCTGCCTTTTCCGCCTGGCGCGTGCTCGCCAGGCTGTGGGCCATCGCCTGGTTAATGCTGTTCATAGCCAGGGCGATCTGCTCGACGCCGGTCGCCTGCTGCCTGCCGCCCGCCACCATCTGCACTGCGACCTGTGCCGACTCGTCGATGACGGCGGCGAGCTGTGCGATCGTGTCGCCGGTCCTGGCCGCCAGGCGCACCCCCTCGTCCACCCCCTTGATCCCCTCTTCGGTCGCCATGACGGTGGTGTTGGTGCCCTGCTGGATCTCTTCCAGGAGCGCGCGAACCTGAATGGTGGCGCGCCTGGACTGCTCGGCCAGCGAGCGCACCTCCTGGGCGACGACGGCAAACCCCTTGCCCTGCTCGCCTGCCCGCGCCGCCTCCACCGACGCGTTCAGCGCCAGCATGTTCGATTGCGACGCCAGGTCGCCCACAGTGGCGATAATCTCGCCCACTTGCTGGGTACGGTGCGACAGGGCCAGGATATGTCCGGCAATGTCTTCCACCTGGTGCTTGATGCGCCCCATGCTCTCCACCATCTGTTGCACGGCGGCCTCGCCGGCACGCGACACCTGGACGGTGCGCTCGGCGGCACCGGCGACTTCTTGCGCGCGCGCCACCGACTCACCGGCAATGATCTTGACCTCGTCGACGGTGGTAGTGGTTTGCGCCAGCTCGGCGGATTGCTCGCCGGCGCTGGTCACCTGCTGCGTGGTGGCTGCCAGGATCTCGGCGGCGCTCTCGTTCAGGCTAGCGGCGGCAGCGCGCACGCTGTCGAGGATACGCTGCAGCCGCTCGCGCTGCGCCTGCTCGGCGTGCATCAGCCGCTCCAACTCGGCGCGCTGCGCCTGTTCGGCCGCAAAGCGCTCGTGGAGTGCGGCCTGCGCTGCCTCCAGCTCGCGGTTGGCGGCACGGCTGCGCGTGAGGGCCAGCTCAATGCCGCGCACAGGCAGGTAAATGAGCACGGCAGCCAGAAGCAAATTGGCAATGCCCGTGATGAGCGCGAACTCGGGAGATGCCCCCTGAAGCGTCACCAGCCGGCCGGTGATCTCGATCCAGTAGAGAATGACCGCCACGGTGATGCTCAGGCCGGCGGCGACGAACCCCCACACGCTCCCGGCCAGCATGCCAGCCATCAAGATCACGAGCACATAGCTGCTCAGCGTGACCCCCTGGACGCCTCCCCCTGTGGCCGTGACGTAGGTGAGGAGGACCCAGAATCCTGCGGCCAGGATCAGGCCTGCGGGGCGCACGATGCCGCGGCGCATCAGCCACTGCACGAGCATGAGGATTGCCACCATCGACGCGATAACAACTATATTCACCCAGTTCCAGCTCGCGGGCAGGATGAACAAAGAGGCGATCACGACGACGGCGAGAAGGGAGAGAGAGATGGCGTTGAGCAGGCCCGCAATGCGCGTCTTGTCCTCGTCGCCGGCAAAGACAGGCGGGGCAAGGCGCCGCGCCAGGCCAGGGGCCGGGCCGGAGATGTTGTGTTGCATCCTGAGCCTCCTTTGGCACCTGCGATCATGACACGCGCTGTCCCCTTTGTTGCGTCAGGGAGGCGCGCGCTTGCCACTTCGCGGCGACTTTTGTATAATGGACCGCATTGTGCGGTTACATGATCTGAACCACCAGGCGTGCCTTTTTCCACAGGCCCTCGAGGTCGTAGTAGGCGCGCAGCTCCGGATCAAAGATGTGCACGACGACAGCACCATAGTCGACGAGCACCCAACCCGACTCGGGCTCGCCCTCTCTGTGCAGGGGGCGCTCGCCAGCGGCGCGGGTCTGATCAACCACCTCGTCGAGAATGGCCCTGAACTGCGGCGTGCTCTCAGCATTGCACAGCACAAAATAGTCAGCCATCAACGACACTGGGGTCATGTCCAGCACAGCGATGTTGGCCCCGAGACGCTCAGAAATAGCATCGGTGATTACGTGTACCAGTTCGATAGGTTCCAGGGTTCAACCTCCGTTCCGTTTTGTTACAAGTCGAGCCAGGCGCTCTTCCATCTGCTGCCGGTGGCTGCCGCGCCAGTAGACGCGCTGGCAGCCCGGGCACAATTTGAATATCTCTTGAGTGCAGGCGACATAGGCCGGCACCCGCTCTCGCGCCTCTTCCCGGTCCAGGTCCACGAGCCGCTCGTTGCACACGGGACAGCGGGAAAAGGAACCAGCGCAATCAAGCTCGAGCTCGGCAAGGAGCTGCACGAGCTGCTGGTCCAGATGCTCACTCTGGATGAGCACGCTGTCGATGCCGCGCCGCTGCGCCAGCTCCCGGTCGCGGGTGAGCAGCACCCGCCCCTCGGCGCGCGCCAGGCGCGCCAGTTGATGGTCATCCATAGCGGGATCAAAGAGGGTGTCGTACCCCAAGATCCGCAACCACCTGGCCAGCGTGCCAAGCATAGCGTCGGCGACAAATGTACAATTCACAATTAGCAATACTCAATGCTCAATTCGCACTGCTCGGTCTCTTGCTGCCGGCAGGTCTGATTCTGCTTGCCGGTGGATCTCTTGCCGGCCGGCGACCAGCGCGCTCGGCCACAGTCGGACTGAGCGGCCTGGCCCTGGCCGCCATCGCCTACTGGGCTGCCGGCTTTGCCTTTCACATGGGTGGTGTCGGGCTCGTGTCCACCCTGCCCGGGCTGGAAGGGCTGGTATGGGAGTGGGCCTCGCCGTTCAACCTCGACTGGGGCGTGCTCGGCCTGCGCGGCTTTTTGCTGCGCGACGAGGCCTCCACGCCCGCGGCGATGGCCCTCTACCTCGCCTACCTGCCCTCCCTCGCCACCGCCGTGGTCATACCGCTCCTGTCGCTGCGCGAGCGGATGCCCGGCTGGATGGCAGCGCTCGGCGGGTTGACGATCGCCCTGCTCGTCTACCCGGCTGCGGCGAACTGGTTCAGCGGCGGCGGCTGGCTGATGCACGTGGGCGACACCCTCGGCTTGGGCCACGGCTATGTCGATCTGACCGGCCTCAGCTCCGCGGCGGTGGTGGGCGGCGTGGCCGCCTTGCTGGGCATCTTCTTTTTCGGGCGGCGGCTGCCGCCGCTGCCGGCCGGCGAGATCGCGGCCCTGCCCCCTGCCCATCTGCCCGTCCTGGCCGTGGTGGGTGCCGTGCTCGTCATCGCTGGCGGCATCGGCATCGCCTGGGCCAACCCGCTGCTCCTCGACGCGGGCCTGGCCACGCCGCGTGCCGGCGTGAACCTTGTGCTGACGGCGTCAGCCGGCGCCCTGGTCCCTGCCCTCTACACCTGGTTCGTGACCGGCAGTGCCGACTCGCTGATGGTCGCCCGGGGTGCAGCGGCGGGCCTGTTGGCCTGCGCTGCCGGGCTGACGCTCATGCCGGCCTGGTCGGCCGCGGCCCTGGGTGCCGCCGCCGGCCTGCTCGTGCCGCTGACCACCTTTCTGGTGGCGCACCTGCTGCGCGTCGACGACCCCACGGGTGCCCTGCCCGTCGTGCTGATCGGCGGCCTGCTCGGCGTGCTGGCCCCCGGCTTTTTCGCCGACGGGCGTGCCGGGGCCGGTTGGCATGGCATTGGCACCGAGTCATACCTGGGCATCACCGGGCAGGGCATCACCGGCTTCTTTCCTGCCCCCGGCCTTGCCCCCGACTGGCCGGGCCAGATCAATGCCCAGCTCCTCGGCCTCGCCGCCATCGCCGGGCTGACGGTGGCAGCGGCAGGCATTCTATTTCTCTTGTTAAGGGTCCTGCTCTTCTTCTGGCATGTCGCGCCGACGCCTGTGCCGGAAGAAGGACAACCATTGGATCAGGCCAACGCCTCCAGATCGTCGATCATGCCGGCAATGACGTCGAACCCACCCTGCCAGAAGGCGGGCGAGGCGA
>JAFGIA010000057.1 GCA_016929795.1 Anaerolineae bacterium
CACCGAGATCGACAACCTCGGGTTCAACCTCTACCGCAGCGACCGCGCCTCTGGCCCTTACACGCGACTGAACGACGCCCTCATCCCCAGCCAGGCACCCGGCTTGCCAAGTGGCGGCACTTACACCTGGGTCGACAGTGCCGTGGACGCAGGCATCGCATACTACTACCGGCTCGAAAGCGTCGACGTGCGGGGGCACTACCTGACCTTTGGCCCCGTATCCGCCACACTGCCCGACCCTTCTGCCTGGCGCGTGTACCTTCCACTGGTAACAAGGCGCTGAGCTGGATACGTCCCCTTTGGGGATGGAACTTGGCGCTGAGGATGAAAGGAGAGAATCATGTCGATATCATCCAGCGGTTATCAAAAGATGATCCGGCCTCTTACCCTGCTGCTCGTACTAAGTGTTGGGTTGTTGGGCCCATCCTCCCAGCCGGTAGTCGCGCAGCCGGGTACGGTACGAGCCGACGCGCTCGTGCTCGTCAATTCGGCGAGCGCCAGTTATGCCGATTTTCAGCACTACGTTCAGCCTTACCTCGACCATTTTGGCATCCCGTACACCCTGCTCGACATTGCCACCGCGCCTGTGGAGCCTGATCTCGATGTCTATGCCGTGATCATTGTCGGTCACCGCCAGATCGACATCGCTGGCACGTATCTCGATGCAACAGAACAGGCGTACATTTCGACGGCGGTCGACAACGGAACAGGGCTCGTCAACTTTGATAACGATCTATCCGCCGACGGCGCGACAGGCCGCTACCAGTTTGTACAGGACATCTTTGACTTTGGCTACGTAGCCCCCTCGTCGCAAGCCGGTGTGACCTTTTTGTCCGATAGCGGGAGCTATGTACGCATCAACTGCTGGGAAGATGCGCACCAGGAGCCAATCCTCCCGACGACGAGCAACGTAGGCGATCTTGTCCCAGACGACAACCAATGGACCGAGTTTCTGTGGACCAGCCGCGGCTATCCGGCCCTGTTTGCCGGCTATGACGAAACGCCACCGCTCATGCGCTTTTACGGAGCCGTCCCTGATGGAGAGTACCAGCTCATTGCACACCTCTACTGGTCGCATAACCTGCGCTACTACTGGGGCTATACGGCGGCCGACCCGGAAGTGTATAGCTACGACGTCACCTCCGGTGTGAGTGGCGATTTTGCCGATTACGAGCTGGGCACCGTGACGGTTACGGGTGGACAGTTCGATCTCTATGTGCAAAATGCCGACCCGCTGACAGGAGGGGTCGAGTACCTATTCTACGGCTGGGCCTGGATCCGGCTGGTACCGACCGGTGCACCCCCCGCAGAGATGCATTATATCACCGAGCGACACGAGGCCGGCGAGACGATCAGCACGGCGAGTATGACTATGGCCGGGATCACACTCCCTGCGACCGCGACCTCGCTTGCCACGAGCGGCACCCAGCCCTTCCTGTCGGTGACGGCGAGCGGGCTGGGTCGTGCGGTGCAATGGGGCTCGTATGACTGGATGTCGCACGCGGTCAAGGGGCCGGTGTATGGTCTCGACGACCTGGTGTGGCGCAGCATCGTCTGGGCAGCGCGCAAGCCTTTCGTCATGCAGGGGTTGCCCCCCTTTGTGACGATGCGCATGGACGATGAATCGGGCCCCTTTTGGTGGATTCACATCGCCAATGAATTCGACATCAAGCCGTGGGCCGGCCTCTTTTACCACAACGTCGATGCGACAGAAGCTGCCGACCTCTCAGCACTCGTCCATGCAGGACAAGCCACCGCCTCTGTACACGCCAAGAACGGAGCGTTCTTCTACTACAATCACGGCTCGGGAGATTTTTCTGATGGCATCATCGCCGACAACTTTGCCGAGGCCACCGCGTGGCACACTCAATACGACATCCCGATCTCGAAATTCGTGCTCCCTCACTACTACGAATTCGGCACCAACGTCTTTCAGGGATTAGACGACTGGGGGGTCGAGTTTGTGGGCACCATGATGAACCCGGGGAATGGGTACGGTGCCCCATGGGTCATGAACGGACCGTATCGCCTGTATGAGACAGGCAGCAGCAGTGGCGGCTCGCCCGTCTACTATGCCGACTTTATGACCATCCCTGGTCACCCCGAGTTTGACGGACACTTTTTCAACTGTGTCACCGAAATCCGCGATGACGCGGGGTACGAATGGTATCCGAGCAATGACGTGCCTGGCAGCATCGGGCGTGGGACACGACAGACTGTACGCGCGCTCGATAGCATGGCTCTGGCCACCCTGTTCACTCACGGCTACTACCCGGCAAGCATCACGCCCGACAACTGGCGGGCCATCCTGCAAGGCATCACCGACAATCTTGCCGCCTACAATCCCCAGTATGTCACCATGGATCATGCCTGCCAATACGTGCGCGCGATGCACACTTCTGCCATCTCGGGCAGCGTCTACAATCCTGTCTCGCGCGAGCTGACCACCACCCTCTCCGGCTCTACGGACCTGCCGACGATGTTTTATCTATTCGTCGACCAGGCAGACAGCATCGTGAGCATCCTGGTCGATGTGCCCATCTTTACCGGGACAACGGATGTTGTATACACGCTGGCCGGCCCTCTGGACTCGATCGTCGTCACGCCGGCCCTCGCCACTGTTGTCACCGGCGGCACACAACAGTTTACGGCCACCGGCTATGATGCCGGCGGCAACCCCATTCCGAACCTTCCGATCACGTGGGACGTGGTGAACGGCGGGGGTACGATTACCAGCAGCGGCCTGTTCACAGCCGGAAGCACCCCCGGCACGTATCCGGCCACCATACGCGCTGCGTACGGGGGGATTGAGGGCTATGCCACCGTCGAGGTGCTCGCTCCTGCCCTGGACCACTTTACCTTCGATCCCATCTCCAACCCACAGTACATCGACGTTCCCTTTGCGATTACTATCCAGGCGCGCGATCTGTCGGGTAACCTCCTCACCGGCTACATAGGACAAGCCACCCTGAGCGACACGGCCGGGACACTCTTTCCAACGCAAACCGGGAGCTTTTCAGGGGGTGTGTGGAGTGGCGAGGTAACCATCACACAGACAGCCTCGGGAGTGACCATTACTGCGGCCGATGGCAGTGCCTCGGGGGTCAGCAACGCATTCAACGTCCAATCCGTGCCGACCTACTACACGCTGAGCTCTGCATCGTATCAGCATTATATCAACACGCCGTTTGACGTGACGGTGGAGGCGTATGCTGGTGCGGAGATCGACCTGTGGGCAGATGAGCATCAGGAGCCGGTGCTGGACACCTTTACCGATCCCGCACGCCTCAACGATCACGATGGCCTGTGGGACGAGTTCTGGTACCAGGCTGGCGGCCGGCCATTCCCGGGTGTTTTCGCCGGTCATAACGAATGGGAAGACTATGGCCTGGCGCCCATGCACTTTTTTGCCACGAACATTCCTGACGGTGAGTACGCGGTGTGGGCCAATCTGTACACAGGTGGGTCTGCTGCGACGACTTATTACTACGGCTTTACCGAAAGTGAGGCGCTGAGCAGTGCGCGCTCCGTGACCAACGTCCTCGGAGCGGGTGGCTCTGACCAGTTCGACGAATACCTGCTTGGCGCTGTACAGGTCAGCAACAATCACTTTGACCTGTGGGCCGGTGACGGCGACAGCACTTCGCCCTACTTTTACGCCTGGGCGTCGGTCCGGCTCGTGCCTGTGGACAATGAGATTTTCGTCGATTGCTCGGACGACGCCCACCAGGATCCGATCCTCGCGACGACAAGCATCGTTGGAGACCTGAGCGCAACCGATGGCCATTGGACCGAATTTCTCTATCTGCCCAGCCGCCCATATCCTTCGATCCTTGCTGGAGTAAATGAGGAGAACTATGGTCTGCCTACCATGCGCTTCTACACCACCGGCATTGCCAATGGGACCTACGAGGTCATTGCCAATCTGTACGACAACTCGCCCATGCGCTACTACTATGGCTACACAGAGGCCGATCCGAAGGCATCGTACGTCGATGTTGCCGGCGGCGCTTCCGGCACGCAGCATCGTGAGTACAGTCTCGGCATCGTTACTGTCACCGACGGCACCTTCAACCTATACGTGCGAGATGGAGATCTGTTGGGCGGGACATATCCGTTCTTTGGCTGGGCCTGGGTGCGCCTGGTAGACCACTATGTCCAGATGACGTCAAGCTCGGCGACGATGAGCTTTGATGGCAACGCGAATGGTGTGTTTGGAGAGCCTGGTGACGAGGTGGCCTCTCTGGTTGGCGGGACGGTTATCATCGCCGCCGTCGATGAAACGGCTGCGAACAATGTCACCGTCACCGCGACCGACGCGCTCGGGCGTTGGGGTACATCATCCTATGACATCATCTACCCCACCGCCGTCATCCTCACCAGGTTTGAGGCAAGGCCAGGCGCCGGGCAGATCGTCCTGGCCTGGGAAACCGGCACCGAGATCGACAACCTCGGGTTCAACCTCTACCGTAGCGAACACGCTTCCGGCCTCTACACCCAACTTAACGACACCCTCATCCCCAGCCAGGCACCCGGCTTGCCCACAGGCGCTACGTACGAGTGGACCGACGCCACCATCGCCGCCGGCATCCCTTACTACTACCAGATCGAGGCTGTCGACATGCGTGGCGGCCTGGCGCACTTGGGCCCGGTATCTGCCACATGGCGCATATTTCGTCTCTATCTGCCGGTGGTGACTCGATAGCAGACAAATCTTGCCAGGGCGCTGTGACGGTGGTATGATGCTCTCGCATCATCTATGGCCCTGATGGGATCAGGGCCATGATTGTGCGCGTCAGAGGAGGATA
The DNA here is from genome assembly GCA_016929795.1 of Anaerolineae bacterium. The sequence continues at coordinate 4,809 of JAFGIA010000057.1, forward strand.
GGAGCAGGTCCGTGATCGGACCCTGGCTCGACACAACCACTCTGGCTACAAGCCAGCCGAGAGTGATCGACGCGCAAGGTGGATCTTGATGACAGAGCATGCCATCCGTTCGACAAGCGATCGAGAAGAGACCAACAGCCAACGACAGGAGGGGCAGAGCGGTGGGCTGCGCCTCTACCTCTCTCGCCAGGCCAGCAGCTTGCCACGCTACCTGTGGGAGCAGTTGATCCTCACCCTCTTGGGCTGGGTTCCGACCGTGTTGGGCATCGCCCTGCGCGCCGTCGCCTACCGTCTCATTCTCAAGGCAGATGGGCTGGTGGCGATCGAAAAGGGCGTGCGCCTCTGCTTTGCCGACCAGATCCGGCTCGGCAAAGGGGTCTACCTCGACGAAGGCGTGTACCTGCACGCGTGTCCAGGTGGCATCGCCATCGGCGAGAACACGCTGGTGATGCACCATGCCGAGCTGCACGTCTACAACTTTCGCGATCTGCCCCACGCCGGCATCACCATCGGCCACGACAGCCTGATTGGCGAGTTCAACATCTTGCGTGGTCAGGGCGGCATCACCATCGGCGACCGGGTTTATACCTCGCCGCTGGTGCAGATGGCCGCCGTCGACCACGTCTTTGACGACCCGGGCCGCCCCTTTGTCGAGCAGGGCATCACGGCGCGAGGCATTGTGGTCGAGGATGACGTGTGGATCGGCGCCGGAGCCATCCTGACCGACGGCGTACGCGTCGGCCGCGGCGCCGTGGTCGCCGCCGGCGCCGTCGTCACTCGCGACGTCGCACCCCATACTGTAGTAGCCGGCGTGCCAGCCCGCCTCGTGCGCACGATCGACGGCACGGCCAGGCAGACTGAAGATGAGGTCTATTTTTAATGCCAAGACAATCTCGCACCCACTCCACGGCCCCAGCGGTGGTCATGCCGACACTCACGCGGTGCGCCCCCACACGGACCGAGGCTACGGGCCTCGAAATCGCACAAAACCTGGGAGCGCGGCCGCTGCGCGCACTGCCTCCTGCCAACTTTGCTGACGCCGGGACGGTTCTCGTCGAGGGCTCTACCACCCGTCCGCCGGGCGCCGTCGATATCCTGCTCGTCAATCCACCGGCACCCGATGGCGCCATCTGGATCCGCAGCCAGCATCGCGTCGGCCGCCGCAGCCGCGAAAACATGATCTGGCCTCAGGTCAGCCTGGCCCAACTGGCGGCGCTGCTGTATCAGGACTACTCTGTCGAGATCGTCGATGCGATCCCTGAACGGATGACGTGGGAGGCATTTGAAAAGCTGCTGAGGGCCAAGCAACCACGCTACTATGTCACCCAGGTCACCGCGCCCACCCTCACCAATGACCTGCGTGGTACCTTCCTGGCCCGTTCCCTCGGCGCCACCACCATCGCTTTCGGCACGCACGTCACCCCCCTACCCACACAGACCATGCAGGCCTTCCCCAGCCTGGACTTGATTCTGCGCGGCGAACCCGAGCTCACCCTCGTCGAGCTCGTCGACGCGTTAGAAGTTGAGCGCCGGGTTTTGGCGCACATGGAACCAGGAGAGGGATGGCCGGCCGTGCGCCGCTGGCAGGCGCTCTTCCGCGACACCGACCCGAACTGGGTCCCCCCGTGGACCGATTCACCGGCTCCTGCCCCCCAATCCCTGCTGCCTGGCATCAAGGGCCTCGCCTGGCGCGACAGCGCGCACACCATTCACATCAACCCTGACCGGCCCTTCATCCCGAACCTGGACGACCTGCCCATCCCCCTGCACCACCTCCTGCCGTGGCGCCAATACCGCGCCCCCAACATCCGCGGGCCCTACACCTTCCTAGTCCCCAGCCGCGGCTGCCCCGCCGGCTGCACCTTCTGCATCAAGCATGTCAGCTACCAATACGCCGTCCGCGCCCGCTCTCCGGAGAACGTCCTCGCCGAGTTGAAGCAGTTGTGGGCGCTCGGACTGCGAAACGTGCACATGTACGCCGACCTCTTTACCGTCAATCGAGATCACGTGATGGGAATCTGTGAAGCCATGATCCGCGAAGGGCTTGCCTTCCGTTGGACCTGCAACAGTCGCGTGGATTTTGTCGACCCGGAAATGTTGCGCACGATGCGGCGCGCCGGATGCTGGCTCATCAGTTGGGGCGTCGAGAGCGCCAGCGAGACGATCCGCAAGCATGTGCACAAGGGCACCCGCGACGACCAGATCGCACAGGGATTGCGCTGGAGCAAGGAGGCCGGGATCATGAACTGGGGCTATTTTATCATCGGCCTGCCGGGTGAGACCGAAGCGACGATCCGGGACACGATCGATCTGGCCAAACGACTGCCGCTCGACCTGGCGCTCTTTCACATCGCCGCACCCTATCCCGGCACCCCCTTCTTTTTCGAGGTGGTGCAGAATGGCTGGTTCCGGCAGGGCACTACCTGGGAAGAGGTGGACATGGACGAGTCGACCGTCCTCGACTATCCTGGCCTGCCGGCCGAGCGCATCGAGTACTGGGCCCGCCGCGCCTTTCGCGAATGGGCATTGCGCCCCGGCCCGCTCTGGACCTTCCTCAAGAGTATGAACAGTTGGTATGCCTTCCGCTCTGCGGTGAATATCGGGTGGCAGGCACTGGGCTGGATGCGCTGAACCACGGGAGCAAGCTGCTGAACCGCTAGCAGGTGGGTCGCACCACGCGGTGCGACCCACCTGTGCGTCTATTCTCCTGACACGTAACTCGTGACCCCGGCCTCGGTAGCAAACCACCTCTGCCCAGCCGTGTGCTTAATAGCCACGCATGACCAGCGGCAGATAAACCGTCCAACCGCCACGGTATAGCTCTGAAAAGCCGGAGGTTGTCCCGACCTCAAAGTTGGCGATGATGCCATAGTGCTGCGTGGTGCTGGTGGTGCGCAAGCCCTCGCCATCCGCCAATTCTCGCGGCAGGGTGAGCGACCAGTTGCCGTTCTCGTCAGCCGTGGTGGTGCCCCAGGAGGCCAGGGCCTCCACGTACTCGTCATCGTCGTCCAAGAACACCTCCACGATGCAGTAGGGACACGGGCTGCCAGAGCCGCTGGTGCCGCTGGCCGTCGTTCCGTCGATAGCGGTGACCTGGGCTGGCTGGAAGAGCGACCAGTCGGCGGGCACGCCGGGGCCAAACTCGAGGGCGGCGGGCACGTCGCGGATGATGTTTCCACGCAGCGTGAGTGCATCAAGCGTGACATAGGTGCCATATATACCTGCGGCCGTGATCTGCGAGTTCGCCAGGGTATTGCCCACCGTCCAGTTGAATTTTCCGTTCAGGACAAGCGCTTGCCCACACACCCAAGCGTCCTGACCGTTTGTGTCCACCCCGACATGGTTATTCTGGAGGACGTTATAGTCGGCAGTGCTGGCGAGGTAGAGCGCGTCGGGTGGCGTTACGTTGGGAGATTCGCTCGCGAACAACATGCCGGCGATCACGTTGCGTTCGGCAACGGTCGCGCCGCCGATCCAGTTGTTGTCGCCGCTGATGGACATGCCCACACCAGTGAACCAGTTGAGGCTGGGGTTGGAAAGACCTGCATCGGGATGACATCTGCGGCTGGTCCCCACGTCGGGGAGCGTTCCGTCAGCGCGCGTCCCGGCGGTGTTGCCGACGACCAGGTTGTAAGAACCATCCACCTTGATACTGACCCCATCGGCGCTGGCGGCCGAGTTGTTACGGAGCGCGCCATAGTTGCCTAAAGCGTCTATGCCTGCACCATTGGACAGGGTTGGGTCGTCGTCCACATAGTAGACGCTCTGCCCATCGGCAACCAATCCCGCCCAGTTGTGTTCGAGCAGTACGTAATCGCCGCGAGCCTCGATGCGCCCATCAAGCAACGCCAGGTGGCGCACCGCGTCGTGGTCGCCATTGAGCGTGAGATCGCTGCCCTGGAGGAGCAGCTTGGGGGCCCCCGCACGCCCGCCAATCTCCCCTTGCGTTTCGCCGTCGATGATCACCCACTCTCCCGCCACATTCGGCAGTTCGGCCATCAGCGTGATGGTCCACATGTCGAGGGTGGCGTCATAGCTGTCGATGAGGGGGATGTTGAACTTGATGAGCACCGGGCGCGCAGCAGTGGACAGCGCGTTGGCCTCGACAATGGCCCGACGCAGTGTGCAGGGAGAGGCCGGCTGGATGGAGCCAAAATTCGTATAGCACGATTTGGTGAGGCTGGTGTCGGGGTCGCCAGCGCTGGTGACGGTGATGATGCTTGTGTAGGTGGCAGGCAGTTGCGGTGGCGTGACCGGCACGGGTGTCGGCACAACCTCGGGCGGGGGCAATGTGGGGTCGGGCGTTGGGGGAGGTGGCGTCACGCCGCCAGGATAGAGGTCGGAGAACCTGGTGGTGGTGCCGGCCTCAAAGCTGGGGATCTGATCCCAGTCAGCCGTGGTGGAGGCGGTGCGCAAGCCCTCACCGTCTGCGAGCGCGCGCGGCAGGACGGCTGCCCAATGGCCCGAAGCATCGGCAGTGGTGGTGACCAGCGATTCCAAAGCCTCCACCTGGTCGTCGCCGTCATCCAGGAATAGCTCGACGACACAATGGGCACAAGGGCTGTCGGCGCCGCTTGTGCCACCCACGGCGGTGCCCTCCAGCGACGTGATCTGGGCGGGATTGAAGTTTTGCCAGGCCGAAGGCACGCCGGGGCCAAAAACCAGCGCCCCCGGCGTGTTGATGATGACGTTGCCCTGCAAGGTGATGGCATCCAGTGAGATATAGTTGCCATTGATGCTGAATCCAGAAACACCGGCGTTGACAATCGCATTGTCCAGGAATTGGTTAAACTCGCCGTCGATGACGACTGCAGTGCCGCACGTCCATAGCTCGTGCCCATCGACATCTAGGCCGATGTAGTTATTCTGCACCAGGGTTTGATCGCCCAAGATGTTGACAGCCACTGGCGGAGTAGATGTGGGAGAATCATTGGCGAACAGCATGCCGGCGATCACGTTGCGCTCGGCTGGCGTGGGACCGCCAATCTGGTTGCGGTTGGCGGTGTTATGGACCACGATGCCGTTTCCGGTGAACCAGTTGTCGAACCGGGCATCGGTGTGGCACCTGCGGTGGAAAGGCACGTCGGGGAGCGTACCGCGCGCGTTGGTGCCCACAAAGTTGCCCACGACGAGATTGTCAGAGCCGTTGACGTCCAGGCTCGTCCCGTCCGAGCTGGCTGTGACGTTGTTGCGCACCGTGTTATTTTCGCCACTGATGTTGATGCCGGCCCCGTTAGCCAACTGGGGATTGCCGTCGACATAGTACACGCTTTCTCCGTCCTCTGCCAGGCCAGTCCAATTATATTCGACGGTGCTGCTATCCCACACATTGAATTTGCCATCGGCCAGCGCCAGGTAGCGTACCAGCAGCATCGTGCTCGTGTCCACGATGTCACTGCCCTGGACGTAGATGGGCGGCGCGGTTGTGCGCCCACCAATTTCATTCTGGGTCTGGCCATCGATGGTAATCTGGCTCTCGCGCAGGACAGGCAGGGCGGCCGCCAGCTCGATCCTCCAGATCCCCAGTTCCTCCACATAGCCGGGATCGGCCAGAGGGATGCTGAATTTGATGAGCACGGGACGCGCGATACTCGTCAAGTTGGCCTCGACAAAAGCCCGTCGTAACGTGCAGGGTGCCTCGGGGCTGGTGCCCGCATAACACGTCTTGCTCAGGCTCGTGTCTGGATCGAGGGAACTCGTGACCGTGATGACGGTGGCGTAATCGTCAATAGCGAGGGACTCAATCGCACGAGCCGCCGGAGCAACCTGAGGGCGGCCGTAGCCGGAAGCAGCCGCTTCCCCGGCCAGGGCCATGACCGCGCTCAAGCACAGGAGCGCCAGGATTGCGATGAAAACAATGGAACCCGATTTGCGATACATTACCATTTCTCCTCTGGGTGATTGATAGAAACTACTGATCCTTGTGCACGACCGGGAGCAAGACCCGGTAGACCGGCTCCGCAACCACGGTGAGGGTATGGCTGATGACCTCCTCCCCGCAGGGGTTGCTGGCCGTCATCACCACGGTGTAGGTGCCGGTCGCTGCGTAGGTGTGTACCACCGTTGCCCCTGCGCCGGCCGTCGCATCCCCAAAATCCCAGGTGTAGGTGATCGGCATTGCGCCGTGGGCGACGCTGTGAAAAGAGACGCTCTCGCCCACGGCGGGCATGGTCGGCATCCAGCCAAAGGCAGCGCCATGCACGGGCTCACACCCTGCAACGGCCAAGCAGGCCGAGAATTCGGATGTGTTGCCGTCCGGATCAGTGGCCGTGGCGGTGACCAGGTGGCCCGCCGGCACGTCGCCCGGCAGCGTCGCCACAAAGCTGGCATCCCCTTGGGCGTCGGTGGTCACGGTATAGACGCCCAGGTAGAACTCGCCCTGGCCATAGCCGGAGGGATCACAACTGCTGTTGGCGTAGAAATCGAGGGCAAAGACGGTGTTGCTGATGCTGTCGAGCGCGCCACCGATGACGACCTGGCTGCCATCGCTGGCGGCTGCGGACAGCACCGGAAAGTTCTGCAGGTGGTTGGGCCCGTCATCGCCATCCCCGGGATCGTTGGGGGTAACGCCCATCTCGGACACGATCAGGTCAATCCCCAACGCGCCATTGGCGAAAATGGTGTTGCCCTGCAGATTGTTGTCATAGCTATACGCAGTACCATACTCGGAAACCCGGATGCCGGCCAGGCTGTTGAAAGCGATGAGATTGCCTGCGCCAGGGGCCGGGCCGCCGACGATGTTGGCCACACCTCCCGTGGAAATCAAGATGCCCTCCTGTCCATTGCCCAGGTTGGCGCTGCCGCCGGCGTCGGTGCCGATATAGTTGCCCTGGATCACGTTGGCAACGGCACCTGCATACAGCCACACACCATCCTGGAGATTGCCACTGATGACGTTGCGCTCAGCCACCCCAGTCCCCCCGACACGGTTGTGGGCAGACGCCTGAATGCGTACGCCACTGTTAAGATTGGGGAGGGCTGCATGGCCGGCCGCGTCCGTGCCGATATAGTTGCCGGCGATCACGTTGCCTTCCGCGGCGTAGAGAGAGACGCCATTGCCGTCATTGCCTGAGATAACGTTACGCTCCAGCTCGTCCGAGATGCCATCGGCATTGGTGCCAATATGGTTGTTCGTCGCGGTCGAGAGCGCGATCCCGGCCCCGTCGTTGGGCAGGGCCGCCTGACCGGTGGCATCCGTCCCGATATAGTTGCCGGCGATGATGTTGCCGCTGCTGCCATGATCCAGGAACACGCCTCCGTCCTCGTTGCCCGAGATGACGTTGCGCTCCACCTCGTCGGCTGTGCCGTCGCCATTGGTGCCGATCCGGTTGTTGGCGCTGCTCGTCGAAAGGTGGACGCCTGACCATCCGTTGGGGCGGGCTGTGTCGCCGGCGGCGTCCGTGCCGATATAGTTGCCGGCCACCACGTTCTGTTCCACGCCCTCTTCCCACATCAAGACCCCCGCTCTGCCGTTGCCCGAGATGACGTTGCGCTCCGGCACATCGGAGGTGCCATTCCCATCGGTGCCGATCAGGTTGGCGTGTGCCCCATCGGCAATGTAGATGCCGTAGGCAGCGTTCCCGGCGCCGGTCTGCCCGTCGGGAGCCAGGCCGATCAGGTTGCCGGAGACCCGGTTGCCCGTGGCGTCATCGCTGAATTCGATACCGCTCCCGCCGTTGCTGCCGATCACGTTGCCCTCATCGGCATCACCTGTGCCATTGCCGTCGATGCCTACGACATTGTTATCGCCCTGCACCAGCACGCCATTGGCGTCAAAATAAACAATGTACAGGCGCTGCAGCTTGTTGTTGTCCGATTCGAGGATGAACCCATTGGCCCCTGTTCCGGCCGAGGCTCCCGAGATGGTCGTGGGGTTGCCCTGGATCGTCGTGCCGCCGCTGGCATCGTCCAGGGCCGGTAGCTGGCTGCCCGGCTCCACCGCCGTGATCGAGCTGTCAAAGACGATGGTCTGCGCGCCGGCCAGGGCATTGGCTTCCTGGATGGCGGCGCGCAGGGTGCACGTGCCGAGACTGGTCGCGCACGCCCCGTCGCCAGGCGTGGTGTCACTTTCATCACCCAAGCTATCCACGATAAAATCGGGGATCGGGGCCGCAGGCGCCCGGATCTCGGACTCAGAAAGCCGCCCTGGCGGCGAGCCTATGTTGAGGCTGCCTGCGAATCCCAAGCTATCCAGGGAGGCAGGTAGCCAGTTGGCCCACACGGGGGTCAAGGGCATCAGGCTCAATAATATGCCCAAGAACACAAACAAAATCGCCTTGTTCTTTGCCATTCGATTATCTCCTATCGTGCGGATCGATTTGATCGAGACGTGGGGAATCCCCGGCCTGTGGCTCGGTGCCGGCAGGCGGCGCAGTCGCCACCAGGTGGCGAACCAAGTCGGGCAAGAGAGCCAACCTGCCTACGACGTGTCCCACCCCGGTGCGGAGATCGATCAGCCGCGCGTGTACCTGCCCCTCCTCACCCACCCAGCAGCGAAGAATAAAGCTGGTGTAATGGGGCGCGGCCGGTTCTCGATCCTGCCTGATCTCTCCTGGCCTGGTTCCCGAGTGCCTCATCATGGCCCCAGTTTACCAGGCGGGTCTCGCGTCACTCTCGCGAGGATGGCCCCTTGAGCGAAAGAGGCAGGGACAAATGTGGCGTATTGCCGAGAAAGGGCGGCAGTTACTGCCGTTGGCGTAAGACGGCCAGATCGCGCTTGAGGGTGCGCTGGCTGACGTCGAGCAGGTCAGCCAGTTGAGCCAGGGTGGGCCTGGCGCCCTGGGCCTGGGCTTCCTGAAGCAGGCGGGCCAGCCGGGCGCGGCGCAGCGCGACGGCGCCCTGGGTCTGCTTGAGCGCGGCGTCGGCGAGGCCTGCATCCAGGGTCAAACGGACTGGCACCAGGTTGCCGGGCCGGGAGGCGCGTAGTTGGTGAGTGAACACACCGGCGGCTGGTGTGGGGGCGAGCCCACAGGCATATACCTGCTGCATCAGGCGGCGGGTAATGGGATGGTAGGCAAAGCAGGCCTGCCGGGCCGGCTCGTCCTCCAACTGGGCCGCGCCAGCGAGCAGGTGGTGGTAGGCACGGGCCAGGTATTCGCGCGCTTGATCTGCCCGGCTGTTGGCTTCCAGTGCCCGGGCATGGGCATAGTAGATCACTGGCGTCGACTCGGCAAAGCCCGCACCCTGAGCCAGCGAAAGCACAGCGCGGCGGCTGAGGGCCAATGCCTGCTCGGGCTGCTCCAGGCCGAGACAGGCGAGCGCCTGGCAGGCCAGCATCTCGGCCAGGAAGGGCAGCTCCCCCATCTGTTCGTACAGGTCGTGGGCGCGGCGAAAGGCATCCAACGCGGCTGCGTGCTGCCCCTGGATCCAGAGGGCGCTGCCCAACGTCGCCGACGCAGCGGCTTCCCACGCAGGCTGCTGTTGGTCGCTCAAGATCTCCAGGACCTGGCAGATCACGGCAGCGGCCTCGTGGGCATTGGCATCGTCGTAATGGAGCAGCGTGTCGGCTACGTTGTACTGGTTGATGGCCAACTCCACCGGGTCACACAACTGCTCGCAGATCAGCCGCGCCTGCTCCAGGGTGCGCAGGCACTCGGGGAGGCGGCCAAGTTGGGCCTGGACAATGGCCAGGTTGTGCAACGTCTGGGCTTCTCGCCCACGCAGCCCCAGATCGCGCCAGATGCTCAACTCTTCCTGGTAGACAGACAGGGCACCGGCCAGGGAGAAATGGTCACTGTGAATGGTGGCAATGCCACGGAGCGCTTCGGCCAGGCAGGTACGCAGGCCATGCTCGTGGGCCAGCGAGCGCATCTCGTGCAGAAAGGAAAGCGCCTCGGCATCACGCCCCTGGCGGTAGAGGGTGTAGCCCTTGGCCTTGAAGGCCTGGGCCACGTGGGCCGGTGAGCCCAGGCTGCGCGCCAGTTTCAGCGCCTGCTCGGCGCTACGCGCGGCCTGCACGCCTTCGCCCGAGCGCCGCTGCGCGTGAGCCAGGATGAGCAGCGCGTCCAGCTCAGCCCACCGATCACCACAATCGTGCGCCAGCATCAGGGCCTCTGAGGCGGTGTCCCGGGCTTTTGCTGCCTGGCGCTGGTGAAAAGCAAGCTGGGCGCGCCGCACCAACACCGGCGCGGAGTGGGGCTGGCAGCGCCCCAGCAGGCTGGCAGCGCGCTCGTATTCCTCAAAACAGAGGGCCTCGTCAACCTCCAGCAGGCAGATTTCTTCCACGCTGCCAGAGACCGGCCGCGCCCGGAGCTGTGCGAGCAAGGCCTGGACCGCGGCACCATCCCCACCGGCTACGGCCTGCCGCGCCCGGTGCAGGAGGATCTCGGGTGAAGCATCTGCCGGCAGGGCCGGCAGCGGTCGGTGGAGCAGTGCAGCATCCTCACCCTGGAGTGACTGGGCCAGGGTTTGGGTCGCTGCTTCGGGTTCAGCGCCCAACTCGTCGGCAGCCAGGACCAGAAAGCGCTCGTAGGCGGCCAGCGCGGCGCCCCGCCGGCCCAGCCCCTGGTAGACCTTCATCAACGTGCGCAGAGCCGCCTCGTCGTAGGGCTCGGCCTGGACCAGGCGCTCGACCAGAGGCAGAACCTGATCCAGGCGCTGCTGGCGCAGCAGCTCATTACACGCGCTATGGCATAGGTGAACGTATTGGAGATATAGGGTCTCACGTTCTTCGACGAGCCACTCGTCATAGACACCTTCCAGCAGGTCGCCCCGGTAGAGGGCCAGAGCTTCCAGCCAGTTGTCCAGGTCATCTTGAGTGGCAAACTGGCGAAAGGCCTCCACATCCAGCCAGCGCGCCTCTGGCGGCAGGCATACCTCCTGCGCATTGGTTTCCAGAGGCAGGTCGGGCAGCGCGCGGCGAAGCAGCCATAACAGATCGCTCAATCGCCGTCGCCCGGTCTGCTCCGGCACGTCGGGAAAGAGCAGGCCGGCCAGCCGGTCGCGGCGTTGAGGCTGGGGCCGGAGGAGCAGGGCAGCCAGGAGGCTATGAACACGATGGGGAGGGTTCGGCCGTGGCGAGTCCTCCACCACCACCCGCACATCGCCCAACAGGTAGAAACGGAATGCCTTGCTGGCTGCTGGCCGGTGGCCAATATCTGCTACGCTGCTGCGACTTGTCATTCCTTTTAGTCTCTGTTTGCGGCTCGCGAGTTATGATCCAGGCCGCCTAGTGATGGCCACAATTATAGACGATCTCGGGAGAAATACCAAGATGATCTATTCCTTGGGTGCAGAACGGCCGAACGGCTCATCCGCACAATCAAAGAGGAGGAGGTTGACCTGTCGGAGCACGAGTGTTATACTGATGCTGGATTCCAGTAGGCCGGTTCCTGAACGATGTTTACAAACACAAGCGACCGATTCCTCTTTGGAGGTTGCGGCATAAGAAAGTGAGGAGCGAACAATGAGCTATGGATTGAACATCAAATCAGAAGGAGCGCTGGACCTGGTATCGCTGGGCGCGCTGGTCCATCGCCTGGACCCGGGGATCACCCCATTTCGGAAAGCCACCCATTGTGACATCCACGTGAGCGGCGGCGAGTTCAACGTAGCGGCGAACCTGTCTGACTGCTTTGGATTAAAGACGGGCATCGTCACCGCGATGGTGGATTATCCCATCGGCGCACTGATCGCCGAGCGTGTGCGCGCCATGGGCGTCAAGCCCTTTTACAAACACTTTGAGCACAACGGAGTGACCGGCCCCAACATGGCGACGGTGTATAGCGACCGGGGGCACGGCGTGCGCGCACCGGTAGTGTTCTACAACCGCTGCAACGAAGGCGGCGCGATGCTCAAGCCAGGGGATTTCGACTGGGACAAGATTTTCGCGGGGGGTGTTCGTTGGTTCCACAGCGGCGGCATCTTTGCCGCGCTGTCCGAGACGACGGGCGAGCTGATCATCGAGGGCATGAAGGCAGCCAAGGCCGCCGGTGCAGTCACGTCGATCGACCTGAACTACCGCGCCAAGCTGTGGAACCTGTGGGGGGGGCATGAGGTGGCGCTAAAGGTGCTCAAAGGAATCGTGGAGCACGTCGACGTGATCGTCGGCAACGAAGAGGACCTGCAGATGGGCCTCGGCATCCCCGGCCCTGCAGTGGCGGCCCCTGGGGTACAGGGGTCGGCCAAGTCCAAGCTCGACCCGAGTGTTTTCTTGGGCATGATCGACCAGGTGACCGATAGGTACCCCAACGTCAAGGTCGTGGCGACCACGTTGCGCGAGGTGCACTCGACCAATCGCCATAGCTGGAGCGCGGTGGCCTGGATCGACGGCCAGACCTACCAGGCGCCCACCGCCGAGCTGGATGTGCTGGATCGCGTCGGCGGCGGCGACGGCTATGCCGCAGGCTTTTTCTATGGGCTGCTGACCGGTGCATCCGAGCAGGAAGCGGTGAACCTCGGCTGGGCGCATGGCGCGCTGTTGACCACCTTCCCCGGCGACACGACAATGGCCACCATCGATCAGGTCCGCGCGTTCGCCAAGGGCGGCTCGGCACGCATTCAACGCTAGAGGAGAACGGCATGTCAGAACAGGCACAATCAACACTGGAGCAGTTGAGCATCAATACGATCCGCTTTCTGTCGGCAGATGCTGTGCAGCAGGCCAATTCGGGGCATCCCGGCTTGCCCATGGGCACGGCGCCGATGGCCTATACCATCTGGACCCGCCACTTGCGGCACAACCCGGCGAACCCGGGCTGGCCCAACCGCGACCGCTTTATCCTGTCCGGCGGGCACGGCTGCATGTTGCTCTACAGCCTGTTATACCTGACAGGCTACGATCTGCCCCTGGACGAGCTAAAACGCTTCCGCCAGTGGGGCAGCCTGACCCCCGGCCACCCGGAGTATGGCCTGACACCAGGGGTCGAGACGACCACCGGGCCGCTGGGGCAGGGACTGGGCAACGGGGTCGGCATGGCCATCGCCGAAGCGCACCTGGCGGCGCTCTATAACCGGCCGGGGCACGAGATCATTGACCACTATGTCTATGCCATCGTCACCGATGGCGATCTGATGGAAGGGGTGGCCTCTGAGGCAGCGTCGCTGGCCGGTCACCTGAAGCTCGGCAAGCTCATCTACCTCTACGACAACAACAAGATCTCGATCGAGGGTTCCACCGACATAACGTTCACCGAAGATCGGGGCAAGCGCTTTGAGGCGTATGGCTGGCACGTGCAAAAGGTGGAAGACGGGCTGGACGTGGAGGCCATCGACTGCGCCATCCAGGCGGCCAAGCTGGATCCACGGCCTTCGATCATCATGGTGCGCAACATCATCGGATACGGCCTGCCCACGCGTGCCGGCACCGCCAAGGCGCACGGCGAGCCGCCGGGCGACGCGGAGCTGAACGGCGCGAAGGAGAAGTTGGGCTGGCCGCTGGAGCCACGCTTCTACGTGCCCGACGAGGCACTGGCCTTTTTCCGCCAGGCAGTGGACCGTGGCGCCGAAGAGGAAGAGGCGTGGAGAACCAAGTTCGAAGGCTATCGCGCCGAGCACCCCGCCCTGGCAGCCGAGCTGGAGCGGCGGCTGGCGGGCCAACTGCCCAAGGGTTGGGCGGACGGGCTGCCCGAGTTCCCGCCGGATGCGAAGGGGTTGGCCTCGCGCGCCTCATCGGGCAAGGTGTTGAACGCCATTGCTGACAAGCTCCCCGACCTGGTCGGCGGATCGGCCGACCTGGCGCCCTCTACAGTTACCTGGATGAACAACAGCCCGGCTTTTGACTCGGCCTGCCCCGAGGGGCGCAACTTGCACTTTGGCGTGCGCGAGCATGGCATGGGCGCGATCGTGAATGGCATGGCCTACCATGGGGGTGTGATCCCGTTTGGCGCCACGTTCTTTGTGTTTTCCGATTACCTGCGGCCCACCCTGCGCCTGGCTGCCATCTCGCACCTCGGTTCCATCTGGGTATTTACCCACGACAGCATCGGCGTGGGTGAAGATGGCCCCACGCACCAGCCGGTGGAGCAGTTGGCTGCGGTGCGCGCCATTCCCAACCTGGTCACCTTGCGGCCGGCCGACGCCAACGAGGTACGCGAGGCGTGGAAGATCGCGATCGAGAACCGCCACCGCCCGACGGCTCTGATCCTGACGCGGCAGCCCCTGCCCACGCTGGACCGGACCATCTACGCGCCAGCCGACGGGGTTCGGCGTGGCGCCTATGTATTGGCGGACCTGGGCACCGGCACCGGGGGACCCGCGATACCCCAGGCGATCCTGATGGCGAGCGGCTCGGAAGTGAGCCTGATCGTAAAGGCCGGGCACCAACTGGCAAATCAGGGCCTCGCCGTCCGCCTGGTGTCATTCCCAAGCTGGGAGATCTTTGCTGAGCAGGATGCCGCCTACCAGGACGCGGTGCTGCCGCCCAGCGTCACCGCACGCGTGGCCGTGGAGGCAGGCATACCGCAGGGCTGGCACCGTTGGGTAGGCACGCGTGGTCGCGTTCTCGGGATCGATCGCTACGGCGCATCGGCGCCTGTCAAGACGGTTTTTGAGAAGTTTGGCTTTACCGTCGATGGTATTGTGCAGAGGGCAAGAGAGTTGGTGGGTTGAAAGGAGGGACGATTGAACACCATACAACAGCTACACGCAGCGGGCCAGTCGATCTGGTATGACAATATCCAGCGCGGGCTGCTGGTCAATGGCGAACTGGCAGGGATGATCGAACGGGGTGAGATCCGTGGTGTCACCTCGAACCCCACGATTTTCATGAACGCGATCGTCAAGTCGAACGACTATGACGCCGGCTTGGTGCCACTGGCCAGGGCCGGCAAGAGCGCAGAAGAGATCTTTTGGCAACTCGCGATCGAGGACATCCAGGCGGCAGCGGATCTCTTCCGGCCGCTCTACGACGAGAGCGATGGGGGGGATGGCTACGTCAGCCTGGAAGTCGACCCCTACCTGGCACACGACACCCCGGGCACGATCGCCGCAGCGAAACAGATCTGGCAGCGCGTGGACCGGCCCAATCTGCTGATCAAGATCCCCGCCACAGTGGCTGGCCTGCCGGCCATCACTGCGGCTATCGCCGAGGGCATCAACGTCAACGTGACGCTGATCTTTGCGCTCGACCGCTACCTGGCGGTAATGGACGCCTATCTAACCGGCCTGGAGCAGCGTGTGGCAGCCGGGCTGCCGGTGGACAGGATTGCCTCGGTGGCATCCTTTTTCGTCTCGCGCGTCGACACCAAGGTAGATGGCCACCTGATGGAGATGGTCGACCGGGGCGGCGCACACGCCGACCCGGCAGAGAAACTGCTGGGGAAAGCCGCGATTGCCAATGCGCGCCTGGCTTATGCCTATTATCAAAAGGTGTTCAGTGCGCCCCGGTTCCAGACCCTCAAAGCGCATGGCGCGCGGGTACAGCGGCCCCTGTGGGCTTCGACCAGCACCAAGAACCCTGCCTACCGGGATGTAGTCTATGTGGAGGAGCTGATCGGTCCGGACACAGTCAACACCATGCCGCCACATACCCTGGTTGCTTTCCTGGAACATGGGCAGGTACGCCCCGGCAGCCTCGAAGAGAATGTCGCCGGGGCTGAGCAGACATTGGCCAGCCTGGAAGCGCTAGGGATTTCTATGTGCATTTCCACGTGCGAGCTAGAGAGGGAGGGCGTCAAATCGTTCGCCGATGCGTTCACCGCGCTGCTCGACGCAGTCGAGGCAAGCCGCAAGAAGGCTTTGAAATAACAGAGGCAGAGATGGCATCCGAGCAGTCGTTGAAGCAGCAAGCGGCCGATCGGGTTTTGACCTGCATCCAGTCGGGCATGGTTGTGGGCCTCGGAGCCGGGAGCACGGCGATCCTGGCCGTGCGCGGCCTGGCACAGAAGCTCGCCCGCGGCGAGCTGACAGACATCCGGGGAATCCCCTGTTCATCCCTGATCGAGGCCGAAGCCAGGCGCCTGGGCATCCCGCTTACGACACTGGAAGACAATCCCGTGATCGAGCTCACCTTTGACGGCGCAGACGAGGTGGACCCGGCCCTGAACCTGATCAAGGGCGGCGGCGGTGCCCTGTTGCACGAAAAGATCGTCGCCCAGGCCAGCCGACGCGAGATCATTATCGTCGACGAGTCCAAACTTTCGCCCGCCCTGGGCACACACTGGCCCGTGCCCGTCGAGGTCATCCCCTTTGGATGGCGGACCCAGGCCGCTTACCTGGAATCGCTGGGCGCCCGGGTCCATTTGCGGCCGGATGCTCACGGGCAGCCCTTCCAAACAGACGAGGGCAATCTCATCCTGGACTGCGACTTTGGACCGATCGACGATCCGTCTGGCCTGGGCGCTCGTTTGGACGCCCGGACCGGCATCGTGGCCCACGGGATCTTTTTGGGGCTGGCGACCGAGGTGATTGTAGCCGGCACTGAAGGTATCAGGCATCTGAAGCGAGAAGCCTAGATCCTTGTATCAGAAAGGAAGGCACTGCTGGAGGGCGCCAAGTTGTGTTCTCGCCCCATGAGCATCCTCCCAGAATCGATGGGGGGGTCGGCGCAATGCTCCTGGTGTAGGGGCGCCCTAATGCCTACAAGCACTTTCGTGATGCGTACTGAGGATGATGACAACTTGCTCGAGATCGAGAGCGGTGGTACGATTAGTAAACGGGCAACCGTCTTGGACTAGGCCCACGAGGCCGTTCGTTAACATCTAAAAAGGAAAGGAGAAGGTTCATGTCCAGGATAGCAATTCACGGTTTTGGGCGCATCGGTAGATCTTTGATGAAAGTGGCTCTCAAGAACAACCTGTTTGTTCCCGTATCGATCTCTGACATCAAAGACATCGGAACATTGGCGGCTCTGTTCGAGGTTGACTCGAACTATGGCCGCTGGTCGGAGGAGGTCGCCATCGAGGGCAACCGCTTTATCATCGGCGGCCGCGAGATCCCCTACTTTGACTCGATGAAGGCGCTGCCAGACTGGAGGGCACTCGACGTCGACCTGGTGATCGACTGCACCGGGCGTGCGACCACCCGACCAGGGGCGCAACCTCATCTCGATGCCGGCGCCAAGCGCGTGCTCGTCAGCGCGCCGAGCAAGAAGGCAGAAGACGCGGACGCGGTGCTGTTGCCAGGCATCAACCTGCACGAATTCGATCCTGAGAAGCACAAGATCGTCAGCATGGCGAGCTGCACCACGAACGCGCTTGCGCCTGTAGTCAAGGTGGTCATTGAGAACTTTGGCATCAAGTATGGCCTCTTCTCGACGGTGCACGCCTACACGAACACCCAATCGCTCACCGATCAGCCGATGAAAGACCGCCGCGACTCGTGGGCCGCGGCAGAGAACATCATCCCCTCTTCGTCGGGTGCCGCGCGCGCGCTGGCGTTCATCTGGCCAGGTCTCAAGATCACGGGCAAAGCCTACCGGGTGCCGACGCGCACGGGTAGCATTGCCGAGCTGAACCTGGTGACGGAAAAGCCGGTGACCGTGCAAGAGGTAAACGACGCCTTCCGCAAGGCAGCCGCACAGCCACCCCTGAAGGGGGTGATGGGCGTGCTGGAAGATGAATGGGCCTCGTCGCGCATCTTGGGCGATCCACACTCGTCCATTGTCGACCTGCCCCTGACCGCTGTCCAGGAAGAACTGCTGTCGGTCGCTGCCTGGTACGACAACGAGATGGGCTATGCGACGCGGCTGGCCGAAACAGCGGCACAGATCGCTGGATAACGATTCGATCTCGGATTCGGGATTGGGCAAGGGTCGGGCCCGGATCTGGTCGGGCCCGACCCCGGCGCCAGAGAGGGCAGGTGCTCGGGGCCGAGCACTCATGAAGGAGTCGCCATGAACAAGCAGAGGAATACTCACAAGGTCGGGCTGATCGGCACGGGGATGGTTGGTGCATCGTTCGCCTATTCCTTGATGCAGCGCAGTGTGGCGGATGAGCTCGTGCTCATTGACGCCGACACCGCACGCGCGGAGGGCGAGATGATGGATCTCAACCACGGCCTGCCTTTTGTGCGCCCAATGCGGATCACCGCAGGCGATTATGCCGACCTGGTCGACGCCGACGTGATCGTGATCAGTGCCGGTATCAGCCAGCGGCCGGGACAGACTCGCCTCGAGCTGCTGCAAACGAATGCGAGCATCTTTCGCAAGATCATCCCCCAGATCACGGCCGTCAACCAGGATGGGATCATTGTCGTCGCCACCAACCCGGTGGATATCTTGACGTACATCGCAGCTCAGATCGTCGGCTTGAAGCACAAACGGGTGTTGGGCTCGGGGACGGTGCTCGACACGGCCCGGCTGCGCTACTTGCTAAGCCAGCACTACGGGATCGACCCCCGCAGCGTGCACGCCTATATCGTCGGGGAACATGGCGACAGTGAGCTGGCATTGTGGAGCCTGGCCAACATCGCCGGTGTGCGGCTGCCCGACTTTGTCGGTGCCAACGGGCAGGGCTATGACCAGGCAGCGCTCGATCGGATCTTTTACCAGACGTGTACCGCAGCCTATGAGATTATCCAGCGCAAGAAAGCGACCTATTACGCCATCGGCCTGGCCCTGCTGTCCATTGTCGAGGCGATCCTACGCAATCAACACACGGTGATGACGGTGTCCAGTCCACTATCCGGTGAATATGGGGTAGATGGCGTCGCGATCAGCATGCCGACGATCGTGGGACGAAATGGGGTGGAGGAGGTGCTCAACCTGCCATTGAGTGAGGCTGAATTGACCGCTTTCCGGGCATCTGCCCAGACGCTGAAGGAGCGGCTAGCGCAGATGTAGGCTGACAGCAACTGAAAGGGAGAAAGCCATGGGCAAGAAAAGTAAGGGGAAAAAGGGACAGGACACAGCCATCGCGGAAGCCGCCAAGCCGGAAGTCGAGATCCCGGAGGGGGAGGCGCCTGCAGTAGAGAAAGAGGATGTCGTGGCGGCGCCGGCAGAGGCTGCCCAGGACCAGGAGGTGGCAGAGGATGTCGCGCCCAAGAAGCTGAAAAAGAAGATGTATGAGGCCGAGTTGGCCCGGCTGCAGATCGAACTCGTGAAACTGCAGGAGTGGATCAAGTACAAGGGCCTGAAGGTCGTGGTCATCTTTGAAGGGCGCGACGCAGCAGGCAAAGGGGGTACGATCAAGCGCATTACGGAGAGCCTGAATCCACGCGTCTGCCGGGTGGTGGCGCTGGGCACACCGACCGAGCGCGAAAAGACGCAGTGGTATTTTCAGCGCTACGTGGCTCACCTGCCGGCCGCAGGGGAGATGGTACTCTTTGACCGGAGCTGGTATAACCGGGCCGGCGTGGAGCGGGTGATGGGCTTTTGCACAGATGCGGAATATATCGAATTCCTGCGCTCGTGCCCCGAGTTTGAGCGGATGCTGGTCCGCGCAGGGATCATCCTGATCAAGTACTGGTTCTCCGTGAGTGACCAGGAGCAAGAGCGGCGATTCCAGGCACGCATCGACAACCGAACAAAACGCTGGAAGCTGAGCCCAATGGACCTGCAATCGCGCGAGCGCTGGGTGGAATACTCAAAGGCGAAGGATGCCATGTTTGCCTCGACAGACATCAAGCAGGCGCCCTGGTACGTCGTGAACTCGGACAACAAGCCGCGGGCACGCCTGAACTGCATCAGCCACTTGCTGAGCAAGATCCCGTATGAGGATTTGACCCCCGAGCCCCTGGTGCTGCCGCCGCGCCAGCCCGAGAGCGGCTACATTCGGCCGCCGATGACAGATCAGTCCTTCGTCCCGGAAATCTATTGAGAAGGGAGCGGTACCATGAGCCTGCATCCTCTGGCAGGGAAGCCAGCCCCCCATGAACTGCTGGCCAATGTGCCGAGGCTCGTCTCGGCCTACTATATTGCAGAGCCTGACCTGTCTGATCCGGCGCAGAAGGTAGCCTTTGGCACATCGGGCACCGAGGAGATTTACAAGATCTATGCCGAGAGTTTTCGTGGCCAAGATCATCTGCGCACGATCTTGGGCGAGGCGCAAGAGATCGTAGCTGCCGCGTTCGCGGAGGCGGGGCTGTAACGATTCTAGATTCGAGATTTCCGATTGGGGGAGAGAGGCAAGGAGCCTATGCCCATAGAGACAGTGGTCACGACAGAGTTGCGCGTTTCACGGCAGGCGCGCGGGCGCTATGGTTTTGCCGAGTCGCAGTTTGCGGGCGACGGGCGCGTCGTTTTTGACAATATGCACAGTGTGCGGGGCTTGGCGCAAGAGATCAATGAGAAGCGAGATTTGAGCGGAGACCCGCCGCAAGAGCAGGCTGTCAAGGCCGCGCAGCTCAATGCCATGGCCCTGATCGAGACCATCCTGCGCCGGGTCGCTGCCCTGTATCGCCAGCAGATCAATCCCCGGGTTATGCACCAGGCACAGCGGTGGCTGGCGGGGCAGCTCGGCCAGGAGGCGCTGGATAGCGCACTGTGCCGATTCGTGGAAGAGTTCCCCCCCCCTGCCGTCTATCAAGGAGAGATCACACCCGCCGTCTACCTGGACGGACAGACGGACGGCATCCCGCATCGCGAGCTTCTCCTGGACGATATGCTCCAGGTCTGGCTCGACAATGTGAATCCGGCAGCCTCGGCTTTCACCGAGATGTTTGATGACGCGAGCTTGCAGCGGGAATCCCCCTACCTTCAGATCATCTATCTGCTGCGCCGCTACCTCGACACCCAGCCCCAATTCGGGCCGGAGGATCAAAATCTGATCGACCTGCTGCGCAGCCCGGCCGTCGCCGTACCATTGTCGCTTACGGGCCAGTTGCAGTACATCCGCGAAAAATGGGGGGCCACGCTACTCGGCGATACTCTGGGCCGCCTGCTGGGCGGCCTCGATCTGCTCCAGGAGGAAGAGAAGCCGGTCTTTGCCGGCCCCGGCCCAACCGTGGTGGTGGATTTGGCCGGGTTGGGCCTCGACGCCGAGGCGGCACGCTACAGCCCGGACCGCGACTGGATGCCCCGGCTGGTCATGGTTGCCAAGAGCACCTACGTCTGGCTGGACCAGCTCTCCAAAAAGTATGGACACCTGATCGCCCGCCTGGATCAGATCCCGGACGAAGAGCTGGATACCCTGGCGCGTTGGGGGTTCAGCGGCCTGTGGTTGATCGGCCTGTGGGAGCGCAGCCCGGCATCGCAGCTCATCAAGCAGATCATGGGCAACCCCGAGGCCGTGGCCTCGGCCTACTCGCTGTTCGACTATCAGATCGCCGCCGACCTGGGCGGCGAAGCAGCCTACCGCGACCTGGCCGGCCGCGCCTGGCAGCGGGGTATCCGGCTGGCCAGCGACATGGTGCCCAACCACATGGGGCTGGACTCCCGGTGGGTGATCGACCATCCTGACTGGTTCCTCGGGCTGGACGAGAGCCCCTTCCCCTCCTACGCCTTCAACGGGCCCGACCTGTGTTCGGACGACCGCGTGGGCATCTTTTTAGAAGACCACTACTACAACCACAGCGATGCTGCGGTGGTCTTTAGGCGTGTCGACCGCGCGACCGGCCACGCACGCTATATCTACCACGGCAACGACGGCACCAGCATGCCCTGGAACGACACCGCCCAACTGGATTACCTCAACCCCGCCGTGCGCGAGGCCGTGATCCAGACGATCCTCGAGGTGGCACGCCGATTCCCCGTGATCCGGTTCGACGCGGCCATGACACTGGCCAAGCGGCACGTCCAGCGTCTCTGGTTCCCGCAACCGGGCACCGGTGGCGCCATCGCGTCGCGATCGGAACATGGGCTGACGCAGGCCGAGTTCGACGCAGCCATGCCCGTCGAGTTCTGGCGCGAGGTGGTGGAACGGGTGGCGCAAGAAGTGCCCGATACACTTCTGCTGGCTGAGGCCTTCTGGATGATGGAGGGCTATTTCGTGCGCACGTTGGGCATGCACCGCGTCTATAACAGCGCATTCATGAACATGCTCAAGAACGAGGAAAACGCCAAGTACCGCGCCTCCATCAAGAACGTGCTCGAATTCGATGCCGAGATCCTGAAGCGTTACGTCAACTTTATGAACAACCCCGACGAAGAGACCGCCGTCGCCCAGTTCGGCCGAGACGACAAGTACTTTGGCGTGTGCACGATGATGGTCACCATGCCCGGCCTGCCGATGTTCGGGCATGGTCAAGTCGAAGGCTATCGCGAAAAGTATGGCATGGAGTATCGCCGCGCCTATTGGGATGAGCCGCCCGACGTGGAGCTGGTCAGGCGGCACGAGCGCGAGATCTTTGCGCTTATGCAGCGCCGCCACATCTTTGGCGGCGTGGAGAACCTGGCGCTCTATGATTTTTACTCACCGGATGGTACAGTCAACGAGGATGTGTTTGCCTACTCGAATGCCTCGTCGACTGGCGAGCGAGGGCTGGTGCTCTACAACAACAAGTACGCCGATGCCCGTGGCTGGATCCGCACGTCAGCTCCCAGCATGGTCACGACGGAGTCGGGCGAGCGCCAGTTGATCCAGAAAACGCTCGGCGAGGCGCTTGGCCTGGGTACCGATGATGGTCTCTTCTGTATCTTTTGCGACCACGTCTCCGGCCTGGAATACCTGCACAGAAGCCGGGAGGTATGCGACCAAGGGCTGTACGTGGAGTTGGGTGCTTTCAAGTACGTGGTCTACCTGGACTTTCATGAGGTCGCCGACGATGCGGAGGGACATTACGCCCAGTTGGCAACAACCCTCGCCGGCCGTGGAGTGCCGAGCATCGCCGACGCGCTGTTGGCCCTGTTCGAGCCACAGCCGGAACCCGAGCCGGCGGCGGTAGAGGTTGAGGCAGCGCCGGCCCCCAGGGCCAGCGGCATCTTGCTGCATGTGACCTCTCTGCCCAGCCGTTTCGGCATCGGCGACCTGGGAGGCGCAGCCTACCGCTTTGTCGATTTCCTGGCCGACAGCGGCCAGCAATACTGGCAGATCATGCCCCTTGGGCCGACGAGCTATGGCGACTCGCCCTACCAGGCGCTCTCGGCTCTGGCCGGTAACCCCCTGCTGATCAACCTCGAGCGCCTGATCGACGAGCGCTGCCTGGCCACCTGGGACCTCGACCGCGCGCCTCACTTTCCAGACGACAGGGTGGATTATGGTCCTGTGATCGATTTTAGGCTGCGGTTGCTGCATCTTGCGTACGATAACTTTAAGGTGAACGCCAGCGACTCCCTGAAGGGCGAGCTTGAGGAGTTTGTCCCAGCCAATCACTGGTGGCTGGATGATTATGCGCTCTTTGCAGCGCTGAAGGAGCACCATGGCGGCGCGGTCTGGAACACCTGGGAACACGCTATCGCCAGGCACCAACCTGAAGCGGTAGAGCAGTGGCGGGCCGAGCTGCTCGACCAGGTCCGGTTCCACGAATATGTGCAGTTTCAGTTCCACAGGCAGTGGTCCGAGCTAAAGGCATACGCCAACGAGCGCAGCATCCGCATCATGGGCGATGTCCCAATCTTTGTGTCATATGACAGCGCCGACGTCTGGGCGCATCCTGATCTGTTCCACTTTGACGCACAGGGCAAGCCCACGTTGGTCGCCGGAGTTCCACCCGACTACTTTAGCCCCACTGGCCAGTTGTGGGGCAATCCGCTCTACGACTGGGAGGCCATGGCACGCGATGGCTATGCCTGGTGGATCGACCGCTTCAGGCGCGCCTTCCAGCAGGTAGACGTCGTGCGGCTCGACCACTTTCGTGGCTTTGAATCGTGTTGGGCCGTGGCGGCAACTGAAGAGACGGCGATCAACGGCACGTGGCTAAAAACCCCGGGCCGCGATCTCTTTCAGGCCGTGGAAGCCGCCCTGGGGCCGGTGTCTTTTGTCGCCGAAGACCTGGGGCTGATCACGCCCGAAGTCAAAGCTCTGCGCCTGGCGTGCGGGTTCCCCGGCATGAAGGTGCTCCAGTTCGCCTTCTCGGGTGACCCTGACAATACGTACCTGCCGCACAACTATGAGCACGACAGCGTGGTGTACACCGGTACGCATGATAACGACACGACCCTGGGCTGGTGGAATGGGGCGAGTGAGCAGGAGCGAGCCGACTTCCGCCGTTACGTCGGCGGCCATGGCGAGGAGCTGAACTGGGCAATGATGCGCCTGGCGATGATGTCTGTGGCGCGCATCGCACTCATCCCACTGCAAGATATTCTCGGCGCCGGCAGCGAGGGCAGGATGAACACGCCAGGCCGGGCCAGTGGGAACTGGGATTGGCGCTACAGGGAGGGCATGCTCACTCCCGAGTTGACCACCCGTCTCAGGGAGATGACCGAAATCTCGGGCAGGGCGCCTCGTGGTGGGGTGACCAGAGATTAGATCTTCTGGTGCATCGCACACGCGTGCGCGATGCACCAGAAGATCTAACATGGAAGGGCTGACATCCTAACCTGGCAGGCTAGACATGCTAACGATAGAAATGGAATCACTCAAGCGCTACACACTGATCCGGCTCCGGGGCGACGCAGATCACGCCGCCGCCCCGGAGATGGAGCAGCGGCTGTTGGCCGAGATCGACGCCGGCCAGGCGAACCTGGTAATCAACGGGCGCGACCTCGCCTACATCTCCAGTGCCGGCCTCCGCGCGTTGATCGCGGCTCAAACCCGAGTGCGTCGCTGCCAGCCACAGGGCAAGATCGTTTTTTCGGAGCTTGCCTCGCCAGTCGAGAGAACATTCCGGATGGTGGGTTTTCACGAGCTGTTCGAGATCTATGCAACAGACACAGCAGCGGCCAGCAGTTTCAAATGAGCAGAACGCCTATCCACCGGGGAGGAGCCCATGTCAAGAGATTACAGCCCGGCCGACACCTCAAGCTGGAAACAGGCGCGCCGCGCGGCCTTTATCCAGGACGTGATGTCCACGTTTACGCAACGCGCCGACAGCCTGCTCAGTTTTGAAGAGATCAGCGGCTCGCTCCACCTGGACCACGTGCAATACCGGGAGGTGCAAGAAGTCCCACTCGATCACATTGTGGGCAGTGTGGGGCGCTATGCTGATTTCACACGCACCTTTCTGCCCCGCCAGGACCACCTCCAGGAGCGATGGCAAAAGATCGAAGAGATGATGTCCAGCGGCCACTCCTTGCCGCCGATCGATCTCTACCAGGTTGGAGAGGTCTATTTCGTGCGCGACGGCAACCACCGCGTCTCTGTCGCACGCCAGCGCCGATTTGCCACGATCCGCGCCCACGTATGGCAGTGCGACACCCCTATCCCTTTGCAGCCCGATTCGGACGTGGACGAGATGTTGTGCCAGTTGGCCCATGCGGCCTTCCTGGAGCGCACCCACTTTGATCGGCTCTGTCCCGAAGTGACGATCCGGCTTACACAACCGGGCGGGTATGAAGATCTGGTGCGCGAGATCGAGGCTTTCCAGCAAGCCCTTTCCGAGATAGATCGGTGTGAGATCCCCTTTGATGAGGCGGTCACCCTGTGGAGCGAGCTGCGCTACGTCCCGATCGTCGAGATCATTCGCGAGCGCGAGGCATTGGCCGAGTTCCCCGACCGGACTGAGGCCGACCTCTACCTATGGCTGAGCCGCAACCGCCAGGAGCTGGCAGCGCGCTACGAGCACACGGTGCTGATGCACGAGGCCGCCGATGACCTGGCCAGGCAGGCAGAGGATCGGACCAAACCAATCCGCAAGCTCTGGAAGAATGTGGCGCGCGCGACCACCAGGTGGCGAGAGGGGAAGAAGCGCCAGTAACGCCTGGCTATTCGTTCAGGCGCTTGTACACCCTGCTCATCCGCTTGTATATCTCGACGAACGTCTCGAACCGCTCGTCGTAGAGCGCCCGGTTCTCGTGGGCGGGCTGGTACGTGGCACTGAATTCTACCAGGCCAGGGACATCGTCAAACGCAATCTCACCCAGCCCGACGGCGGCGATGAACGCCGCACCACGCGCATTGGCCTGGATCGGGTCTCGCACCTGCCGCACCTGCACGTCGAGCACATCAGCCAGGATCTGGCACCACACATCCGAGCTGCCCCCTCCACCCACTACGTTCAGGCTCTCGACCTCGCGCCGCATGAACCGGGATACAGGCCCCAATAGCCAGCGCGTGTTCAAAGCCACGCCCTCCATCACGGCGCGGATCAGATCGGCGCGCGTGTTGTGCAGAGACAGGTTGTAGATGCCCGCCCGCAGGGTCCGCTCATCCACCGGCGCACGCTCGCCCCAGATCCAGGGCGTGTAGAGCAGGCCGTTGCTGCCCGCAGGGACGCGCGCGGCCATCCGGTCCATGATCGGGAACAGATTGGGGCCGGTTTCTCCCTGAAAGAGCTCATCATGTGGACATAGGATCTTGTCGCGCAGAAAGGCGAGGTTGCCACCGGCGGTAGCCTGGAGCGCTGTCAGCAGGTAGCGGTGCGGCACGGCACATGGTACGGAGGCGAGCGACGAGAGCGGATCGGTTTTTTTGAAGGGCACATGCGCCGCGAGCCACGACGACGTGCCGATGTAGAGGTGGAGGGCGAAATCGGCCACCGCCCCGGCCCCAATGCCTGCGGCCGTGGTGTCGATCGAGCCTGCCACCACGGCCACATCGCCCGCCAGCCCCAACTCCCCGGCGACCGCGGCCCGGATCGTGCCCAGCACCTCGGTGCACGGCACGATCTCGGGGAATTTGCCCGCGTCGATGCCACTGTCGCGCACGAGGCGCGGATGGTAGCAGATGTCGTCGGGGTCTCGGTTGTCGGTCACCCACGACGTCAGGATAGAATCAAAGGTCGCAGCAAAGCGGCCGGTAAGGCAGTAGTTCATATAGTCGAGGACGTTCAGAAACTTGTGAGTACGTGCATACACCTCGGGGAAGCGGTCGCGCACGAGCAGCATATGCCCGGCAGGGTCCTTGCCCGTCGTGGACGGCATCCCACCGGTCAGGCGGATCCAGCGCACGAGTTTTGCGGCGTCAACGCCGAGCAGGTTGAGCCTGCCCCTGGCCTGGCGCCGCAGGTAGGGCGCGCCACGCATGTCCATCCAGAGGATGCAGTTCATGAGCGGGCTCCCGTCCACGTCGACGGGCACCGTGCCTTCGCCCTGCGTCGAGCAGCACACGGCACGGATCGACTCTGTGGGCACCAGGCCGCGGCTCAGCAGGCGCCGCGCTGTCGAAAGGAAGGCTTGCCACCATTCGTTGGGGCACTGTTCCGTGCCGCCGTCCGGCGTGACGTGCAGGGTGACGGGCGCAGATTCCCAGCCGAGCACCTGGCCGTGCACGGTAATGAGTGCAACCTTGACCCCGGAGGTGCCGAGGTCGACGGCGAGGACGACGGGCTCAGATTGTTTCGGCATGATGGTCGCTTTCTTTGTCATCGGTTCAGTACCGGGTAGCGGGTATCAGGTATCGGGCAATCTCCCTGATACCTGACGCCTGATACCCGCTACCAATCGTCAAACACCTTCGACGGCGGACAGCACGGTTTCGAAGCGGTTGAGGGCGTCGTCAATCACGTCATCCGTGTCGGCCAGGCTGGTGTACATGCGGCTGCCGGCGAGGGTGACGAGGCCTGCCGCCATGTAGGCAGCGCCCATCTCTTCCATCATGTGCTTGCGCGGCTTGAGCTCGCGCATCAGCTTGAGCGGGTTTTTGAAATCGAGCAGCATCACACCTGATGTCTCGAGGTGGACGATCGAGCCCTGGTTGTAGGCCACGTAGGGCAGGCCAAGCCTGTCGATGATCGAGTTCAAGCCACGCGTCAGCCTGTCACCCGCCCGACCGGCGATGACCGGTGCATTGGTGCGCTCCATCTCGAGCAATGCGTGGTAGCCGGCGACGCACGACAGCGGGTTGGCCGCCAGCGTGCCGCCGACGTAGGCGCGCTCACCCGTGCCGCCAATGCCCGCCGCGAAATGCTTCATCACATCGCGCCGCCCGCCGACACCACCCGCCATCGGGTAGCCGCCGGTGATGCACTTGCCAAACACCGTCAGGTCGGGTTTTACGCAAAAATAACCCTGCGCCCCGCCCATGCCCAGCCTAAAACCCGTCACCACCTCGTCGAAAATGAGGAGCGCGCCAAACTCGTCGCACAGCTCGCGCACCTTCTGGTTGAAATCCCGATGCACGGGGCGGGTGCCGCTTTCGGGCCCCACAGGCTCCACGATCACGGCGGCGGTGCCGCCGCGCACCCTATTGAGCTGCATCAGCCGGCGCAGCGCGCCGAGATTGTTCGGGTAGAATTCCTGGGTGTGGGCACTGGCGCCGCGCGGAATGCCTGTGGCCTCCATGCGCCGCGTGCCAGGGATGTGCAGGCCATAGACCATCGGATCGCTCCAGCCGTGGTACGCCCCGCCCGCCTTGATCACCTTTTTTTTGCCTGTGTAGGTCCTGGCGGCACGGATGGCTGCCATCACCGCCTCAGTGCCCGAGCCCAACATGCGAAACATTTCTACCGAGGGCACAAAGCGGGCGATCAGATCGGCCAGCTTGTACTCGTACTCGTGGAACAGGCCCGTGACCGGCCCGCACGATTCTAGCAGTGCCGCGACCTGCTTGCGCACAGGGGCATAGTTGCTGCCAAGCACGGTCGGGCCGCCAGCCTGCAAAAAGTCGATGTAACGGTTGCCGTCCACGTCCCACAGGTAGGCGCCCTCGGCCCTCTCCACCGCCAATGGGAAGGGATAGTTGAAGGCCAGGTTGTGCTGCACACCGCCAGGGATACGCTCTTTGGCCGTCTCTGTCAGCGCTTTCGACCCGGCGCATTGGCTGTCAAAGTAGCTCAGGAACTCTTGCATCCGTTCGCGGCGGATGGGGCGGATCGGCTGCTTGATCAGGGCCTTCAGACGGCGATAGATCTCGTCGGTGTCGTGCCACTCAGATATGGCGTAGGTCATGCTTCTTTTCCTCTTTTCGCAACCTGGCAAAGGCGATCTCGCGCACGGCGAGCGGAATTTTGCTCACCTTGCGCTCGGTGCACAGTGCCAACAGGTAGGCTACAGCGCACTTTTCCAGGATCTCGACGTTGTGCGCCGCGCGCTCCAGATCGTGTCCAAAGACGAGGGCACCGTGGTTCTTCATGAGGTACGCATTATGGCCGTTCTTCACCTGCCTGGCGATCTTGTTTCGGAGCAGCCCCGTGCCCGATGGCGCGTAGGGGATGATCTCGACAGAGCGGCCCAGGTAGCGCACCTGCTCGTCAAAGAGGGCGGGGATGGGGGCGTCGATCAGGGCCAGAGCGCTGGCATGTACCTGGTGGGTATGGACAACCGCGCCGACGTCAGGGCGCGCGAGGTAGATCGCGGCGTGCATGCTGCTCTCCACTGAAGGCTTGTGTTCGCCCAACAGGGGGTTGAGGTCCCAATCGAGCACGCACACGTCACCGGGCGTCATGCGGGCGTAGTCAAAGCTGGATGGGGTAATGGCCATGGCATCCTGGCCCGGCACACGGACGGAGACGTTGCCGCCAGTGGCCATCAGGTAGCCGTCGGCGACCAGGGCCCGGCAGGCCGCCACGATCTCTTCTCTCTGTATCTCAAAGTGACTCATCCTGGCCTCTACGAGCGTTGACTTGTACGATTATAGCATACCTGCTCAGCAGCGCCAAATGGGGGACAAGCAGAGCGGTAGGGGGCAGAGACCCTCGACCAACGGCTGCCGCTTGCTGACAGAGCAGATGAACAGGCCACGAGCGGGAGACAATGAACCGAGGGATAGGAACTGAGCTTCTGCCCCTCCGAGTCGGCGATGAGCGCTGGTGCATGGTTCGAGAGATCTATTTCTGAGAGCGCTGCCAGTGCTTCTGGGCTTGCTCGTAAAGCTCCTCTACACTCGTGTCACAAAAGAGGCGATCCTGCCATTCCAGATAATCTCCCTCGCCAGGACTCAGCTGGAGCAAGAACCGGATCGCATCAGCATAGCCAAGGGACTCTATCAATGCCATGTAGCCAGTCTGCCTCAAGGCCATTTCGGAACGAGCGAACTGTTGCTCAGCCACTGTCATATCACACCTCCTGCACGAAATCCACAGGGTTAATCAAGTGCACAGATATCACTCCCTGTTCCTTCAAGCGTTGTCCCTGCCGTACTAGCTGATCGTCACAAGTGACCAGGTAATCGCAACCGGATATCTCGGAGATGGCCAAGTGCAGTGCATCTCGACCTCGAATCTGATGTGTCTCGGACAAGGTTAGAGCCAACTCTCTGATAGATTCGTCCGGCTCAATAGTGGCCTTGCAGCACCTAGACAGGTATTGAACGAACTCACGGCGCTCCTGGACAGGATCGCGATTGTTCTCATAGTCCAGCACAAACGACCAACGGGCAGATAGCTGACCATCGTCGATCAGGGCAAAGATCATCGTGATGGCGACGGTCTCCAGGTGGATGCGCATCTGCCGCTGGTCATCAAAAGGCCGCTTGTAGATGTTCATGTCGAGGTAGAGCGTTGGCATCTTTTTCTCTCCCCCCTGCTTGGCTGGTATCCAATGGGCCACGATACCATTATACCTGAGAAGCGCCCGGGAAGCAAAGGTATGAATGTAACCGGAACCCTCCGGATCGTGAGCGGCGCTGAAAAACCCTGAACAGGATCACAAACCGTTCTTAACAACTTTTGAACATAGGTGTGCTATTCTTCTACTTATCAAGACACAGGCACAGCACAGTGTGGAGGAGGCTCAAATGGTCCAGAAGCTGTTCATTTTCGTGATCGTGATCGGGCTAGCGATGTCGATCCTGGCAGGGGTTGGCCTAGCAGGATCGGGCAACCGCAGAACCACGGTACAGCAGACGATGACGTACCCGGTGGCGGACACGGGACAGGTGACCTGCTATAGTGATGCCGGGCTGGAGATTGCCTGCCCGGCAGAGGGGCAGGCGTTTTACGGGCAGGACGCGCAGCACACGGGCAACGCACCGAGCTACACAGACAACGGCGACGGCACCGTGACGGACAATGTCACGGGCTTGATGTGGCAGCAGAGCCCGGACATGGATGGGGATGGCGACATTGACACCGCCGACAAGATGACTTTCGACGAGGCAGTCGCTGCCGCCGATGACTTGGGCCTGGCGGGCTATGACGACTGGCGGCTGCCGACGATCAAGGAGCTCTACTCGCTGATCCTGTTCAGCGGCACAGACCCGAGCGGGTGTGCGACAGCCGCGTCCTGCCCGGACATTGTGCCATTCCTCGACACGGACTATTTTGAATTTGCATATGGCGACACCGACGCGGGCGAGCGCCTGATCGACGCGCAGTACTGGTCGAGCACCGAGTACGTGGGCACGACGATGAACGGTGTCGCGACGGCGTTCGGCGTCAATTTCGCCGACGGCCGGATCAAGGGCTACCCATCAGAGCCGGCAGGGCCTCCCGGGCACGAGTTCACAATGACTGCATTCGTGCGCTATGTGCGCGGCAATGCGGAGTATGGGATCAACGATTTCGTCGACAACGGCGATGGCACGATCACGGATCAGGCGACAGGGCTGATGTGGGCGCAGGATGACAGCGGCACCGGGTTGAACTGGGAGGAGGCGCTGGCCTGGGTGGCGCAAAAGAACGCCGAGGGCTACCTGGGCTATGACGACTGGCGGCTGCCGGATGCAAAGGAGCTGCAGAGCATCGTGGGCTATACCCGGGCGCCGGCGGTCACAAGCTCGGCAGCGATCGAGCCCATATTCAATACCACGCCTATCATCGACGAGGGCGGTGAGACAAACTGGGCTTTTTACTGGACGAGCACCACTCACGCGAATTGGACGGCGGTCCCCGGTCCGTTCGGTGTCTATGTCGCGTTTGGCGAGGCGCTGGGCTGGATGCAGCCCCCGACGGGAGGCGACTATATGCTGCTGGACGTGCACGGGGCCGGTGCACAGCGCAGCGACCCGAAGAGCGGCGACCCCGCAAACTGGCCGTACGGCAACGGGCCGCAGGGCGACGTGGTGCGCATTTACAATTTTGTGCGGCTGGTGCGTGATGTGGACCAACCCGTCACACCCACAGAGACACCGACGCCCACACCAACCATCACTCCCACCGCGATGCCGACCGACAGCGCCCCCAGGGCACCACACATGATCTATTTACCGCTGGCCCTGAAAATGTACATCACCAGCCACAGTCCCGCGCTCACCTCCACGCCTGCCGCTACCCCCACAAGCGCTGCCACCGGCTACATCCTGTTCGCGCCGCTGGACGAGACGACGACGTACCTGATCGACGACGCGGGCGAGACCATCTTTGCGTGGCCCAGCAGCTACCGCCCGGGCAACAGTGTTTACTTGCTGGAGAACGGCAGCCTGCTGCACACGGGCAACACCGGTTCGGCCAGCTTTGACGTGGGGGGCGCGGGAGGTATCGTCGAAGAGATCGGACCCGATGGCACAGTCCTCGCGTCTTTTGCGCACGACACGGCGCAGGGGCGCCTGCACCACGACGTCGAGCCGTTGCCAAATGGCAATGTGCTGATGTTGGCATGGGAGCTCAAGAGCGGTGCCGAAGCGATCGCCGCCGGCCGCAACCCAGGCCTGCTCGCCGACGGCGAGGTGTGGCCCGACACGGTGATCGAAGTAGACATGGCGACGGGGAAGGTGGTGTGGGAATGGCACGCATGGGATCACCTGGTGCAGCAGTACGACGCGGGGCAGGCGAACTATGGCCTCGTGGCCGACCACCCGGAGCTGATCGACGTCAACTACTATGGCCCGGGGGCGCCATCGGGTGACGCGGACTGGATGCACACCAACGCGATCGACTATAATACCGACCTCGACCAGATCCTGCTCAGCGTGCGCTCCCTTAGCGAAATCTGGGTGATCGACCACAGCACGACGACGGCTGAGGCGGCCGGACACACAGGTGGACACAGCGGCATGGGCGGCGACCTGCTCTACCGGTGGGGCAACCCGGCGGCGTACGGAGCCGGCGACGCTGCCGACCAGCAGTTGTTTGTGCAGCATGACGCGCAGTGGATCCCTGATGGCTACCCTGGCGCGGGCAACATCCTGATCTTTAACAACGGCACGGGGCGGTCCGGGGGCAACTATTCGTCTGTGGACGAGATCATCCCCCCCGTGGATGCCGCCGGAAACTACATAGGCGATGGACCAGCGTCTGCCGCGTGGACCTACACCGCCGCCATCCCCACCAGCTTCTACGCGGCAAACATCTCGGGCGCGCAGCGGCTGCCGGATGGAAGCACGCTGGTGTGCGACGGGCCGGCAGGGGAGATGTTTGTCGTGACGCCCGGCGGCCAGGTGACGTGGACGTTTGACTATGGGCACCATCCGATCTTTCGGGCAACCTATTACGCGGCCGATTATGCAGGGCTGATCGAGTTGATCGACATCCTGAACAACGTGGCGGTGGGCGAGCTGCCGGCGCTCCTGGAGCCGGTGCTCGACGTCGAGGGCGCGCTGTACGGGCTGGCGCTGGACCCGTTCTGGCTGCCGGCGGCGCCGCCGAACCAACCCGTGGCGGAACGGCCGCTGATGGAGAAGCTGTAGCAGAATGAAGCGTGGGCGAACTACTATTTGTGTGCGCTGGACGAGATGCTCGACGCCGGGTGGGGCGAATGCCTGTGAGGGGAGTAGTTACAGAGTTTATTTGCCGACGGTGGTGCGATAGATGCCTGCCGACAGGTGCCTGGCATTCTCCCGGCACCCACTCGGCCGCTGTGCCGGCGTGGCCCGGCGGGCGGGAGAGTGCCAGGCACCACGAGCGTTGTGGGTAATCATCGCCAAGATAGGATTGACGGTGGATGCGCAAGGGTGTACAATAGGCGCATCGACGCACGGGGTGAGAGAAACGATGGCCAAGACCGTCCTGGTGGTGGACGACAAGGTGGGCGTGCGCAAGCTGGTGCAAGAGTACCTGACACAGGAAGGGTTCCGCGTGGTGACGGCGGCGGACGGGCGTGAGGCGCTGTTCGCCGCCCGCCACGAAAAGCCTGACCTGATCCTGCTCGACCTGATGATGCCCGAAATGGGCGGTTATGACTTTTTGCGCGTCTATACGCGGGAAGCGGACACGCCGGTGATCGTCCTCACCGCCAAAGTGGAAGAATCGGACAAGGTGCTGGGGTTGGAGCTGGGCGCCGACGACTATGTGACCAAACCCTTTTCGATGCGCGAGTTGGTGGCACGCATCCGATCCGTCCTGCGCCGCATGGATAAGGCGACACACGCGCCCGAAGTGTTGCGCGCCGTTGGCATCACGCTCGACCGGGGAACGCGCCAGGTGACGGTGGGCGCACAAGCCGTGAGCCTCACGCCCACTGAGTTTGACCTGCTAGCCACCCTGATGTCGGCGCCCGGGCGCGTCTTTTCCCGCGCCGAGCTGCTCACTGAGCTACAGGGCATCGCCTTTGAGGGCATCGAGCGCACCGTGGACGTCCACGTTCGCAATTTGCGTCTCAAGATCGAGCCAGACCCGGGCAACCCACGCTATGTGGAGACGGTGTTTGGCGTCGGCTATCGCTTCTGTGTAGACGTGGGCCGATAGGGTGTCGCCGGTGACCCGCTCCCTGTCCTTCAAGCTGGTGCTCGCCTTCCTGCTGGTGAGCATCGCCGGTGCTGCCCTGACCACCCTCTTTGCGCGATGGACCACGATTCGTGAGTTCGACGCGCTGGTGCAGGAGCAGGTGCAAGGGGATTTTTTGTCAGACGTGACCGCCTACTATGAAACCCACGGCTCATGGCAAGGTGCGCGGGAGTACTTTCGTCCTGCGGCGGCTGCGCAGGCACCACCGCTCCCAATGGACGAACCGCCGCCAGGTCGAATCCCACCCCGGCAGCAACCACAGCGGTCAAGCTACGTCTTTGCCCTGGCGGCTGTGGATGGGACCGAGGCTGGTGGCCGTATTGTACTGCCAGCCGGCCCGTATCGCTATGGTGAGGTGGTGCCCGCCCCCGACCTGGCACAGGGCATCGAGGTTGAAGTGGATGGCCAGGTTGTCGGGGTAGCGCTCCTCACTGGCGAGGCGCCAGAGCTTTCGCCACATGAGGAGCGATACCTGGCGCGTACAGAGCGCTCCACCTTCTATGCGGCGCTGGCGGCGACGCTCGTCGCCCTGGCGCTGGGCGTATTTCTGGCGCGCCGGCTCACCCTCCCCGTGCGCGAGCTGACGGCTGCCACGCGGGCCCTGTCGCGCGGCGAGATGCAGCAGCAGGTGCCCGTCCGCTCGCGCGATGAGTTGGGCGAGCTGGCCGCTTCGTTCAACCAGATGAGCGCCGACCTGGCGCGGGCGGTCGAGCTGCGCCGCGAGATGACAGCCGACATCGCCCACGATCTGCGCACGCCACTGACGGTGATGGCCGGCTACCTGGAAGCGCTGCGCGACGGGGTGCTCCCACCCAGCCCGGAGCGCTTTGAGACGATGCACCAGGAGGCACAGCACCTGCGCCGGCTGGTGGAGGACCTGCGCACCCTATCACTGGCCGACGCGGGCGAGCTGGCACTCAACCGCACAGCCGTATCCCCACAGATCCTGCTAGGACAGGCAGCCGCGGCATATGGGCACCAGGCTGCTCAGCAGGGCGTCGGGTTAGAGGTGGATATGGGTGCCGGACTACCCGCCGTCTATGCCGACCTGGACCGGATGGCCCAGGTGTTGGGCAATCTGATCGGCAACGCGCTGCGCCACACGCCGGCAGGAGGGCGGATCCGCCTGGTGGCGGCACACAAAGGCGGCAAGGTGCTGCTCCAAGTGCACGACACGGGCGGGGGCATCAGCGCTGACGATCTGCCCCACGTGTTCGATCGTTTCTATCGTGGCAGCGAGGCTCGAGAGGGAGATGGGAGCGAGTCTGGGCTGGGCCTGGCGATTGCCCGATCGATCGTCGAATTGCACGGCGGCACGATTTCCGTCGAGAGTATCGTGGGCAAGGGAACGACGTTTACGATCTCGGTGCCAGCAGATCTTCGATCTTGACCAACTGTTCCGGCCACAGCCCCTGCTCCTTCAGCCACTCCCTCTCACCGCGCAGGACCTCATCCAATTTGTGGTAAAAGCGTTGCGCGCCCGACGAGCCCCCATGCTCGACGAGTATCGAATGCACCGCCGCCACGTACGTTTCGAGCGGGTCGACCTCTGCCAGCCGGCGCAAGAACCCTTGCTCGTCACCGTGCCACCGCGCCGCTGCCTCGGCAATGCGACACTCGGTCTCGGAAGCCACCTCGTCACACCACGTCTCGCGCAGCGGGTCCACCGACAGCACCGGTGCCGGCGAGCGCAGGGCATAGATCCTCGTCTCGGGCCAATCCTCCATCGTCAGGGTGCCACCGTAGGTAAAGAACTCGGTGCGCTCGCCGTGGCGGTCGCTCAGCAATACGCGGCCAGGGCACACGCGGTCGGAGGGCAACCACCCTGAACGGCGCGTCAGCTCCTTCCAGCTAGCCATGCCCCACAGGTCGCGCAGGCGCAGTGTCACCTCCTCAGGATCAAAGTGCTCCTCTGTCGGCTCGGCGCGGATCGCCACCACCAGCCCCAGCGCGCCAGAACAGCCGGGGTAGGTTGCCGGCAGCAGGCGGTAGCCAAACCCTGCCATAAACTCGGCCCAAGATCCGTCAGCCCCGGGCTGTACGTCACCGTCCATCGGTCCCTCCCTGCAGTTCATAGCTTGTCGAACCACATGAGCACACCCATCACCACGAACCCGCCGGCCGCGATCTTGCGCAGCGTTGCCTCAGGGATAACACGCGTCAGCAGCTCGCCACCGAGGACGCCTAGCGCAGTCACAGCGACCAAGGCGAGGGCGGCACCAAGGAAAACCCACAGCGGGGCCTTATGCTTGGCGGTCATGCTGATCACTGCAAGCTGGGTCTTGTCACCCAGCTCAGCGATAAAGAGCAGGGCAAAGGTGGAAAAGAGTACTTTGAGTCCTTCAGGCATACGTGTCTCCATGAATTGAGTTGGTTGATTGGCCAAGCTTGCCCCCGCTCCCCCTTCAAGGGGAGGAAAGTTAGCGGACCCACCACCGGAATTGGTAGCGGGCCGGGTAGATTTCGGATAGGGCCTCACCTTCGAACGGCTCGCCGTGCCCCACGAGCACACGCCTCGGCGCCAGCGCGCGCACGCGCTCGTAGCTTTGGTCCCACGCCGCGCGATCCATCAGGTAGAGCGGCCGGCTCGGGACCGTATAGTTCACGAACAGGTCACCGGCGAGCAGGTCACGCTCCCCCGTCAGCACCCCCAAATGCTCCGGCGAGTGGCCCGGCAGCAGTATCGTGCTTGCGTCGATGCCATGGGGGGACAGGTCGGTGTCACCATCAAGCAGCACGTCAGCGTGAAGCGGCTGGAAGTAGACGAACGGAGCCAGGAGGAGGTAGGCCCAGCGGACCACACTGCCACGCAGCGTGCCGGCAGGCGGGATAGCGTTACGCCGGTCGCGGCTAAAGGCCGCTGCATTGGGATGCGCTGCCAGAGGGGCGCCGCACCAGGCGTGCAGGTCGAGGGCGGCGCCATAGTGGTCCAGGTGGCCATGCGTGACCAAGATGAGCGTGACGTCTGCCGCTGGTATGCCTGCCGCCTCAATGCCGGCGATCACGTGCTTGCCGCCGCCTGGCGGCCCTGGATCTACCACTACCACCCCACTCTGTCCGCGCAGCAGGTAGCAGTTTGTTGGCCCCGTCTGAATCCGACCGATCTCCATCTCGGCCCTTTCAGGGAAGGCTGGAAGGTTGGCAACCTTCCAGCTTTCCACTCTTCCTACCCAAGCGCCACGTCAAGCGTCATCATCACGGAGAAGCCGAGCATGGCGCCGACCGTGGCGATGTCGCTCAACGACTCGCGCTGCGCTTCGGGAATCAGCTCTTCGACGACGACATAGATCATGGCACCGGCAGCAAAGGCGAGGGCATAGGGCAGGATCGGGCGCATGGCGAGCACGGCAGCAGCTCCGAGAACACCTGCCACCGGTTCCACCAGGCCCGAGAGCTGGCCGTACCAGAAGGCGCGCCCAAGCGAGATGCCCTCACGGCGCAGTGGCACCGACACCGCCGCGCCCTCCGGAAAGTTCTGGATGCCGATACCTACTGCGAGTGCGATGGCGCCCGCTATACTCGCCGCCGGGAAGCCAGCGGCCGCCGCGCCAAAGGCCACGCCCACTGCCAACCCCTCGGGAATGTTGTGCAGCGTGATGGCCATCACTAACAGCACGATCCGGCGCCAGGTTGTGTGAAGGCCCTCGACTTCCCCCGTGGTGAGGCCGCCGTGGATGTGGGGCAGAAGCGCGTCGACGAGGTAGAGGAACGCGCCGCCGAGCAAAAAGCC
The DNA here is from genome assembly GCA_016929795.1 of Anaerolineae bacterium. Next base: position 42,931 of record JAFGIA010000057.1, read on the forward strand.
AGCAGTGGCGGGCACCCACGAGGGGAGCCCCCCCGCCTCCTCGGCCATCTCGATGGCCGGCGCGAGGAGCGACCAGAAACTGGCGGCAATCATCACACCGGCTGCAAAGCCGAGCATGCCGTCGAGCACCTTGCGCTCGATCGTCTTGAAGAAAAAGACGAGACCTGCCCCAAGCGCAGTGAGAAACCAGGTAAAGCAGGTAGCCACCAGCGCCTGGACGATAGGGCTGAGACCGGTGAACCCGTCGGCGATCATTGTGTCCTCCCAGATGGTAGTGGTCCCGGAGAGCCAGGCGCTGCCCATCACGCCCGCTTCCACACCCGCACCCATTATACCACGCCTCTCACGATATACCAACCTCCCAAGCCGTGACTATGAACGGCGGATGGGCTCGTAGGTAGGACGCGCAGGCAGCACGACGGTGAGGAGTGCGCCACCCGCCGGCGCGTTCTCTGCAGTAAGGGTTCCGCCGTGCTGCTCGACGATGCTGCGGCTGACGGCGAGGCCCAGACCGGTGCCACGCTCCTTGGTGCTAAAGAATGCGTCAAAAATCTGGTCGAGACTCCCCTCTGAAAAGCCAGGCCCTGTGTCGGCGAATTTTATTTCCACTGCCTCATCGCGCGCGGCAGCCGTGATGCGCAGTTGCCCCCCGTGGGGCATTGCCTCGACAGCGTTGATCATCAGGTTGAGGAATACCTGGATCAGCTCGTCACGCGATGCCCAAACAGGGTAAAGGGTTTCCGACACATCGAGCTGCAGCCCAATGCGTGCCCGCTGGAGCTGGCGGGCTGCCAGCGTGACAGTATAGTCGAGGACATCCGATATAGACACTGGCTGGCGAGCAAGCCGTGCCGGCCTTGAAAAGTCGAGCATGCGCCGGGTAATGGTGTTGAGGCGCCGCGTCTCGCGGTGCATTACCTCCAGGTAGCGCGTACGCTTTTCGTCGTCGAGTGGCAGGTGCAGCGTGGCCTCGATGCAACTGAGCATCGTTTGCAGCGGGTTGTTGATCTCGTGAACGAGGGCCGCTGCCATCTGCCCTACAGCAGCCAGGCGCTCGGTCCGCAACAGAGCCTGCTGCATCTGCTTGCGCTCGGTCACGTCGCGCGCGATCATCAGCACGGCCGGCTGCCCATCATACTCGATGAGCTGGCTGCTCACCTCTGTCGGGATCTGTTTGCCGTCACGCGCGACGTGCGCAGTCTCGATCAGATGGTGACCGTAACGCTGCAAATGGAGAAGGCGCTCGGAAAAGCACACAGCACTTTCAGCCACCTCCACGTCGACCACCTTCAATTCCATCAGGTCTTTCGGGCTGTAGCCCAGGCGCCAAATCGCAACCTGATTCGCCGCGACAAAGCGGCCCGACAGATCGTGGATGAGGATCGCCTCGGTGGCATTCTCAAAGAGGGCGTGATAGCGCGCTTCCGCCTGGCGCAAGGCTGCCTCGACCTGGCGGCAGCGCGTCACATCTGTCACAAACAAGGTGGCCCCGGCGAAATGTCCCGCGTCGTCACGCTGGGCGACGATGGACAGGATGACGTACAAGTCCGAGCCGTCGAGCCGGCGCAGGGTACATTCGAGCGCCTCGCCTGTCACCTCTCTGCTCCTATCTGAAAAGAGAGAGGTGCCCGAAGAGGTCCGCGGGCGAAAATCGTAGAGGCGCCGCCCGATGAGGGCCGTAGGGCTGTCGCAGCCGAGCATGCGGGCCAGGCGAGCGTTCGCATACACCGTCGTCCCCTGGCGGTCGATCTCCCATACCCCTTCGCCAGCGCTCTCCAGGAAGCGACCAAGCGCGCGCTCGGCGCTGCGCAAGCGGGTGACGTCGTGCACGACCAGGATGGCACGCCGGGCACCCTGCCCGTGTGACGCGGGCACAGGGTAGGCGGTGCACACACAGATGGCGTGCAACTGCGGCATCTGGCACTCGGCGTGGGCGGTCGTGCCAGTGTCCAGCGCCTGGCGCACCGGGCAGTGTGGCGGCGGGGCGTCGGCAAGATCGAACACGTCGTAGCAAAAGCGGCCATGCAGTGCCTCTGGAGAGGTGCCGTACCAATTGGCAAGCGTGCGGTTGGCACGCACGATGCGCAGATCGGGATCGAGAACGGCAAGGCCATCGGCGGTGGCGTCAAAGGCAATCTGCCACTCGGCAGGAGCCAGGTGGCTCCCGCCTGTTGGGTCCCCGTGAGATGTTGTCTGCCTGTGGCTGTCCATCCTGTTTCCGTCTCACACCCTCGTCAGGGTGCATTATACCACAGCGAGGGCGCAAGACAAAACAGCATCCAGCCAAACCCTTCTCGGAGGTGCATGGCACCGGCATTACGGGCAGGCGTTCACCCGGTAGAGGTAGTAGGTACCGCCCGCCGGCTTGGCGCGGGCCCACGTGTGCACCAGCGTATCGCAGCGCCCATCCGCGCGTGTATCCCAGCCGAGCCGCATCGGGCTCGGCTGGAAAGCCGTCCAGTCGCCCTGGGGGTGTTCCCCTCCCACCGTATAGAGGATCAGATCGGGCTCGAACTCTTGCCAGTCGCGTACCGCGTACAAGCCGCCCATCGGCGTCACCAGGCCTCCGAGATCGACGATGCGCCGCTGCGAATAGTATCCCACCTGGCCGATGCCAGCCGTGGCAATGGCACTAGCCGGCGGCGTGTTGTCGCGCAGCCACAGACCGATTTCAACCCGCTGCGCCTCGTACGTCGCCACGTACGCCTTCCAATACGAGATGGTCAGGTAGCCGTGATAGGTGCTGTAGGCGAGCAAAGCCACGAGAAAGAGCGCCGCACCTGACCGGTAGATGCTACCCGCGATAGGACACCATCGCCCCGCCCACACCAGCACGCGGTCGATGCCGACTCCGATCACAACTGCCGCAGGCACCAGGAGAGGGGTAAAGTACCATGGGTAAGGATCGACAGGAAAGAGGATAAAAGCCGTGGCGTACAGGACGAGCCAGGCGAGGAGTGGCAGGGCGCGCCAGGGCGAGGATGGGCAAGCCGCCAGCGAGCCGGCGCCGATCGCGAGAAAAGGCAGATACACGACGAGGGGAGGGGCCAGGAATATGGCAACCAGCCACAGCCGCTCCGTCACCAACACATGCCCTGCCTTGGCCATCATCGACTGGGGGAGGAAGGAGCCAAAGTAGATCTGCGCAAACAGGAGCCAGGGCAACACGAATGCCACATAGAGTGCAAGCTGCCTCCACGGGATGCGCCTGCGTTCCAACGCCAGCGCACCGAGAAGAACGACTCCAACTATGAGCCCATCGAGACGGGTCAGGAGGCACAGCCCCGCGACGGCGATTGCCAGCGTGTTGCGCCCATGCGCGTGGAGCAAGAAGGCAAGACCTGCGAGCAACACGTAGAGGCCGGTTTCCATCCCCCAGCTTGACTGGCTGGCGAGCAGCCCATTGCCGATCAAAAACAGGCCAGTCCAGAGCGCCATTCCCTCCGAAATCAGCTTCCGAGCCAGCGCATAGTACACGCCGATGGCCAGCAGGCTCGCTGCCAGGCTCAACCCCTGGGCAGCGGCCGGCACCGGCAACCCGACCAGCCGGGCGAGCGCCAGCAGGAGGGTGAAAAGGGGTGTGCTTGTGCCCAACACACGCTCGCCCTCGTTGTACACCATCCCTTTGCCGGCGGCCAGATTCTCGGCGTAGCGCCACGTGATCGGCGCATCGTCGATCGTCACGGGCGAGTAGGCATGGGCAAAGATCGCGATGGCTGCAACCCCGGCTGTGAGCAACAGCAGGGATGTGGTGCTCGCCCGGTTCCGCAGGTCGCTCATGCTCTCTCTTCCTCAACTCCGTGTCATTCTAGCACACTCCACGAGCCTCGTCAAAGAGCGGGATTCAAGGCCCGCGCTCGGTGTGAACGGACTCGCGTGCCCTGGAAACACTTGACCTGCAAGAGTTGTCAACCTGGAAAAACGTGGTATAATGATCCTGATCCAAACACCTATACATAGGCGAGGTAATGTAGAGATCCGGAGAGGAGGTGGTACCATCCAACAATTCGATTCGATCCCCTGGCGATATGCCATGCCCAAGAGGCAATCACTTTAGCTTTTGAAAAACGGAGGAGAGCATGAAAAAGTCTTGGTTTACGTTGTTGGCCCTGTTGGTGGTCATGAGCCTGGTACTCGGTGCTTGTGGCGCCACAGAGGAACCTGCCGTAGAGCCCACGGAGGCCCCCGCGGGGCAGGCGACTCAGGCCCCAGCTGAAGAACCCACCCAGGCCCCCTCGGGCCCAGTGGGCGTCCCCCTCACCATCTGGCACCAGTGGAGTGGTGACTATCTCACCGCCATCGAAGAAGCCATCAACCAGTGTGCCGCCGATCAGGGCGTCACGATCGACATGTCCAAGCCGGAGGACACGTCCAACGCCCTGAGCGTGGCCATCCCCGCCGGCGAAGGCCCCGACATCATCGGCTGGGCCAACGACC
>JAFGIA010000381.1 GCA_016929795.1 Anaerolineae bacterium
CTGGTGGGCGGTACAAGACTTGAACTTGTGACCCCCACGATGTCAACGTGGTGCTCTGGCCATCTGAGCTAACCGCCCGAACAGAGCACCATTATACCATAGTCTCGGAAAAATGCAAACTGACGGCCACTGGTAGATTGGTAAATTGGTAGATTGGTCGCGACCAACCTACCAATTTGCCAATCTACTACTAGCCATGAATCAACGCCGGCAGGCACCGGGTGCACGCCCACAGGCTGCGCCCCTCGGTACGAATCGGGAGCAGGATGCTGCCGCGCTCGCTCGCGCCGCAGCGGAAGCAGGTCTGCGTGAGATAGGCTGGCCCGCGGGCCTGCTCCTGCGCGTGGGCGGCCGCCTCGTCGAACGGCACCGCCTCGCGCTGGACCACGCTCAGTGCGCCGGTGGGGCACACGGCCAGGCAAAAACCGGCGCCGTCGCACAACTCGTCGCTGATGACGCGCGCCTTGCCATTCACGATCTCGATCGCCCCCTCGGCGCACGGGGTGACGCACAGGCCGCAGCCGTTGCACAACTCTTGGTCGATCTGCACGATACTTCGGACCATTTTCTGCACGGTTCTCAAATTCTCCTTCCGTCATAAGCGCGACGGACTGTCGCCAGTGCGTCGCACCGGATCGGGTATCTTGTCCCGAGTATACCCGTATCCGCGCCTGCCCGCCATGATTTTTGTCACATGGCTCTTGCACTCTCTGGTGGGGTGTGATATAGTCATGGGGCGAAGCAACCGGGTGAAGCGAGGGACGCTCAATGCAGGCATTCTCCTGCCCCCAGTGTGGGCACGAAAGCGAATTTGATCCGTGGAAAGAGTCGGCGCACTGCCCCCAGTGCGGGTTTCGCCCGCCTACCGGCGCGGCCGCCCTGGGTTACGTGCAATGGGCGCGCCGCTACGCCTACCAGCCCTTGCTCCAGGAGCTCCAGGGCTACTGGCACGGCCGTCACCAGCCAGAGCCACAGTTCACGTTCGAATCACGATGGGATGCCGTCTGGTTCTTTCGCGACTACCGGCTGGCCTTGGGCGAGGATCCCCATGGTCAGCCTGGCCCCCATTCGTCGTACGTGCGTGACTATGAACCAACAGAGCGCGAGATCCTCATCTTTGCCGGAGCCTACATGCGGCTGCGGCGAGGTGAGCGCGCGGCAGCCGCGAGCGAGCTGCAAGCACTGACCCATACAGCCCCCGACTTTGTCGATCCATGGGTGTGGCTGACAGCCACCACCGACGACGTCGTCGAGCGCGCCAGGTACCTGGAAAAGGCAGCCCGGTTGGACGCGGCCCACCCCCTGGCCCGCGACGCTCTCGTAGTGGCGCGCGGCCAGGTAGCCACGGCTCGACCGCTGGCCCAGGACGAGATCGTGACAGCGCACTGTTTCAAGTGTGGCGGCGCGTGGGAGTACCGGCCCGGCGCAGGAGCCATCGCCTGCCCTTACTGCGGCCTCGAAATGCAGCTCGAGCGTGAGAATGTAGTGGACGGCGCAGCGGGTGCCTTGCACACGCTCCGTTTGAAGCGGCAGGCGCAGCGGCGCGCGTGGCGAGACGTGCAGCGCATCGTTCGCTGCCGCACGTGCGGCGCCGAGATGAGCCTGGCACACCACCTGGCCCGCGTGTGTGCCTTCTGCGGCTCGGCCAACGTGCTCGCCGCCGACAGCCAGCGCGAGTTGGAGCAGCCCGACGGGTTTCTGCCCTTTGAGGTGCACGAGGCAGGTGCGCGCGCGGCGATTGAAGAGATGATGATAGGTAGATGGCGTCGCCTGGCGTCGTGGTGGAACGGCCGCTCCGACTCGATCCAGGGCCTGCAGGGCGTGTACCTCCCATTCTGGGTGTTCGATGGCATCGTCGAAGGCTACCGCTTTACCAAGAGATGGATACGCGACGAAAAAGAGACCATCGGCTGGCAGACGTACGAGAACCTCTTCCTCCCGGGCTTTGACGTGCCCCCGGTGGACCTCGTCGAAAGAGTCTATCCCTTTGGCGTCGAAAGCATGGTGCCTTACGAGCCAGGGCTGCTCGCCAACTGGCCGGCCGAACTCTACAGCCGCGACGTCGAGCTGGCGGCTGAAGAGGCGCACGCCACGCTGATCGACAGGGCGCGCAAGGAAGCAGAGCGCAAGGCGAGAGCCGCCAGCGGCAGCCGCGGCGGGCTCCAGTTCAGCGTCGACAGCCGCGTCGGCCTCGACGCCGCGTCGCGCCTCTCGACGGCGCCCTCCGCCTTCCAGGTCATCGGCGTCACCTACCAGCTCGTGCTGCTGCCGGTGTGGGTGGCCCACGTGGGCGACGCGGGAACGACATGCCTGGCCCTCGTCAACGGCCAGACCGGGCGCGCGGCCATGGGGCCACGAGAAGCTGCACAGCAGGAGGGCTGAGAGATGCGCCGGGGAGTCAATTACGATCTCGCCGCCGGGGTGTATGCGGCCCATCGTCAGGTACACCGCGGTGTGTTCGAGCAATTGGCCGGAGCATGCCACGCCCGGCCAGGGGGCGGCGTGCTGGAAGTCGGCTGCGGCACCGGGAACTATATCCAGGCGCTGGCTGCTGGCGAGGAATGCACCGCGTGGGGCCTCGACCCCTCGACTGGCATGTTGCGACAGGCTAGCGCCTCACGTGCCCCTGTTACCTGGCTCGCCGGCAGGGCCGAGGCACTACCTTGTGCCGCCCGGTCGTTCGACCTGATTTTCTCGGTGGACGTGATCCACCACGTCGCCGACCGCGCCCGGTACTTTCACGAGGTGGCTCGCATCCTTCATCCGGGTAGGAGTGTGTGCACGGTGACCGATTCGGCCGAGATCATTCGCCAGCGCGAAGTCCTGTCAGGCTATTTCCCCGATACGGTCGAGGTCGAGCTGGCCCGCTACCCGAGGCTGGCGGAGATAGAAGCGTGGATGGCGGTGGCAGGGTTGCGAAATCTGCGCACCGAGGTCGTAGAGGAGCCGTACCTGGTCACCGACGCCGGCCCATACCGTGACCGCGCCTATTCCTCACTTCACCTGATCCCGGACGAGGCGTGGCGGGCCGGCGTGTCGCGACTGGAGCGCGACCTGGCACACGGCCCGGTGTCCGCTGTATCACGCTATGCGTGCGTGTGGGGCAATATTTGATGATCGTTTCTTAGTCGCGTGTGCTAGAACTTGACACGGGCTATCGATCAGGGCATAATGAAGGGGCCTCGTGAATACACGAAATCCTCGGCGCGATGGCGCGTCGTCGTTCCGGGCGGGGTTTTTGTTGCTCACAGTTGTTGATAGATCGACCACCGGGGAGAAGAGAATGCACCAAGAGCACGCCGTTCACATGGAGTTCCACATCTCGCGCCGCGCCCGCGAGCGCTATGCCTTTGACCAGGCCCTCTTTGGCCTGACGGGCAACGTCATCTTGGCCAACTTTTATGCCGCCCGCCTTTTTGCGCAAAAGATGAACGAAAAGCGCGATCTGGCCCGCTTTCCGGAGCAGGCGGTGCGCGCCGGGCAGATCAACGCCATGGGCCTGATCGACGAGCTGTCACACTATGTCGTGGGACTCTACCGCCGCGAAAAGAACCCTGAGGCCATGGCCATGGCCCTGGCCTGGCTCGATGCCCAGGTGGGCCGTGAGGCGGTGGACCGCACCCTGCGCCAGTTCGCCGACGAGTTTCCTCCACTCGTACTCTACAGGCGAGAAGTAGAGCTGGATGAATACGTAACCGGCGAGACGGGCGGTGTGCCCAACCGCCAGATCCTGCTCGAAGAGCTGCTCATGCTCTGGCTCGCCAACAGCAACCCTGCCTTCTCCCCCTTTGGCGAGCTGTTCGACGACAGTGGCATGGAGCGGGAGACGGCCTATGTGCGGGTGATGGACGAGTTGTACGATTTCTTTGAGACGCAGCCGCATTTTGGACCCGAGAACGAGAATCTCGTCGACCTGCTCCTTGCCCCCGTGCGTGCCCACCCCCACTCGCTGCTAGACCAGCTCGAGTTCATCCGAAGGCGCTGGACACGCCTGCTCGGTAGCTACTTTTACCGGCTCCTCGGAAGCCTCGATCTGATCCAGGAGGAGGAGCGGGCGATATTCGCCGGGCCCGGCCCCGCCCTCGTGCTGGAATACACAGGCATGGAGGTGGAGCCCGAGCGCTTTAGCCGCGACCTCGACTGGATGCCGCGCCTGGTGATGCTGGCCAAAAATATCTATGTCTGGATGCACCAACTATCCCGCGAATATGGCCGCGAGATCCGGCGCCTGGACCAGATCCCCGACGAGGAGTTGGACACACTGGCGCGCTGGGGATTCAGTGGCCTGTGGTTGATCGGCATCTGGGAGCGCAGCCCCGCGTCGCAGGAGATCAAGCAGCGCACGGGCAACCCGGAAGCAGTGGCATCGGCCTACTCGCTCTACGATTATGACATCGCTGCCGACCTGGGCGGGATGGAGGCCTATCAGAACCTGTGCCACCGGGCCAGGGAACGCGGCATCCGCATGGCGAGTGACATGGTGCCAAACCACGTGGGCATCTATTCCAGGTGGGTAATTGAGCACCCCGACTGGTTCATCGCGCTCGACTACAGTCCCTTCCCGTCCTACAGCTTTGACGGGCCGGACCTGTCGCGCGATGACCGCGTGAGCATCTTGATCGAAGATCACTACTATGACCGCACCGATGCCGCTGTCGTGTTCAAGCGGGTCGATCGTTGGACCGGGTCCGAGAAATATATCTACCACGGCAACGACGGCACCAGCATGCCGTGGAACGACACCGCGCAGCTCAACTATCTGAATCCCGAGGTGCGCGAAGCGGTGATCCAGACCATCCTGCACGTCGCGCGCCACTTTTCCATCATTCGTTTCGACGCGGCCATGACCCTCGCCAAGCGCCACTACCAACGCCTCTGGTTCCCCGAGCCGGGCACCGGCGGGGCCATCCCCACGCGGGCGGAGCATGGGCTGACCAAAGAGCAGTTCGACGCGGCGATGCCTGTCGAGTTCTGGCGCGAGGTGGTCGACCGCGTGGCACAGGAGGCGCCCGACACACTACTGCTGGCCGAGGCATTCTGGCTGCTCGAAGGCTATTTCGTGCGCACGCTGGGCATGCACCGTGTCTACAACAGCGCCTTTATGAACATGCTGCGCGACGAGGATAACGCCAAGTACCGCTCGGTGATGAAAAACACGCTCGAGTTCGACACCGAAATCCTGAAGCGTTTCGTCAACTTTATGAACAACCCTGACGAAGAGACGGCGGTGGCCCAGTTTGGCAAGGGGGACAAGTACTTTGGGGTCGCCACGGTGATGGTCACCCTGCCCGGCCTGCCCATGTTTGGCCATGGACAGATCCAGGGCTTGGCCGAAAAGTATGGCATGGAGTACCGGCGTGCCTACTGGGACGAACAGATCGATCCCTACCTGGTCAAGCGCCACGAGCGCGAGATTTTTCCACTGCTCCACCGCCGCTACCTCTTTGCCGAGGTAGAGCACTTTTTGCTCTATGACTTTTTCACGCCCGAGGGGCACGTCAACGAGGATGTGTTCGCCTACTCGAACCGCTCGGGCGACGAGCGTGCGCTGGTCGTTTATCACAACAAATATGCAAGTGCCAGGGGGTGGATCAAGACCTCGGTGGCCTATGCGGTGAAAACGGGCAATGACGGTGACAAGGTACTGGTGCAAAGAAGCCTGGGCGAAGGGCTCGGGCTGCGCAACGACCCGAACTCCTATGTCATTTTCCGCGACCACGTCACCGGGCTCGAATACGTGCGCAACAGCACAGAGCTGTGGGAGAACGGCCTCTATGTGGAGGTGGACGCCTACAAGTGCCACGTATTCCTCGACTGGCGCCAAGTGGTCGACAACGAGTGGCGCCAGTACGGGCACCTGGCAGGCTACCTGGCCGGCCGTGGGGTGCCGAGCATCGAAGAGGCGCTGCACGAGCTCTTTTTGCAGCCAATCCACCAGCCTTTCCGCGAGCTGGTGAATGCCGGTGCGTTGCGATGGCTGATAGACAACCGCGTGACAGAGCCGGGTGGAGAGGTCGATCGCGAGGTGATCGAGGACTTTCAGGTGCGCCTGCTGCGCCTGCTGCACGAGATCGGCCAATTTACAGCGGGCCGCCGCGACGGCGACACCGTCGCGGCGGACGCCGTCGCCGAAGCTGCGGGGCGCGAGCTGGCCGCAGCGCTCCAACTGCCAGTGCTCCTCAACCGCTTTCCACTGCCAGGCGCGCGCCGCTACGAGGAGGCGGCCGAGATGATCGAGTCGCACCTCGACGGCGACGTGCAACGGTGGAGTGCGCTCCTGAGCTGGGTCTTTGTCCACCCGCTGGGGCGCACCGTGCGCGGCGACGACTATCTCGAGATCAGCCAGGCGTGGGTAGACGAGTGGCTGCTCGGCAAGCTGATCGCGGCGGCGGGGCAGGATCTGGGCTTTGACGAGGACGCTGCATGGTGGACCGTCGGCACGGTGAAAATGCTCACCGCTCACGCCGACTGGTTCCGCAGTGAGGAGGCCAAGCCACGGCGCGCCTACGCGGTACTCGACGCCTGGCTGCGCGACGGCGAGGTTCAACGGTTCCTGCAGGTGAACCGCTACCGCGACGTGCTCTGGTTCAACCATGAGGCGTTCGAGCAGTTGACGGCGTGGATGCTGACCATCGCCACCGTCAAGATTATGGCAGATCCCGACGCCGATCCCGGCGAGGTAGCGGCCAGGATCGTCGACGCGTACGACGTGATCCAGACGCTGCGCGAAGCGGAAGCGGAGTCGGGGTACCAGGTGGAAAAGATGTTGGAGGCTGTGGAGAAGTAAGCTCCCCCAGAGAGAGAACGAGGGCGCAGGTAACACGAAAGGAGCGTACGATGCAACACATCACGCCGGGGCACCGGCCGGAGAACGACGCCGGCTACCTGGAAATGATGACCGCCGTGATTTTCATGGGCGGCCTGAACCGCCAGGTCGTGATGGGCAAGTGGGACGGCTTTCTCGACGCGTTCGAGGGCTTTGACGTCGGCACGGTGGCCGATTTCACCGATGTGGACGTCGAGCGGCTGAGCCAGGACGAGCGGATCATTCGCTACAAGGCCAAGATTCGCGCGACGATCGAGAACGCGCAAGAGATGGAGAGGATCGCCGAGGAGCACGGCTTGTTCGGCGCGTGGCTGCGCGAGCGAGTGGCAGAGGAAGGCGTCAACGAGACGGCCAAGGAGCTTGGCAAGCGGTTCAAGTACGTGAGTGAGGACTCGGGGCGGCGCTACCTGTACGCCGTGGGCGAGGAGGTGGGGGAAGTGAGTGAAGAGGTGAAGCGGAAGTATGGAGCGGGGGAGTGAGAAGGGGAGATATTGGATGTTGGATATGGTATGTTGAGGCCATAGGGTGGAGAGGGAGACAGGATGATCGCGTATTGTGGGTTATCGTGTGGTGAGTGCCCGGCGTATGTAGCGACACAGGCCGGTGATATGGATGCGCTGGAAAAAGTGCTCGTGCGGTGGAGCACCGAGTTTAACGCACCACACATCAGCATGCAGGACATGCTGTGCGATGGGTGCACCGCCCAGGATAGTCGCCTGAATGGCTACTGCCGGCAGTGCAAGATTCGGGCATGCGCCGTGGAACGTCGACTGGAGAGCTGTGCAGCGTGTGACGAGTACGCGTGCGCCACGCTGGCACGGATCCTGGCGAGGTGCGAAGCGCTGCCCGAGTATTGGGCCTACGCATGGCACGCGCGGAAGAACCTGGAAGGCATCCGCGCGGGGCTGGCAGGCTGAGGCAAAAGGAATCGAGAGGAGTAGGAGAAGGAGGGCCGTATGAAAGACATCGTGCGCCAAGTCGTGAACGTCCTTGCCACGATCGCCGTGATCGTGGTCAACACCCTCGCCAATGCGCTGCCGATCAACGGGCAGACCACGGGCGAGATCTCGGACCGGTTCGACGTCTATTTTGTGCCGGCCGGTTACGTGTTTGCCATCTGGGGCCTGATTTACATCGCGCTGCTCGCCTTTTCGATCTATCAGGCGCTGCCCGCGCAGCGGACGAACCCGCGGCTGCGGCGTGTGGGCTATCTCTATGCCCTGAGCTGTGTGGCCAACATCGCGTGGCTCCTTTTTTGGCACTATGAGTACTTTTGGTGGACGCTCGTCGCGATGTTTGCCCTACTCGTACTCCTGATCTTGATCTACCTCCGCCTGCGCACTGGCCGTCTGCGCGTGCCTGCGGCCGAGACGTGGTGCATACGCGTGCCGTTCAGCATCTACCTGGGCTGGATCACGGTTGCGACGGTGGCCAACGTCACGTCGGTGCTCGACTGGGCAGGGTGGAACGGCTGGGGGATCGGCGAGGCGGCGTGGGCCGTGATCATGCTCATCGTGGCCGCGGTGGTCGCGGTGGCGATGAGCCTCGACAGGGGCGACGTGGCGTTCGTGGGTGTGATATCCTGGGCATTCATCGGCATTGCCGTGAAACAGTCTGACACGCAACTGGTGGCCACGACCGCCGCGATCCTGGCGCTGGCCGTGCTGCTGACGCTCGTGGTCGGGGTGCCGCGCGCCCAGAATCGTATGTATGACGCCACGCCAGTGCGCTCCGCGGCGGCGACGCGCGAGCGATGGTAAAGTTCCTGCCGTGAACGATTTCAAGCACGCACAAGCGCTGCTCCACGAATTCAAGGGCAACAACTACCTGCATGGATTCGACGTGCTGCCCGACGTGGGGCAGGTGGCCGCGCCGTCCGGCGCGACAGCAGCCCTGGTGCGTGGCACATTTCCCGGGAGCGATGACTATGTGCGCACCATCAGCCAGTCACTGGAGCGTGCCGGGGTTGCCGTGGTGGCGGAAATCAAGGGGGCGCGCCCGAATGCACCGCGCGAGGACGACGTCCTGAGCCACGGGCGGGCCGTGGCCATCATGAACCCTTACTACAGCGTGCTCTTTGCGCCGGCCATCCAGGACCCGCTGCGTGCGGTCGGTGCGATCGAAGCTGTGCCGACGATCAACCCTGGCTGGTAGGCTGCGACCATGGGAACGGCCAAGCAGGTGCAGCCGGCCAAGCTGGTGATCAGCCTATTGGCGGCGGACGTGGCGCTGCTGGATCGAGTGCGTGAGGCGCTGGAGAGATTGTATGGTCCCGTTGACTTGATGAGCGATCTGCTGCCCTTTGATCACACAACCTACTACGAGGCCGAGTTCGGCACGGGGCTTCAGAGGCAGATTGTCACCTTCGAGCGGCTGATCGATCCGGCCAGGCTGCCCGAGATCAAGCTTCAAACGAACGAGATCGAATGGTCGCTCGCCAAGGGCGACAGGCGAGTGGTGAACATCGACCCCGGCTACGTCTCGCTCGGCAAGCTCGTGCTGGCGACGACCAAGGATCACGCGCACCGGATCTACCTGGGGCAGGGCATCTATGGCGAAGGGACACTCACCTACCAGCGCGGCCGCTTTCGCCCCTGGCCCTGGACCTACCCTGACTATGGAAGTGACGAGTATTGTGCGCTCGTGGGACAGATCCGAGAGAGGTACAAGGAGCAACTGAAGTGTGAAACGTGATGCGTGATGTGTGAACAGATCGCGCATCACGCATCACGGAACCAACACGCGCGTGACGGCGTCTTGGGATTGTGGAAGCAAGTATCATCTCAATAAAGGGGGGGAGTTGGGGTGCGTGCGGTGCCCGCACACACCCCAGCCCCCGATGATTGAGCAGATATGGAAGCAAGACATGAGGAGGGAAAAATGGCAAAAAAACGATGGGTGGTGTGGATCGTGCTGGCGGTGGTGACACTGGCGACTGCGGGGGTAGCGGCAGCGTGGTCGGGCACCGGGCGCGGGGTGAGCGCTGCGCCGGAGGCGACCCAGGAGACGGCCCAGGAGACGGACGTGGAGCTCGCCGTCTACAACCAGAACCTGGCGCTGGTGAAGGAGCAGCGGCAGATGACGCTGCAAGCAGGGCTGAACGAGGTGAGGTTCGTCGACGTGGCAGCACTGATTGACCCGGCGAGCGTGCATTTCGAGTCGATGACAGACCCGGACGGCACAGTAGTGGTCGAGCAGAATTATGAATACGACGTGGTGGGCACGGCCAAGCTCCTGCAAAAGTATATCGACCAGGAGATCGCGGTGGTGACCGAGGACGGGCAGGAGTACGTCGGCACGCTGCTGAGCGGCGCGGAGGACGTGATCTTGGAGGCTGCCGACGGGCAGGTGACGGTGCTCAAGCTGGGGCAGATCAAAGAGTTTGCCTTCCCGGCACTGCCCGACGGGCTGATCACGCGCCCGACGCTCGTGTGGCTGGTCGAGTCGGCCGCGGGAGGTAGCCAGGATGTGGAGGTGACGTACCTGACGAACGGCATCAACTGGGCGGCCGACTATATCGTGGTCCTGTCAGCCGATGAGACGAGCCTCGATCTGAATGGGTGGGTGACGCTCGACAACCGGAGCGGCACGGCGTACGAGGATGCCAAACTGAAGCTGATCGCAGGCGATATTCACCGCGCGCCAACCGACGAGTACGCAGTAGCGAAGGACATGTTCTACGAGGCGGCGCCGACAGGCGCGGTGCAGGTGGAGGAGCGCGCGTTTTTTGAATACCACCTGTACGAGGTGCAGCGCCCGGTGACCGTAAAGGATAACCAGACCAAGCAGATCGAGTTCGTAACGGCGGTGGGTGTGCCGGCGAGCAAGTTCTTTGTGTACGACGGCGCGCAGATGAGCTACTACCCCGCCTACGCCCCGCTGGACGATCCCAGCTACGGGACCAGCTCGAACACCAAGGTGATGGTCATGGTCGAGTTTGAAAACGGGGAGGAGCAAGGGCTGGGTGTGCCACTGCCGAAGGGGGTGCTGCGCGTGTACCAGCAGGATGTGGACGGGTCGACGCTGCTGGTGGGCGAGGATTCGATCGACCACACGCCGAAGGACGAGCAGGTGCGCCTCTACGTCGGCGACGCGTTCGACATTGTGGGCGAGCGGGTGCAGACCGATTTCAAGGCCGAGTACGACGACGACTGGATGGAAGAGACGTTCCGGATCACGCTGCGCAACCACAAGGACGAGGACGTGGAGGTGCGCGTGGTGGAGCACCTCTTCCGGTGGAGTGCGTGGACGATCCTCGACGCCAGCCACGAGTTTGACAAGATGGATGCGCAGACGATCGAGTTTCGCATCCCGGTGGAGGCGAATGGGGAAGTGGAAGTGACGTACACGGCGCGGTACGAGTGGTAGGGAGAGTCTGAAATATCCGCTTGGGCCGAGTGCCAGAATGGAAAGACCAAGCCTGGCCGATCTGCGGCAACAACTGGATACAATCGACGATGCAGAGCTAGAGTCGCTGTGCCTGGGCCACTTTGTCAGTGTGTACGACAAGTTCAGCCGGGGAATGCGCCGCGATGAAAAGGTCACGCTGCTGCTCGATCACTGTCGGCGGGACCCAAGCGGCCTGGAGATCGAGCGACTGGCAAAGTTGAGCCGGGCCAGGAGAGAGGAACAGGGCAGGTCGGCAGGCGCCCCCTTCATGGTCCCTGTGGATCGTGTCTCTTTTGTCGGCCGGGACAAGCAGGTGGGGGAATTCTGCGAGGCGATAGTTCATTCGCCGAGAACAATCTATTGCCTGGTCGGCATGGGGGGCGTGGGCAAGACGGCACTGGCCAAGCAAGTAGCGCGCCGACTGAACGGCCATTTCACCGATGGGGTGTTGTGGGCAAACGTCGCCCGCAGCGAGGCGCTGTCTATCCTGGATAGCTGGGCTGCAGCCTATAAACGAGACTATACCGGGTTACGCGACCTGGAAAGCCGGGCGGCAGCAGTCCGCGACTTGCTGGCCCACAAAAAGGTGCTGGTGATCCTGGACGATGCCCAGAGCGTGGAAAAGGTATGGCCACTCCTCCCTGGGGGCGAGCAGTGCACTGTGCTGGTGACCACTCGAAGCCGCGAGGTAGCTGTGGCCCTGAATGGCTATGAATATCCTCTGGCGCCATTGGCTGCGGAGGAAAGCCACCAATTGCTGGCCCAAATCCTCGGCCAGCACAGGCTGGAAGCCGAAAAAGAGTGCGCTGGCGAGATCTGCCAGCTTCTGGGGAATCTGCCTCTGGCGGTCGAGATCGCCGCCCAACGCCTGGCCTCTCGCCACCGCTGGCGGCTGGCCGACCTTGCAGGTCGGCTACGGGATGAAAAGAGCCGGCTAAACGAGCTCAGGATCAGCGACCGGGAGGTGCGGGCTTCCTTCGTGGTGAGCTGGGAGGCGTTGGACGCGCCGCTGCGCCGGAGCTTTGCTTTGCTGGCCATATTTGGTGGGCGTCCCTTTGCCACGCCCGCCTTTTGCGCTGTGGCGGAAGTGGATAACGACACAGCAGAGGACTCTCTCGCAGAGCTTGTGGCTTTGTCTCTGCTGGCGGAGGAGGGCGACATCTGTTATCGACAGCACCCACTGCTGGCCGATTTTGCGGCCGAATGCCTGGGGCAGGACGAGACCGCCTACCTCCGCATGGCTTGCTACTACCAGGACTATGCCCAACAGCACCAGCGCGACTATGCTGCCCTCGAAGAGGAGTGGGATAACCTGTCGGCCGGCATGAGGACGGCGTATGAGAATAAGAGATGGCAACTGGTCCTGGACTATTCCGGGGCACTGACGGATGCCTGGTTTGCTCGGGGGCATTTTGCCGAGGCGCGGCAGGGCTACCAGTGGGCCGGCGAGGCAGCGGAGGCAATGGTGGATCGCCAGATGCTAGCCTCTCGCCTCCTCCAGTGGGGCCGTGCGTGCATCGAGCAGGGCGATTATGCCGAAGCCAAAGAGCATCTATCTTGCAGTCTCCAGATCTGCCAGGACTTGGGCGACCAGCGCAGAATCGCTGATGCACACTACCACCTGGGGCGTATTGCGATCGAGGAGGCTGACTTTGACCTTGCACAACAGCTTCTGGCCGAGAGCCGGCGGATTCGAGAGCAACTTGACGACCAATTGGGGGTGGCCGAGACACTTTTCAGGCTGGCTACGATATGCTACTATCGAGACGACTATGATGAATCGCAGCGACTTTTAAAGCAGGCGGTGAGCGTTCAGCATAGAAACGATCAGCGGGGCGCGATACGGACTCTGGGCCTGTTGGCCGACCTTGCGCTGGAACAACGCGAATATGATTCCGCACGACAACACTGCGAGGATGCACTGCGGATCTGTGAGGAGATTCATGAACGCGCCGAACGGGCTTCGATCCTCTATGTCTTTTCCGATGTGAGCAGGCGGCAAGGCGACCTTCAGGGCGCGAGAGAGTACGCCGAAATGAGTCTGGAACTGTCCCGGTACACCGGCGATCGCAAGTCACAGGCGCAAATCCTCGACTACCTCAGCCGGATCTGTGCTGATTTGGAAGAGTACGACGCTGCGCGGCAGGTTGCAACCGAGAGTCTGCGCCTATGCCAGGCATTGCAGGATGAGTGGGGCATGGTCTACGTCATGCTCCACCTGGGTGATATCTACCAGGCCATGGATCAGATCGATCGGGCCAGCCAACTATGGCGAGAAGCCCTGGACAGGGCGGAACAACTGGAACATCCCCTGCGCGAGTGGCTGTGGGAGCGGCTGGGCCTGGCATCTTCAGGCCCAGCCCGGTAGGCCGGTCACTATTTCTTCCAGCGGCCGTTGCCTTTGGTGATCCAACCGCTGGCGATCAGTATCTCCAGCCAATCCTGGACAGGAATCTGCTCAGGGAGTGGTCCACCATCGAAGAATCGTTCCCGTACCCAGCGTTGCCATAGGTCATCAGCCGGGGCGGCGCGAACTTGCGGGCCAGCCTTGTAAGCAGCGATCAGTGCCTCGATCTGCCCGCCAAAATCAACGTACAACTTCTCTAGCGCTGCGATCTCCTCTGCCATCTGTCTTTCCTCAGAACGGCCCGGCGGGAGAGCCGTACACCAACGGTGGGGGACAAACTTATCGGTATGCAGCGCCAGTTCGAGTGTACATCGTACAGCAGTCTCCAGGTCTCGGCGCACTGGATCGAGCCCGTCGATCTGATGCGGAGCTGCTAGAAGCGACTGCCTGTCCTCCCAGATATCCTCCAATATCCCAGCCCAATCAGGCCAGGGCAGGTCTGACGATCTGAGCACTTGGTGGTAGATATCTGGACGCAAGCAAGGCACCGGATGCTCTCCGTCATCCTTGACAAAGTGATCTTGGCAATTCTCGAGCTGTATATCCTGGCAGTCGAGCGCAATGACCGGGCCGGCGCATAGACAACCATAGACATCGGCAAAGATTTCGTCTATCCAATCCCTGCAGGGCGAGTCTTCCAGATTCGGATCGGTTTCGAATTTGCTTTTGAGGATGTCGAGAATGTACTCCTGTGTCCCACCCACATCGACCTTGCCATGATGAAACACATAATGGCCGACTTCGTGAGGAATGGCAAGATAGTCGCGGGGAACGCCGACGGCCGTAAGAGGAATGCCGATCAGCGCTACGTCGGCATAGGGAGTGACCCGGATGTTGGCAGATTTTTGAAAGTAGGTGACAACTGGTGTATCAGGCACCAGTCTACCATCAATTGCCGGTTTCAGAGCGCGCCTGGCCAAAGCGTCGGCTGTGTCCAGCCCTTTTTTCAGATCATCTGGCCACAGGCTGCGCTGGGTGGCGGCCCAATTGATGGTTTCGAGATCGTACAGAATCTGAGCTATGATCGTGTGAAGGGCATACTCGGGGGGATAGCGTTTGGACAGCGTGAACTTGACAGGCTGTGTGCCCTCAGAAAAGCCCCTGTAAAAGATGTTGAAATGGTTGAGAGTATCTGTCTCTGAGAAGCGGACCGCAAAGAGTTCCAGGCGCTTGACCAGGTCATCCAAGATCTCTTGGCCCTCAAACGATGGATATGATTCCCACATACCCAGAAGAGCGTCTATCGCCTTCCTCCGATCCTCCCAAACCTGGGTGGGTGCCATCGTGCGCTCCTTTCTCAGTTGTCAAAGTGGTGATAGCGGATGTTGCTCGTCAATAATCATTATATCAGGGAAGATAATGCCTGTCAAGCATCCGACAGCACGCTGGGCCGGGCACGATTGGTTCCGCGATGGGACACTTGCTCGCGCCGCCGGCTGGTGGTATAATGGACCTGGCCGCGGCAGAACTCGGGCGAGGTGGATGCAGAACCAGGATGGAGCATAGACGCGCGTGAGCAAGCACCCAGGATCGAAACGCTGGACAAGGGAAGAGTGGGAAGCCCTGCTTGAAGAGGAGCGCCGTGCAGAGGCGGCCCGGCCGCCGGTCGTCGCCCTCGGGGCACGGGTGCAGGTGGAGCTGGTTGACGAGCTAGGGGGGGTAGAGGCGCTCGACCTGGCGCTGGTACCCGACGCCGATGCCGACCTGGCGCGCGGGTTTTTGGGACAGGGCACGCCGCTAGGCAGGGCGATCGCCGGACAGCGGGCCGGCACCACCCTGCCCTACAAGCAGGGCGACATGGCCGAGGTGCGTATCCTATCCGTAGTTCCAGACGATGTGCCCGATACCGGCGCCGCTGCGAAGCGACAGGCAGTCATCCAGCAGGCCGTGGAGCGATCCGAAATCCAGGACATCGCACGGCTGGCGCTCACCGTTGACGTCAAGTGGGGCGCCTACGACCCCAACGGCATCCTGCCCGGTGACGAGGAGCCGTCGGCCCCGCCCAAAGGCGTGGCGTGATTGCCTGGCTGCCGCCACCTTCCTCACCATTCTGTTTTACGTCAAGAGCGCCGGCCCGGCGGCCTACACCCGCTGCGGGTGGTATCGAGCCGTCGCGATGGTCTTTATGTCTGTGGGCAGGGACAACGCGGACCCTGCATTGCCACACTGCACTTTTGACAAACCATGCCCATGCTGGTAAAATGGGGACTGTACATCAAGGCGGATTCGTCTAGAGGCCTAGGATATCGCCCTCTCAAGGCGGAGACACGGGTTCGAATCCCGTATCCGCTACCAAACCAAACAAAGCCCATCCTCGCAGAAGGATGGGCTTTGTTGTATTTGCCAACCCCCACAACCTGCGCTATAATCTCTGTAACGCGAAAGAGTGGGGTGACAGCGTGAGCGACAATCTCTTTTCTCCGGCAGACATACAGAAGGCGCTCGAGACCGCAGCCGACCACGTGGCGACCACACCACCCCAGCAGTGGGCAGGGTGGGTACGCTACTTTCTCGAAGAGCTCGAAGCGCTGGCCGATATCCAGAAATATCGCATTGTGCTCGAGGACGTGCGCGAGGACGTGACGATCCGGATCGAACGCGGGACGTGGTAACGAGTTGACACGGGACACGCAAGACGCGATCATCATCGACCCTGAATCGATGCCCAAAGTTCTCGAGCTCTATCTCGAAATCAGCCAGTACCCGCTGCTGGCGCCTGTCATCCGCGACAGGATGCGCAGCGAGCTTTTTCGCCGTGGCGTGATCTCGCCAGCCGACCTTGAGCAAGAGATCACAAACAAGGCGCTGATGTCGCAGCGGCGCGAAGGGCTGACCGATCCGTTCGCGCAAGAATCAGAGGCAGACTGGCAGCGCCGCCTGGATCACTATCGCGACAATCTGACAGACTTTTACTTTGCGCACAATCTGCCTCACTCCCATTTCGAAGACATTGTGCGCGACGTGCTCGCCAGACGGTTGCCGCCCGACCACATCCTGTTGACTTTCAACCCCGAGCTCGCGCCCTGGTCGGTGCTCTTTCACCGGGGGGAGATATACGAGTCGCTGCCGCATGCGGAGCGCGAGCGGTTCCGACACCATCTGCGCGAGATCTGTGTCGTCCTGATCAAGGGACTGCTCAACGATCAACTCGGGTACGTAGGCATCGCCAAGGACCTGTTCACGATCGCCGACCTGAAGCAGATACGCGACCGGCGCATCGGCCGCGGCAAGATCGGCGGCAAGGCGGCAGGCATGATGCTGGCGTGGAAGATCCTGCAGCTTGCAGCCCAAAAGGGCGAGGCAGGGCAGTGGCTCGCCAGCCAGGTGACCATCCCCGAGTCGTACTTTCTCGGCGCCGACGTGTTCTACGAATTCATCGCCCTCAATCACCTGCATTATCTCAACGACCAGAAGTACAAGCCACGCGACGAGATCGAGGCCGAGTACGAGCGCGTGCGCAAGGCGTTTATCGGCGGCCACTTTCCCGAAGGCGTCGTGCAGGAGCTGCGGCGCAAGCTCACAAACATTGGCAACCGGCCGATTATCGTCCGCTCCTCCAGCCTGCTGGAGGACAACCTGGGCACCTCCTTCGCCGGCAAATACGACAGCTTTTTCCTGCCCAACCAAGCCACACTCGAGAAGAACCTGGAAGCGCTGTTGCTGGCCATTAGCAGGATCTATGCCAGCGTGTTCAGTCCAAGCGCGCTCTTTTACCGGCAGCAGATGGGACTGCTTGATTATGACGAACGCATGGCAATTTTGCTCCAGGAAGTGCAGGGTGAGAGGCATGGAAACTATTTTTTTCCGACACTTGCCGGGGTCGCGTTTAGCCACAACCCGTTCCGTTGGACGCCCAAGATCCAGCACGACGAGGGCTTTGTGCGGCTGGTGTTCGGGCTGGGTACGCGCGCTGTAGAGCGCGTGGCAAACGACTACCCGCGCATGGTCGCCCTGGGCCACCCTGACCTGCGGCCAGAAACGGGCGCTGCCGAGATCCGGCGCTATTCGCAGCGCTATGTCGACGTGATCGACCTAGCACAGAATGACCTGGCGACGATGCCGCTGCGCGACGTGCTGACGATGGATTTTCCTTCGGCCCGCCAGTTGGTATCGGTGGACAGGGGTGACTATCTACAGCAGCCGGTCGCCTACGATCCAACCGTGTCACCGGACCACCTGGTTCCTACCTTTGAGAACCTGCTGACCCGGACACACTTTGTATCACTCATCCGGTCGATCCTCGACGAGCTGTCGACAGGATTTGGAGTCGACGTCGACGTCGAGTTCACCGCCTCGGTCACGCCGGGCTACCCTCGGCCCGAGTTTCACGTCACCATCCTGCAGTGCAGGCCGCAGGCGAGCCGCGAGGCGAGCGGCAAGGTGGTGATGCCGACGACTGTCGCGGAAGCGGATGTGCTTTTTACTGCACACCGCCTGGTGCCCGAGGGCCATCTCGAGCGCATTCGTCACATCGTGTACGTCGATCCCCGCGCCTACATGCGCACGCCTGACGAACCGACGCGGCTGCAGGTGGCGCGCGTGGTGGGCCGGTTGAACGAGGTGCTGGCGCCCAAGAGTTTTTTGCTGATGGGGCCCGGCCGGTGGGGCACGAACAACCCCGACCTCGGCGTCAAGGTGACCTACGCGGACATCTACAAGACGGCGATGCTGGTCGAGATCGGTCTGTCAGAGGGAGGTACGGCACCAGAAGCGTCTTATGGCACCCACTTTTTCCAGGATCTCGTCGAGGCACGTATCTACCCTCTCGCCGTGTTTCCAAATGAGGGCAGCACGCAATTCAATTGGGAGTTTTTCGAGGGGGCGCAAAATCGGCTGGCCGACGTGCTGCCTGGTTTTGCTGCCTTCACACAGTACGTGCGCGTGATCGACGTGCCGGCGTCCACGGGCGGCCGGTTCGTCGAAGTGGTGATGGACGCAGAAGCAGGCGAGGCGATGGCGTACCTGCGCGAGTACCGGTAGGGTGGAAAGCTGGAAGATTTTCCAATCTTCCAGCCATCGGGTACCGAGAGTGGCGCTAGGTGGCAGTATCGCCGGCGGTGGGGTGGGCTGCGGCGGGCCGACGGCGGCGCAGCACCAGCCACACAACCAACGCTACCGGCAGTATGAGCGGGACGAGCACAACCAAGACCCAGATGCCTATCTCCACCAGTGCCTTCAAGATCGTCGTCAGCGCGCCTGTGGCCGACGTCAAGGTTTCGCCGGGGTTCCAGGCAGGGACGGGCGTCGGCGTCGGTGTAGGTGACGGCGTGGGCGTTGGCTTGTCGGGAATGATGTGCACGGTGATGGTCGAGTAGGCAGCGCGATCGCTTAGATAGTTCATACGCCCCTGGATCTCTTCGATCTGCGCCTCCACCTGGCTGAGCTGCTCGTTAACCTTGAGTGCCTCTTCCACAGTTTCTGCTTTGTCAAGGAACTCGCGAATACGGTCACGCGTAGCCTCGAGGTTGGTCAAGCGCGATTGGAGGTCGACGAACTGGTCGGTGACGTCCTCGCCGGTGGCGACCTCGTTGGCAACCTTGACCGCCAGGCCGCGCAGCCGGCGCAGCACGTTCTCGAACTCTTCGGCCGGCACGCCCAGCCGGATCGTGGCATACTTGTACTCGGCCTCGAACCAGGTGTGGCTGCTGATGATATAGCCCCCATAGTCGGCAGCGATGAGCGTGACACTGTCGATGGCCGTATCAGAGTCGGTCACGATCAAATCGATCTCGGCGTCTTTGATAATCATCCGCTCCACGCGCGGGATGGTGGGGGCGGCGAGGCCAGGGCTGCCCGCCGCGGAGGCTACCTCGGCGGCGGGCGCCTGGGTGGCAGCCAGCGCCCTGGTCGCCTCCACGACCGCCCGCTCCACCATGACTTGTTCAACGACCGTCTCGCCGCTTAAAAGAGATGGCTCGGGTGTACCACCGCAGGCGGCGAGGATGGCGAGCAGGCAGCAGATGGTGAGCACCGCAAACCCAATCTTTTTCCACATGATCTCTCCTCCTTGGACACACAAAACGAACCACTGCGTGGGCCAACGCCATGTGCGCACGGGGTGCACAGCCCCATCAGGGTGCCGGATGTGCTCGACCTCCTTTCTGCTCTGATGCAAAGGTTCTTCGTATCTTCTCTTACTATTGTAACGCACGGGCGCCGGAGAATGTTCCGTGCGAATGGGACGAGAGGAATCGATCGTGCTAGTGGGCGATACCACCGCTGAGCTCCCGGGCGAGCAGCGCGAAGGCGTCGACGATGGGGCGAAAATCGGCGTGTACCTCGGCTTCGCCGGCCCACATGCCGACCTGGATCGGCTGGAAGCCCTCGGCGTGCACAGTGATGGTGGGGTAGGCTTCGTCGGGCACGCCGGCCGTGCGCTGCCCCTGGATCGCCCCGATCTCGTGGTCGGCGAGCAGGCGCACCAGGTCGAGCACCTGCGATTCGGGCAGCGCGGCTTGCCACGTGCTGATCGTGTCGCCCTGCTGAAAGGTGACGTCCACCGCGCCGCTGCCATGCACGACCATCGTCGTCTGGCCGTCCCAGGCAGGGTTGCCCACCTGGTAGCTCAGGGTGAGCGCGCTGGCGGGGTACTCCCCGGCGACGGCGGCCTGCAAGGCCTCGGCGGCAGATCCAATATCGGGAGGGCGCACGGGGGTGGGAAGCGAGGGAGGCGTGGGCAGGAGGGTGCAGCCGGCGAGGAAGGCAACGACGAGGCAGAGAGAAGCAGCGCCAGGAAGGCTAAAGCATCTCAATTTGATACCCAACAAGCTCGACGTCGGGGCGGTTGTCCTCGATCCAGTCGACGACACGCTCCAACTGGCCGTGGGCATAGTCGGCGCTCGACGACACGCAGCTCACGCCGAGGATCGCCTGCTGCCACTTATCCTGGGCATCTACCTCAGCAATCGACACGTTGAACTCGCGCGTGACACGGGTGGTAATCGACTTGACGACACTGCGCTTACCTTTGAGCGAGGCGTTCCCCGGAAGATGCAGCTCGATGGTGCAGACACCAATGTGCATGGCAGTTTCTACTCTTGATCGTCGCGATCGCGCCGGCGAAAGATGAATTTGAGCGGCGTGCCCAGGTAGCTATAGTGGCGCCGGATCTGGTTCTCCAGGTAGCGCTCGTACGAAAAATGGAGGATCTGCGGGTCGTTGACGAAAAAGACAAAGGTGGGCGGATCGACGCTCGCCTGGGTAGCATAGAGAAACTTGGGCCGCTTGCCGGCCTTGTGCGGCGGGGGGTGGCGGACGGTGGCCTCTTCGACCAGCCGGTTTAGCTCGGCGGTAGGAATGCGCACCAGGCGCTCCTGATAGACCTGCAGGGCGAGTGGCAGCACCTTGTTCACGCGCTGGCCCGAAAGCGCCGAGATAAAGAGCACCGGCACGTAATCGAGGAAACGTAGATCGGCACGAATCTGCCGGGTGTACGCGTCGAGCGTATAGGTGTCCTTTTCGACCAGGTCCCACTTGTTGACGAGGACGATGATGCTGCGTCGCTCATCCAGGATGTACCCGGCAACGTGTGCATCCTGGGCGGTGACCAGGTCCTGCGCATCGAGGAGGAGGAGGACGACGTCGGCGCGAGCGATCGATTTCATCGAGCGCAGCACGCTGTATTTTTCGATCCCCTGCTCGATCCGGCCGCGGCGGCGGATGCCGGCGGTGTCGATGAGCAGAACCGGCTGATCTTCCCACGTCAGGTAAGTGTCGATCGCATCGCGCGTCGTGCCCGGAATGTCGCTCACAATGGCACGCTCCTGCCCAATCAGCTTGTTGAGCAGTGACGACTTGCCGACATTCGGCCGGCCGACGAGGGCGATCTTGAGTGCGTCAGGCTCGTCCGTCTCTTCCACAATGGGCAGAGAGCGCACGATCTCGTCGAGCATGTCCCCCACGCCGATGCCGTGCAGGGCCGAGATGGGGTACACTTCACCCAGGCCAAGGGCATAGAACTCGAAGGCCGCCTGCCGCCGCGCCTCGTTCTCGGCCTTGTTGGCCGCCACCACCACCGGCTTGCCACTGCGGCGCAGGACCTCGGCCACGTCCTCATCCGCCGGGGTTGGTCCGTCGACGGCGTCGACGAGCATGATGATCACTTCAGCCTCGGCTATGGCCATCTCGGCCTGTTGGCGGATCTCTTCGATAAAACCGATCGACGCCTCGGCGAGCGGCTGTTCCTGCCGCGCGCGCTTGCTTTCGGCGATCTCGAGCCCCCCCGTATCGACGACGTTAAAGAGCACGCCGTTCCACTCTGCCTCGCCATACAGGCGATCACGCGTCGTGCCGGGCAGGTCTTCTACGATGGCGCGGCGCTGGCCGACAATGCGGTTAAAGAGGGTGGACTTGCCGACATTGGGCCGGCCCACCAGGGCGACAGTCGGTTGAACCATCTAGTCTCTCACGAATCCCATGCGCTCGGCCGGCGGCTGAAAGCCCCGGTCGGGCGTCTGGATCTCGCCATGCTTTTCCTCGAAATTTTTGAGGTTCTCGCCCAATGCCTGGTGCAACAGCTTGGCATTCATCGGCGTCATGACGATCCGCGCATAGACCCGTGCTTTGGGCACGTTGGGCAGCGCCCGGGCAAAATCGAGGATGATCTCTGACGGGGAGTGCGTGATCAGCGCAAAGTTCGAATAGGTCGCTTCCAGCTCATTGGGGACTTCGATCTGGATCTGGCGTGTTACCGGCGGTTGTCGCTTTTCCTGGCTCATGAAAAACCCTCTCGATCGTGCACAGCAGCCGGGCGCCGGCGGCCTGAGGGACGCTCGACGCCCGGTGTCGAAATGTCTCGGCATGAAGGGCTAGGTCCAATACCTTTCGAATAAGGGCTCAAGCCCCCGTCCCGGGGGCGGTCCGAGATGGCCCCCCGAGCTTATTTGAAAAGTATTGGGGCTAGGTCCTAAAAGGGCAGGACGTCTTCCTCGTAGCCGGTCTCGGGTGGTGCCTCGCCAATGGGCGGGCCGCCAGTGCCGGCACTGTCTCGCCCGGAAACGAACTTGAAGTTGTTGGCAGTAATCTCCCAACTGGCCCTCGCGACGCCATCCTGGCCTGTCCAAACCCGCGGGTTCAGGTTTCCCTCAGTAGCCTCGCCACTCACGGTGCCCTCAACGAACACCACCTGCCCCTTGGACACGTACGAGTTGACCGTCTCAGCCAGCCCACGCCAACAGGTCACCCGCCACCAGGTCGTGACCTCCCAGTTGCGGCTGTTGTAGGACTCTTTCCATCCCTGCGGGCAGGGTCGCGGATTTCCATTACGATCTGTCTTGGAGATGACTTCTTTTGTCGCGAGCGAGAAACTTGTAACGGGTGTCCCGTCAGATGTATAACGCATCTCCGGATCGCGGCCCACGTGGCCAATAAGTGTCACACGCTGGAACATGATCGGCTCCTTTCGTCGGTAAAGTTAGACGGCTCATTCCGAACAAACATTCTTTCCAGATGTTACCCCAAAACCTGGGAAATGTCAATCCTGGGGCTATTCGGTTTCACGCGTGCCTGCGTCTCATCGTGATACGTCTGAGCACCTCCAGATAGGAGGATCGCCCCACCCACGCGAGTCCATCACAAGTGGCGCAGCGTGTCTATGGAGCAGGATATAGAGATACAGAGAGGGCGCGCTTTTGCTTTTGGGTCTCGCCTGTGATACACTAGGGTGCCGTGGTCAAGTCGTAAAGGGTGACGAACCGAGTTATCGAGGAGCCGAATCATGCAGCCCGGCATGGAAGCACTGGGCCAGGAGCTGGCCAAAGAGATCAGAGAGTTGCGTGCCAGGCTCGGGGCGCGGCAGCTTGGCGCCGACCGAGCTGGCAAGCAGGAGAGCACGGCCGGAGTCTGGCGACAGGCAGCGACGGTGGATGTAGAGGAGGATGACGGCATCGATCTCCTGTGGCCCTCAGGCCAACAGCCAGCCGGCACGCGCCTGGGCGAGCACACGATTCGGGACCTGGAGATCGAGACGCTGGTGTATGGGCTGGCTATTGGCAGCCGGCGCGAGCACCAAGAAATGATCCGGCGCGTGCTGTTCGAGCTGTGTGAGGACCCTGAGGCGATCCGCTACCGACAGGCAATCACAGGGGACCTGATCCGTGCCCCCTGGTTGGCAGCGGGGCTCGAGGAGATGCTGCCCCTGCTCGATCAACTGAGCGCGTACAGCATGGCCGACCGTGACATGCCCGAGCTGTTCCAGGTGGCGTGGTGGCTCAGCGAGATGGAAACGTATGTCGACTGCATTCAGGCATTGGTCCGTGTTTTTCAGGAGGCGAGCGACGAGCCACAAGCGGCGGGCCTGCGCGCGCTGCGCGACCTGGCGGTTGAGATCGAAACACGCCCCAGCTTTCAAAACCTGGCACGCGAGCTCCCCCCCCTGCTGGCGCGCATTCGCGGCGTGACGAGCATCACGATCGGAATCAACCTCGACCAGGACTTGCAGCCCGTCGCAGCCACCCTCCTGTCGCTCAACGAAGAACCCTTTATCGAAGCGCCCCTTCTGAAGCTGCTGCTGGGAGGCAGCGGCGAGCAGGAGAGCGTGATGCCTCTGCACACCATTCCGCTGGTTAGCGGGGGCAGTGCCATTCCACAAGGCAGCCGCCGGCCCAACCCGATGCTCGTGCCCCTCTTTCGCGACCTATCGCGCATTATGGAGCAAGTAAGCAAGCCGATCGCGGCCGCCCTGCAAGAATATGTGCACGTGAACCGCCAGTGGCTGGTGCAACTGCGCCCGGCGCTTGCCTTTTACGCAGGCGCGGCACGCCTCGCTCGCAGGCTGGAGGCGGGGAGTCTCCCTGTGTGCCTCCCAGAGATCGTGCCCGCGGCCGAGCGCCTATGCCAGGTACGCGACGGCTACAATGTGAACCTGGCGCTGCATTGGCTGGAGCGCGGAATGGAGCGTGTGAGTGCCCAGATCGTGACCAACGATGTCGACCTCAACGACGAGGGCAGGATCGTTATCCTTACCGGTCCGAATCGTGGCGGCAAGACAACGTACACCCAGGCCACCGGCCTGCTGC
The DNA here is from genome assembly GCA_016929795.1 of Anaerolineae bacterium. The sequence continues at coordinate 24,638 of JAFGIA010000381.1, forward strand.
AGGTCATGGCACAGGCAGGGCTGTTCGTTCCCGGCAGCCAGGCGCGCATCAGCCCGGCGGATGGCGTGTACACTCACTTTCCAGCAGAGGAGGAGCTGGACAGGGGCACAGGGCGGTTTGGCGACGAGGCACAGCGGCTGCGAGAGGTTTTTGAGCACGCCACCCGCCACAGCCTGATCCTCCTCAACGAATCGTTATCGGGCACGCATGCCGGCGAGAGCCTGTACCTGTCACGGGACATTGTCCGCATCGCGCGCATGCTCGGCGCGCGCGTGGTGTTTGCCACCCACCTGCACGAGCTGGCAGAGAAGGTCGAGACGATCAACGCCGAGACGCCCGGCGAGAGCAGGGTAGTGAGCCTGGTCTCATCGCACATCGACCAGGCGACGATCGCGCAAGGGGCGGACGAGGTGGCAGAGCGGCGCACCTACCAGGTTGTCAAGAGTTCGCCCATGGGCCGCAGTTACGCACTCGAGCTGGCACGGCACTATGGTATCAGCTTTGATCAACTGCGCCAGGCGCTGGTGGACAGGGGAGTATTGGATGCGTCCAGGGCAGACGACAACGCCCGGCCCCACAGTGGCACGCAGGCGGGAAGCGGGGTATAGTGTGCAGCCATGGGAAGAACGGTTGAGCTCCTCGCCCCTGCGAGAGATCTGCAATGTGGCCTCGCAGCGATCAACAGCGGCGCCGATGCCGTCTATATCGGCGCGCCGCGCTTTGGCGCACGCGCTCAAGCCGGCAATACCCTGGACGATCTCGCTGCCCTCGTCGCGCACGCTCACACCTATTGGGCACGAGTGTACGCCACCGTCAACACGCTGCTCCACGACGACGAGCTGCCGCACGCCGTCGACCTGATCCACCGCCTGTACGACGTCGGTGTGGATGCCGTCATCATCCAAGACGTAGGTCTGCTGGAAGCCGATCTGCCGCCAGTGGCCTTGATCGCCAGCACGCAGATGCATAACCACACGCCAGAGCGCGTCGCATTTCTGGAAGCCGTGGGCATCCGCCGCGTCATTCTGGCACGTGAGCTGACCCTGGACGAGATCCGGGCTATCCGGGCGGCCACGTCGGTGGAATTGGAGATGTTTGTGCACGGTGCCCTGTGTGTCAGCTACAGCGGCCAATGCACCATGAGTTATGCCATCGGCGGCAGGAGCGGCAACCGCGGCGAGTGCGCCCAGCCGTGCCGGCGGCGCTACACGCTGGTCGACCGTGACGGACAGGTGCTCGCCGGGCCTCTCCACCTCCTCTCCCTGCGCGACCTGAATCTGACGCACGAACTGGGCGCGCTGCTGGACGCGGGTATCAGATCGTTCAAGGTTGAGGGGCGGCTGAAAGATCGCGGGTACGTGACCAATGTCGTCAGCTGGTACCGGCAGCAGCTCGATCGGGCACTTGCGGCGCGTGGCCTGGAACGTTCCTCCTCAGGCCACAGCCACGTCGATTTCGAGCCCGACGTGACCAAGACATTCAACCGTGGATACACAACCTACTTTGTGCACGGCAATAAGCGAAGCGGCGAGCCGCCGGGCGCTGTCGAGTCGCCCAAGATGGTGGGCGAGCGTGTGGGCACGGTCCACACCGTCGACGGGGACCAGGTGACGATAGCGACCGACCTTGTACTTCACAGCGGCGACGGACTGACCTGGTTCGATCCGCAGCGCGAGTTGACGGGTACGTTGGTTAACGCCGTCGAGCCGAGGGGCAACCGGGTGCAGGTGACGGTGGAGGACACGCGCGACCTGCGGCCGGGGGTGACCATTTATCGCAACCGCGACCACGCCTTTCTGCGGCAGGTGGAGCAAAGCCGGTCAGTGCGCCAGATGATGGTTCAATTTCGGCTTGAGGCTATGCCAGATGGGTTTCGCCTGCAGGCGACAGACGAGGACGGCAACGTGGCGGCGAGCACGTTGATCGCAGCGAAGGAGCCGGCGCACAAGCCCGTACAAGCCGAGGCGACGGCACGCCGCCAGTTGGCGAAAACGGGAGAAACGGCCTTCACCGCCGTGGAGGTCGATCTGGCATGGGACAGGCCCTGCTTTTTGCCAGTGTCGACCTTGAACGAGCTGCGGCGCGATGCACTGGATCGCCTGCTCGAGGTGCGAGACGCGAATCGCCCGCGGATGGGGGGTGGGATCGAGCCGAACGACGTATCCTACCCCGAGACGACGCTCACCTACCAGGGGAACGTGTTGAACCGGCAGGCAGAGGCCTTTTACCGCCGGCATGGCGTGACCGACATCAAGCCGGCGGCCGAGTCGGGACTGGACATGGCGGAGCGGGTGGTGATGCGCACGCGCTACTGCGTGCAGCACCAGCTCGGGCTGTGCGACGGGGTGGGGGCCCGGGCGGAGGTGCGCCAGCCACTCTTCCTGGTGGACGAGGACGGGCATCGCTACCGGCTGCGGTTCCAGTGCGCCGATTGTGAGATGGAAGTTGTATACTGAAGGATTCTCTCGGTGGGCGGTGCAGGCTGTTATACAGAGTTGCCATGTCTGGTCAAGCCACGACAAAGGATGAAAATGAACGGCTGAAGCCGTTACTACAAACGGGAGCATTTTCGGATCAGACTCACAGAGACGAACAGAGATACATAGAGGGACAATGGTAGAGATCTGGCTGAATGGAGAGGATTTGACGCTGGAGGACGTGGTGACGGTAGCCCACGCGCCCGAAGGCGGGGAAGAGATCGCAGTCGACCTGACGCCCGAGGCGTGGGAGAAGGTGCGCCGGGCAGAGCGTGCGGTGGCGGGGTTCGTGGCGCGGGGCGAGATCGTGTATGGCGTGACGACCGGGTTCGGCGCGTTCAAGAGCAAGATCATCCCGCGCAGTCAGGTAGAGCAGCTCCAGCGCAACATCTTGATGAGCCACGCGGTGGGGGTGGGCGATCCCCTCGACCTGCCGGCGACGCGGGCGATGATGCTCATCCGCGCCAACACGCTGGCGAAGGGGCATTCGGGGATTCGCGAGGAGACCCTGCGCCTGATGGTGGCGATGCTCAACCACGGGGTCTATCCCGTCGTCCCGATCCAGGGGTCGCTGGGAGCGAGCGGCGATCTGGCGCCGCTGGCGCACATGGCGCTGCCGCTGATCGGGCTGGGCGAGGTGGTGTACCAGGGAGAGGGGCTGCCCGCCCGTGAAGCGCTGGCGCGCGCCGGGCTGGAGCCGGTGACCCTCGGCGCCAAGGAAGGGCTGGCGCTGACCAACGGCACGGCGATGATGGCCGCGATCGGGGTGCTGGCGACGGTGCAGGCCGAGAACCTGGCGCGCGTGGCCGACGTGACCGGGTGCCTGAGCCTGGAGGCACTGCACGGGACGCCGCGGGCGTTCGACGCGCGCATCCACGCGGCGCGGCCCCATCCACGCCAGATCGAGTCGGCTGCACACATCCGTCACCTGATCGACGGCAGTACGTTTACCAGGCCCGACAACCCTCTAACCCAAAACGCTTTCCTTCACTGCCGTCCAGGGCACC
>JAFGIA010000382.1 GCA_016929795.1 Anaerolineae bacterium
CTCGCACCACTGTGTAAAGTCTGTGGCGGCCATCGCAAAGATATTGTGCGTAAAATGGTTGCGTGGGTCCGAGGCAAGCGTCACCGGAATTCCCAGCCGGGTGCTCTCGGCAAAGCGCTGGAGGTTATTGTTCCACGCCGCCAACGCCTCCGCGCTTGGAATGGCCCACAGGTTAAAGTGGGTCATCAACTGGCCACCCATCTGTGCGAGGACATTGTGAATGGGCGGTACCGGCTCGCCAGGTTTTTCTTCAATAGACCCGTCTGCATTCACGATAGCGCCGTTGATAAACAGCAGCCCGGCCTTTTCCGCCAGCGTCATCTGCCCCATCAAGTCTTTTACCCGCGCTTCGACAGGCTGCCGCGCGTCTTCATAGACATCCAGCCTGCCGTTCTTATTCAGGTCACGAAAGACAAACCCGCCTTCTGACCTCGACACAGTCGATTCTTTCATACCAGCTCCTGTCGTCATCACCCCTCCGCTCCCTGGTTCTCCTCTCCGTGAACCTCTGTGAATCTCCGTGCCTCCTCCGTATAACCAGCTTGCGCAACCAATTCGTCCCGCTGTGAGACAGAATCGGGCATCTACCCCACGCTCACTCTTTCAGGCACCGGAAACACAACTGCGTGCATCTTCTTGTCCTCTTCTTCACCTTCCCTTGTAGAACAACCAAACACACACGTACTCGGCTCGATAACATCCTACTATAACACCGCCACGCTGTCAAACACACATCTGTAGATCATGCAAAGCGCGCCACGCACCCCTGGATCGTATATTTATATAATTGAAATGATATCAACTTGACAAAATCTCTGGTTGGGTGTACAATTGTGCTGACTTGGACTGGCGCGGAACCTTGTCACGTGCAGTCGCCTGGAGAATAACGGGGTTCACACCCGAACTGCGGCCAAGTTTCCAACCCAAATACCTGTTAGGGTAGAACGTACAAGAACTCGAGGGAGCCGACCCGGCCAGTTGTGCATAGGCTTTTCGCCGCCGTGTCACAGCACTGGCCGGGCGGCTCATCTCGAGATCGTCAGGCATAGAAGTGAGGTCGCCCCAACAACCAAATATCTGATCGGGCCGCACGTGGCCCGTTGCCTGCGCAAGAAGACGCCTTGATCGCCGGCGAGCACAAGCTCCTGCCACCGGCGCTTCTTCCCTCGCAATTGCTGTCGATGCTAGGGGCCATACCACCACGCCCCATTTGCCGTTCCGGCGTGGATTCGACCACAGGCCGGCTGAAAAGACATCGATTTGACCGTCCAGTTTCCCAGGCCACTGTTCATGGCACTCCACGCGCCCGCCCCGTTGCTGCTGCGATAGACGCCGCCCCCGTTGCTCCCGGTGTACAGCACCTGCGAGTTGGTCGCATCGAGAAGGAGGGCACGCAGGTTCAGATCGCCCAGGCCGGCGTTGCTTGCCGTCCAGGAGGCGCCGCCGTTGTTACTTTTGTAGACGCCGCCGCCGCCCAGCGCGGCATAGACCGTCTGGCCGTTCCATGGATCGATGACGATGGCCCACGGATCGCCGGCGCCCACAGAGCCGGTGGTGCTCCAGGAGGCGCCGCCATCGGTGCTCTTGTAGATTCCGGCCTGAGTCCCGGCATAGATCACGCTACTATTGGCCGGATCTATCCCCAGGGCGCGGATCTCGGTGTTGCCCAGGCCGTTGTTGGCCGCCGTCCAGTTCGCGCCGCCGTTGACGCTCTTGAACACGCCCCCGCTGGCACCCCCCGCATAGATTACGCTGCCGTTGGCTGGATCGATGGCCAGAGCGTAGAGCCACAAGTCGCCCAGGCCGTTGTTGCTCGCCACCCAGGAGATTCCGCCGTCGCTGCTCTTGTAAACACCGCCGCCCCAGGTGGCAGCATACACCACCTGCCCGTTAGCAGGCTCGACGGCGACGGCGGCTACCAGGCTCGGGCTGGCGACGACGTCTGGATCGCGCATAAAGGCCGGGATGGTGCTCTGGGGTTGGGCGGCGGCCAGCAAGCTGTTCAAGCCGCTGGTGCTCCAGGAGCTGCCGCCGTCACTGGAGCGGTAGAGGCCGGTGTCGGTTCCGGCATAGACCCGGTTGCAGTCGCTGGGCGAGACGGCCAGGCCATAGAGGGTGCGGCCGGCGATGCCGCTGCCGGCGTGCCAGGTCGGGTATCGGAAACTGACCTTCCTGGTCACCACCGGCAGGTAAATGCGCGGCAGAGCCTGGACCGTCATCGGGTACGCAGCGCTCGAATACACCTCATTCCCCACCTGGACAACGGCGCGCACCACATAGTCGCCTGTTGGCAGGCCGGCCGGCGTCCATGACCAGGAAGTGCCGCCCGTCGCACCCGCGTTTACCGTGAACACGCGCTCGAACAGGCTCACGACCTTGACGCCCGCCGAGTTGTACACATGCAGCTTTGCCGTCGCCTCCACGCTCTGGGCCAAATAGTTGTCGAACGACAGGCCAAAGATCCCATAGTCGCTGTAGCCGACGAGCGACGGGACGCTGACCCCCGACAGACTACCTGCCTGCGTCGCTACCAGCGTGCTCGTCGCGCCCTGCACCACGCCCGATTGCTCCAGTACCACCCCCACGCCAAGGTTTCCCGGCTGGAGTGCTGTCGTCCACGGCACCCCTACCACGTGCGAGTCGCCAGCCGGCACCACGAACGACGAGCTACTCGCCGTCGTCAGCAATGTTCCTGCCGCATCGTACACGTTCACCCGCGCGATCAGCGACACATCGCCGGCGCTCACATTGTCCACCTTTGCCATCGTCGTCACCTGGCGGCCCACCGCCACCTGCCGCACGTCCATCTTCGCAAAGTCGAACGCCACTGGCACCGGCGCATTGTAGTGGATGCGCAGTTGTGTGATGTCGTACAGCGTCAACTGCTGCGTGTCCACGTCGAACCGCGCTGGCACCACAGCAATTTGCACCTCCAACCGATCTTTGAAATCACGCGTGCTGTACCCATAGCGCGCGCCGGCCGGATACGGCCCCGACACGTTCATCACGCTCGTAAAGCCATCCGACCCATTGTACTCTGTCACCGGTTCTGCCGCCGGAATGTTGTGCGCGTTCAGCGGCGTTGAGTGCTCGCTCACCAGATCGAGCCCCGTCACGGTCGAGCCGGGCGGCAGGCTGAACCTCGTATACAGCACGGGCAGCACCGGCTCATGGACCGAATACAGCACATCACTGCCTGGGATCGTGAGCAGCTCGAACTCCGAGACAGGCGTGAACGAGTACGAAGTCACCTCGACAGTCACCAACCTGCTGTACGTATCGAGCGCTTCCGTGACAGGCGTATCGAGAGTATCGCTGTATCCATCTGCCACGCCTTCGGCGTCCACCTGTACCGGGGCAGCTTGTGCCGCATTATCCGGCGTCGCCAGGAACGTCCAGGGCAGCCCATAATATACGTACTCCATCATTGTCTTTTTGTCCGTCTCGTTAAAGCTGCCGAACAGGCCGCTGCCTGGATAGTGCTGCTTCGCCTTGAGTAGGGCCGTGCCAAAGTACTCGCTGTATTCACTCGCCGGGATCAGGCCAAAGCCACCCTCTTTGTCGATCAGGTACTTGAAATAGTCATTGTGCAGCCGCTCTCCATACGCAATCCTGTTTCCGCCGGCCGTCGTGTCGATGCCCATCGAGCCGAGGATGCCGGCCGCACCGAGAGAGATCAGCTTGTACGAGATGTTATCATTCACCTCCGGGTTCCACGTTGCCCCGTTCAGGTCCGTGGGGATCGCAAAGTTGCACGCTTCCACTGCAAACAATGGGTTCTCTTGCGCAATCTGGCCTGCCGGCTGATCCGCCGCCGTCACCCCTTGCCCCCAGTGGTCGGTGCCGTACCAGCCGTCGTACGCCCCGTGACCCTGGTACGCGAGCACCTGGTACTCCTGTTCCAGGGCCGCCAGCCACTGCGCCCGCGTCCATGTATCATTCTCTGTCAAGTCCGGGTTGTTCTCGCCATAGATCGTCACGCTCCTCGAGTTTAGCCTATCACGCACGGTATCGAGGTTGTGAGCGGCTGAGCGAGACGCCATCACCGCCCGCTCCAGCGCAGGCGTCTTGAGCGCCCCATTCTCCACAAACGCACGCATCGCCGCCGCCGAGTGGCCGATGATCCTGCCCGTCGATAGCTCCAGGTCCCCCTTTTCCCAATCACCCTTTCCGCCGCCGACGTCTGCATAGTGGTTGTCAGACAGCAAATAGTGCTCCTGCGGCACCCGGCCCACGGGATCGTTGTTGTCGATGTGCACGTAGGTGTGCTCGTCGTCTCCGTATGATCGGTCGTCCACTCTGTAGAACGGGATCACCTCGTCGCCACCCACGATGAGCAAGAATTCCGGCCGGATGGTCTCCCACCAGTGCGGGCGCCTCGTCAGCCGTTCATACCAGCCCTCGACCAGGCCGTCGATCGCCGTTGCCACCGTGTTAGCGCTGCTTTCGCTCCCGTAATCCACCGCCTGGTTCCAGTCCCTGGCCGCGTCGCTGTACAGATCCACGTAAAACACCTCGCCATCGAACACCCACGCCTGGATGTACACCTGCTCCAGAAGGGGAGAGACCTCGTTCTGGGTAGGGTTCGACTGGTACTTGTCAAAGAGCAGCTTGCGGTTCGTGACAATCAAGCTCCTGGCATAGTCCACGATGTTCATTTTGGCCGTACTCGTCGGGCTGTGGACCGTGTGCCCCGGGACTACCAGCGTTGCCGTCAGCTCGATATTCTCCTGCGGCGAAGCGCCGTCCGGCACGTAGAAGCGCCAGATCACCTCGCGATAATACTGCCCCGCCAGCGGTTCCAGGCTCGTGCTCACCCTGTACCGTCCACTACCGAGGTTCGTGTACTGGTTCTCCTGTCCGTACACGGGATCGCCCGGGCGGTAGCGCGTGAAGGTCTTGTTCGGGGAGCCGAACATGTCGGACGGCACCTGCAGTGTCAGCTCCACCGCGTACGAGGAATAGCCGCTGACGGCCGCCACCACGTCAACATGGCTGCCGCCGCTCTTGTTTACCGTAAGCCAGTCCGGCGCATCCTCGATGCGCAGCTCTGCATTCACGTCGGCCGGCACCGTCCCGCCCGACAGGGCGTACAGGAACACATCGTCGAGCGCCTTGCGTGCAAACGTGCCATAGCCGTCCGCACCGGTGTGATAGGACCAACTGTGTTCCCAGGTCTGAGTCGACGCGATCACGCGCCCGTTGCCAAGCGGATACTCGATCAACGTCGGCAGATTGTTCGACTCGCGCAAGATGACCGTGGTCCCCACCGGCAGATTGCCAAAGTAACCGTGACTGCAATAGTTGCTATACAGATCCGCATTGCCCAGAGCCTGCCCATCCGAAAGTTGGGCAGTCACGATCGGGTGGCTCGCCGCAGCAACAAAGTTATTGCCCTCGTACCACGGCGTGGTCACTTGCACCCCGCCGGGCAGGTCGGCATTCAACGTCCCTCCCGCCCAGCCGTCGCTCGCCGCGAAGAAAAGGAGCGTGTGCCCGTTCGATACATAACTCTCAAACGCTGCAACGCGCGATGCATAGTTGTCGTAGAATGCCTGCACCTGATCGTTGACAATCAGCACCACGGGGTAGGCAAAGATGTTCACTGCGCCGCTGTCGATGTCATCCCACGTCGCCACCCGGTACGAGTAGCCGATTGCATCGAGGACCTCTGTATCAGACGTAATGCCGTCGTACCAGTTGGCGCCGACGTAGTGGTCCGAGCGCTCCCACGGATCGCTCGTCTGGATCAGCAAGATGTCCTCTGAGGTCGCGCCTCTCCCTTCCTCCTGCCGTGGCGTCTCATTGTATATCGCCACCTCACCCGACGGCGTCGCCGATGAACCGGGATCGCCCTGTTGTTTCGGACTGCCGGCCGACGTCGGCAGCGGGGACGACGAAGCGACCAACACGGCAATGGCGAGTAGTGATAGTAGTACTTGGGCGTGAACTCGGCGTTTCATGTTTCCTCCTCGGCTCCTCTTTGAATCTCTTTTCCGTTGGTGAAACGTACAATGGGTAAGGACACCACCACAGGCATGGCGCGTGGGGTCGAAAACCGTGGATCTATTTCACACGAATATATTCTTGCGCGATCGTCTCCCCACTCTCACCCTCAATCCGCAGCGCATAGCTGCCCTGCTCCAGGTCGTGCACAGCGCACGACAATGTGCACAGAACCCACATATTCGTCAATTCTCCGTCCGTATCCGCCAAGATCACCTGTACGGAGTCTCCCGAGCGGTACATCCGCGCCTCGTCGTACGCCCCGCCACCTGCCTTGAACGCGACAGCAAAGTGCACGTCGCCTCCACGCACCTCCATCGCCAACGGGGACACGAGCGCTGCCTGAAATGCTTCCTCCGATAGCGCGCACTCGTAGCCAAGGCCGGAGCGCCCATCCGCACAACCGGCAAGAAAGAGCAGTGCCGCGATCAGTACGTACGATGCCACACGCCGCCAGTGTTCACCCAGCATCACGTGTATATCAAATACGCCTGCTCGCAGAATTATCTCGAAATGGCACATTTCCCGGAGAAAGTCAACATTTATCCCAATACCTCTTGGTCCAGCTTTTTGGGATCAGCACCTGTGAAACAGTAACGGACAATCTGGCTGTGGTACAAGTCCAACAATAAAATAATTATGCACCTGAAATCCCTTTTTGTCAAACGGAGCACGCAGCCCATGGCCCAGCAACATCCCCAGGCGTTGGGTTCCGCTTCAGGTACACATCACTATTGTCCTCGCCGGTGCTGTGGTGCAACCGGCCGCGGGCCGGCCTGATCGACCGGAGCGTGCGGCGCCAGCCCTTCGAACCATTTCTCGTCATCGTGGCGCAGCCCGCTCCCATCGTCGTCCATGAACACACTGGCGGTGATGTGCATCGCGTTTACAAGGTTCAATCCCCTCTATGTCAAACCACACACTCACATGGGTGACGATCGAGGCAATAGTGGCGAGGAGAGGGACAAGGGGGGCCAGGACTGTTGATCTCGTTTGCATACCCTTTGCCCCGTGCGTCATTGCCATCCGCCATGGTGATCGCCCAGTGCGAGTCGAGCCGCCGTTCTTTCTCCTGCATAATCTCGTCGATCTCGATAATCGAACACGGTTCTTTTCACCCAACTGCGAAATCTGGTCCTGGGGTTGAGGCGGGCTGGGCCAGCCTGAACAGCCCCACAGAAACCATGATCCACCACGCAAACCACAGCAAGCCGTTGACAGGCATGATCATCGCTGCAACATCCGGGGCAAGCAGCCGAGCGACATAGTTGGCCAGTGCGGCAACAAATCCGGCGATGCCCACATAGGCCGCCGCTCTTCCAATCGGCAAGCCCTGTTGGCCGCTCCGCAGCACGACGACAGAGATGATCAGGCCAGCGACAGCCATGAGCAGAAACCCCAGGGTCTGCGGTGTCGCGCTGCTCACCTGGGACAGGGCCTCTCCCACTGTCAGATACAGGGTCCTCTCCGCTTCA
>JAFGIA010000058.1 GCA_016929795.1 Anaerolineae bacterium
GGCAGGCACCTTGCCCTATATGTCCCCAGAACAAACGGATGGGGTGCGTGACGATCCGCGGCTCGATCTCTACGCCCTGGGCGCCGTGCTCTATCGGATGCTAACGGGGCGGACCTACCTGGAGTTCGATCAACAGGAAACACCGCGTGCTCAGGCCGAGAACGTGGGGCGAATCTATAACCAGCAGGTTCAGCCGCCGAGTGTGTATAACAGCCAGGTGCCAGGATGGCTGGACGCGATGGTGCTCAAGACATTGGCAAAGCGACCAGAACAGCGCTATCAGAGCGCCGGAGCGTTGAAGCAGGCGCTGCAGCAGACAGGGCGCCAGGCTGCCCCGGCCCCTAGCATCTCGAAGCGTGAACCGATTCAGTCACGCCCTGCCGCCCCTCTCACGCCGCAGATCCAGTCGAAGCCAATGCCCTCCCCCACGTCGTCGCATCAGACTCCACCCCCTGCTACGCGTGCCCACCTGCCGCGCTGGTTCTGGCCCACCGTGGTCGGTGTGGCCATCCTCGTGGTTGCACTCATAGTGGCAATCATGGCTCTTGTCAACGGAGGCGATGAAACAACCACTGCTGGACTGGCTGTAGTCCCAACAGAGGTGAATGTGGAGGCCACGCGCACATTGGCTCCCACCCAGATGCCGACCAACACAGATACGCCAACAAGCGAGCCAACAGAGACCAATACTCCCACTGCGGCACCTAGCTACACAGCGCCTCCAACATCCACACCTACAGAAACTTCGGCACCCACTGCTACGCTGGTGCCGACTCTCACGCTGATACCCACCGATGCCGCCACGAACACTCCCGCCCCGACACGTGCAACGACACTGAAGGCGGGTGACACCAGGGTACGCCAAACAGACAGCATGACGATGGGTTACGTGCCGGCCGGCGAGTTTATGATGGGCGGGGATGGGGGTGACGATGACGAAAAACCAGCGCACACCGTATACCTGGATGCTTTTTGGATAGATCGTACGGAAGTGACGAATGCACAGTTTCAGCAGTGTGTCGCTGCAGGGGCGTGTAAGGTTGGAAAAATGTTCAACTATAATCCTGAGAAAGACGCAGACATATCGATCGACGAAATAACGTGGGCGCAAGCGAACGCATACTGCTCCTGGGTTGGGGCACGCCTGCCTACCGAGGCTGAGTGGGAAAAGGCAGCACGGGGGACAGACGGCAGGAAATATCCATGGGGAAACGGCGAGCCGAATTGTGACAAGGCTTGCTACGAGGAGTGCGAATGCCGACGTGCAGCGGCAGATCAAAGAACGGCAGGGGCGAGCCCATACGGTGCGCTGGACATGGCGGGCAACCTATGGGAGTGGGCGTCAGACTGGTACGACAACACGTACTACACTCGCTCGCCTGCACGCAACCCTCAAGGTCCGGACTCTGGCTCACAAAGGGTACTGCGCGGTGGTGCGTATTGGTTTGCACGGTGGGACCTGCGGACTGCTAACCGATGGGATATGACACCAGGAGATCATCGGAACGACATTGGGTTCCGCTGTGTTGTGGATTCGCCGTAAGAGCGAGTTTCTGGATTGCTTGTTACCGGCCTATCACTGACAAGTAAGCCCCTTCTCGGGATTCGGGGAGGGGCTCTTTTCTTTTGGCGCACCGTAATCCCCCTGTCCCCCTCCCACCGGCTTTAGGCACCCCTAAATCCGCGACATCCCGCATTTTGTCTCACTATGTCCTATTGCGCCCAGTCCCCATCTGTGTGTGCAAGCTACATCCTCTCCTGCCATCGCAGCACGCCACCATCTGTCATGCATGGCCCAATGCCTCAGTAGCGCATCTCGACGGCACCGAACACATCGACAGTCTGAGGTCGTGTAGGTATTTGTCGAAAGCCTCATCCAGCATGTTCTTGAATAACGAAAACGTAAAGGTGGATCTGGTGGGGAGGGGATACCTTTGGTACCCATAATAGATCATAAATAGGTGAGCGTGAAACCACTATACGGGGGTCCCCCCCACCACCCAATCTTGCCATACCTACCTGGCTATCACACTGTCCCCGTTTCCTTGAGGAGACGAGCCCAGCCCTCCGTATCACCCTACCCATCCCCACCCTCCACACGCTCCCTGTACCGCGCATACACCCGCGGCCGGGCACGCGCCACCTCGGCCAGCAAGTCGGGCAGCAAGTCGCGCGTGCGGCAGAACGCGATCACCTTGTCGGCCATGTCCGCCACGCCGTCACCCTCACCGAACTCGTGCGCCACCTCTTTCAGCTCCGGGTGCGTGTTGAACTCGAACAGCCGGCGCAGGTCGGCGGCGGTAAAGGCGTCGAGCAGCAGCGCCCTGAGGGTACCTGGCACGACAGCCAGGTCCGACACGGGTGCCAGCGACGCGCCGGGATCTGCAGGCGCCTCTGCCCCCTGGTGCTCCGGTGGGACACTCTGCTGGATCTGATGCCCCCGTCCGCCGATGGCGCCCACGGTGCCACCGCTGATGGTGATGTGGCCAAACACGTCGCCCGATTCCTTCTCCTCGGTTTTCACAGTTTCTGCCTCTCCTCTGCTCGGCGCAGATTACAATCGGCCCACGCCCCACTCCGACACTGCTGATCCCGATGACTGCCTGCCGGCCCGTTGTCATTGCGAGCGCCCGCCTTTGGCGCGAAGCAATCTCCTTCCGCCGGTTGGGGGATTGCTTCTTCGCTCGCAAAAGGCGCTCGCTCCTCGCAATGACACGCTTTGCAACAGCCCTGCCTCGCTGACGACCTGAGCTTGGAGCCTCAAGCCGCTTGCTCGGGCCTCCGCCGCTTGGATCGCCGAGCGCCTGCTCGGCACCCCCAAAATCCGCAGTGTTGCAAATCGTGTGTAAATTCGCCATCGGCAGGGCGCACGTGCCGAGTACTCTCGGCCTGGCGCCCCTACAATTTACACAACTTTTGGCACACTGTCCCCAAAATCCACCCCCGGCGGCCGCGCTCGCTTCACGCCCGTTCAAGAACGGGTTGGCGGATCAGGACGATCAGAACGTCAGCACCCAACACGCCAGCACTCAGAAGTTGGCTGGAGGGCTCGGGGAACCCACTACCACTCGCAAACCGACATAGACATTGCAGCTCGCCGGGTGAAAGAAGTCGCGCCACGCACAACGGGCGAGCCACTCAAAATCGCTGGCCCACGACCCGCCACGCAACACCCGAGTTTCCCCCTTCCGGTACCAACTGCCGGTCCACTCCCAGACGTTGCCGGAACAGTCCCAGAGGCCCTCAGGGCTGGCGCCGCCCGGGTAGGTACAGACGGCCGTCGTCCCATTAGCGGGGTGAGGTCCGATTTTGAGGTTGCAGCGGCTCACATCGAATCCCACTCCCCAGGGGTACTCGCGCCCGTCGGCGCCCCGCGCGGCCCGCTCCCACTCCACCTCAACCGGCAGGCGGGCCACCTGAGCCGTGCCGATCATCCCTGCCCGTCGCAGCTCGCCTGTCAGCCACCGGCAGTAGGCCTCCGCCTCGAACCAGCTCACCCCAACCACCGGTATCAGGGGATTGGCCCGCTCCGGGTCACGCCAGAACCAGGGGCGGTTCCGTGCCTCCGGTGGGCGGCGCTTGACCCAATCTCGATAGAAACTCTCTTTGATCTCGTCGTCCGACTCGCCGCTGCGCCAGGCCAGGCCCTCGGGCGACCAGTGCTTCTTCTCTTCGTATCCCCCGGCTTGCACAAAACGGGCGTATTGGAGATTGGTTACTGGATATTTCGCGATGCGGAAGGCGCGCTCGATCACGCGCTCCTCGCGCCCGGCGCCGTAGAGGAATCGCCCTGCCGGGATCTCGATCCACGTATCGAGGTCATCCGGCACCCACCCAAGCCGGCCCAGCAGCAACCCCACCTTCCGGCGATAGTCGGACCGCACGGTGGTGTCCTGCATCGTCGCCACCAAAGACTCTACCACCCGTCCGCGGCACAGATCCGTGACACCCATTGCGCCCACATCGCGCAGCGCCTCCCCGGCAACAACGACGTTCCAGCCCCGGCCCTCGCCCGCTCGCTCCTCCGCCAGCAGCCGTTCGATGATCGCTGACGCGGGGAGCCGGTTGCCCTGCACGATCCCGATGTAGCCCACCGTCAACAGAGTCATCTCGTGCCACGCCGGGTCGTCCAGGTGAGCCAGCAACAAGTCGATCGACCTGTTCAGCTCCAGCTCGCCGCACTGCACCACGCCGCGGGCAGCCAGGTACTCCTCGAAGGTCAGGTGGATAAAGCCATAAACACCCTCACCCCGCTCGATCAGCAAGTTGGAGTATCTGCGCACGGCATCCAAGAATCCCCGCGCCCGCTGCCTCGCCTCGCCTGGCACCATGCCCCACTCATCACCCTGGTAGTACTCTGTCAGCCAACGCAGTACCTCGTCGTGCCTCGCCAATCCGGCTCCCGGGTTCGTCTCGCGCAACCACAATGCCAGCGGTCCCAGCACCCGCGCCGTCTCCAGATAGTCCAGCTCCGGTCCCACCGGCCGCCGGTCCAGCGCGCGTGCCTGGCTCCAGGCACTGATCAGAGTCTTGAGGTACAGCTCGTACAGCTCGACGCGGCGGTGGGGCAGCGTGACCCCCTGCCGTTTGATGAGTGCCAACACGGTCAGCAGCAGCGGGTTGCTCGCTAATCGCTCCACGCCCGGGTTGCTGAATACCGTTTCCAGCAGTTCCGCCTTCTCCTTCTCGGCCGCTGCGTGGGCCTCGGGCGTGTCGCCGCGCGTTGCCACCTCAAAGGCATGACACCAGTTGTAGGCAAACTGCTCGATCTGATCGCGGCCAAAGTCGACCAGAGTGACGGTGGTCAACCCTTCTGCGCGCAGCGGCGCGTCGCGATAGCCGACGATGCGGCTGGTGACCACCAGGCGGTTGCCGGCGAGCGCGTGCTGCCGGAAGAACTCTTCCACCCGGTCCACGACAAAGGTCCGGTTCTCCAGCACCTCGTCCAGGCCGTCCAGGAGCACCAGCGCTTGCCCACGGGCGAGTGCGTCAAGGAAAAGGTACGCCATCCCATCCGGCAGACCCCGCACCCGGTAATAGGCGCCCAGGAAGTCGGCTAGGCAGCACTCGTGCGTGCGTTGCGAGCGGGCATAGGCGGCCAGGGGTATGAGTATCGGCAGCAGGTCCGCAGGCAACCCCAACCACCCATCCGCCCTTCCCTCGGCGCAGGCGAGGGCCATCCTCTTGAGCAGCGTGCTCTTGCCGGCGCCCGGATCGCCCAACACGACCAGGCCCTGGCTTTTTTCCAGGAGTCGCTCTACAGGCACCAGCTCGGCCATCTCGGCGCGCCGTTCCATCCTGGCGGTGTCCCGCTCCGCAGCTTCCTCCAAGAGACCTTCGTCGAGCGCCCTGCCGGCGACCCGTGCCCAGGTCTCGCCCTCGGGCAGCTCACGGCGGGCCAACAAGCCGACGTACAAACCTTCGAGCGGCAGCAGCGACGCCACGCGTTCCACCTGCGGGATGCCCTTAAAGTCCAGGTGTTGGTAGGTGCGGCGAATGTGCTCCAGGTAGGCGCGGTGCAGCGTCGCCAGGTCGGGATGCCTGTCATCCGTCCCCTGGACCACGATGTATTGGTAGATCTGGTGCCCCTCGCCGCCCACGGCACCCACGGCGCCGCCGTCGATGCCGATCGATTCGTACCAGTCTTGTTGCGTCACGCTACACCTCCTACGACGTCGCGCAGACTTGCTGTTGCCATCATCACAAACACTACAACACATTGAGAATCAAACGAATTCATGCCACCCTGGCCGGTTCTGCTCTCGCGTCGGGTCCGATTCGTTGTTTTCTAAATTCGCTGTAGTTTCCCTTTGCTCGCGCGGATCAGGAGGATCAGAACCCCAGAAGCAAGCACTTCAGAATTCTGAAGTTGGGTTAGGGCTCGGGGAACCCGCTGCCATCCGCACACCATAGCTGACAGCAAAGTACGATGGCTGAACGACGAGACGGCACGAACAACGGGCGAACCTCTCAAAGTTGCCGTGCCAGGACCCGCCACGACACAGCCGAAAACCCTCTGCCTCCTCATCCTCGCGACCATCCTCCGGACGATAAGGATACGCGAACTCGGGCGTCTCGCTCCACTCCTTACCCCACAGACTCCGGGTCCATTCCCACACGTTGCCACTCAGCTCCTCCACCCCGTACAGACTGGCGCCGCCGGGATAGATGCCCACCGGCGAGGTGCTGCCTACCTGTTCATCCCCGATCCCCAGGTTCGCCTTCGCAGCATCGAACTTGCTCCCCCACGGGTACTCGCGCTTGTCCCGATCCCCCCGTGCCGCCTTTTCCCACTCGGCTTCCGTAGGCAGGCGGTAGGGCTTGCCCGTTACCTCGGCCAGCCAGCGGCCGTAGGCCAGCGCCTCGAACCATGTGATATTCACCACCGGGTGGTTGGCCCGATCTGGCGGGTGCTGCTCGTCTTCCCAGCCCTCCGGGTGTCGAAAACTCTTTCTGCCGGTAACTTGAGCCCACCACTCATCCCGGTAACTTCCTGGCTTGCTCCCGAATTCACCATGTCGCCAGGCCCAGCCGGCTTCCGTCCAGTAAGACCGCTCTTCGTACCCGTTGGCATCCACAAACAACTGGTACTGCAGGTTGGTCACCGGGTAGCGTGCGATCTGAAAGGTGGGCAGGTACAGCCGGTGCACAGGCTTCTCGTCGCCGTACGCATCTTTCGTCTCGCTACCCATCCAGAACTCGCCCCCGGGAACGGTCACTAGTTCTGGCTCCAGGTAATCGCCACCGAAGCGGGGATCGCCCACCCGCCCCAAAGCCCCCCCCGCCGCCACCCGGCGTGCCACCGGGGCGCGCGGCCTGCTGGTCGACCCGTCGGCGGTCGCTTCGCGCAACAAGCGCTGCGTCACCTCGCCCCACAGGTCACCCGCCACCCGCGCCCGCCCCACATCCCGCAGGCAATCAGCTGCCAGTACCAGGTTGTGGTATGGATCGGGTCCGTCAACCGCCGGGTCGGCAGCATCCACCAGCGCACGCACGTAGGCCGTCACCCGCTGCTTGCCCTGCGTGCTCAGGTAGCCGGCAGCGAGCAGCAGTACTTCGCGCCACCAATCGTCGGCAGCCCTAGCTAGGGCATACTCGAAGAAATCTTCCCGCCCCGCCAGTGCTCTTGCGGCCAGGTACTCCTGGAAGGTCAGGTGCGAAAAGCTGTAGACGCCTAGCCCTCGCTCCTGCAGCAGTCCGCTCCTGGCGTTGATCAGCGACACGAAACGCTCCGCCCGCTTGCCCGCCTGCCGCTTGTCCTCGCTGAGCGGCAGAAACAGGTCGCGCAACTGCCTATGCAGCATGTCGCGGTCGACCTCGCGCAGCTCCCGCTCCTGCATCCAGAAAGCCACCGGCTCGAGCAGGCTGCGTTTGTCGCCTGAATCCAGATCCAGGCCTGGCAAGGCATAGCCGTGCACGCCGCGCCCCTCGTCCCAGTAGCCCAGCAGTACCTCGATGCACTCTTCGTACAGCTCGGCGCGGCGCTCCGGCAGCTTGGCACGGTAGCGGTGCACCAGCGCGATGACGGTCAGCAGTAGGGGGCTGACCGCCAGCTCCCTCACCCGCTCGTTATTGGCTATGGCTGCCAGCAGCCCCTCGGCTTGATCGGCAGCGCGCCGCCCGATGGTGGGGCTGCGCCGCCCTGCCAGTGCCACCTCCACTGCCAGGCTCCAATTGGTCACAAAGCGCTCAACCGAGGCCCTGTCAAAGTCACGCACCGTCGCGCAGACATAATCCTCGGCGAGGCACGCCGCGCCCTGGTAGCCGACCAGGCGGCTGGTGACGACGTAGCGGTTGGTTGGATAGCGCCGCGTAAACGCCTCGATGATGCGCGCCACCCGCCGCCGTAAGTCGGGATCCGCCACTTCGTCCATGCCGTCCAGCAACACTGCTGCACCACCCGCCTCCAGTGCGCTTCGGAGAAAGCCCTCCGGCAGTCTGATCTCCTGAACGCGGAAGAACTCGACTAGATAGTTTAGCAGGAAGCGCGGGCCGTCCACGCCGGATTCCTCTTGAGTGGTCGATAGGTGCCGGGCAAAATCGCGCAGCGGCAGCAGGATAGGCAGCCTGCGCTCCTCCTTGCTCTCCAGCCCCAGACGCTCGCGAACCAGCGGCAGGTTGTTGCGTAGCGCACGCGCATAGGTCAGCGCCAGATAGTTGAGGAACGTCGTCTTGCCGCTGCCCGGCGCGCCCAGAATCACCAGCCGGCGGTGTTCGGCTAGGGCCTGGTTCACACTCAAGACGACCTCTACCTCCCGCTCGCGCACCGCGTCTTCGTGCCACATCTTGTCTCCGGGCACGCGGCCTGCCATGCGCGCCAGAGTCGCCTCCATCTCGTCCGCCTGGATGACGCGTTTCTGCACGGCATCGAGCGTGATATAGATCTCCTCCAGATCGATGCTCACCACGTCGCCGGCAGCGCGGATGCCCTGCAGCCGTAGATGCTGCGTGTTGTCGATGACGTGTATCAGGTAGTCGTAGAAAGCACGGCGGGGGTCGGGAGGGGCGGGAGGACGCGGGATCTTCGGAGTCGTGACGATGTTGATTGTGTGCCCGCGGCCGCCGACCGCGCCGACGATGCCGCCCTTGACGGTGATCTCTTTGTAGATGTCGCCCACGGCCGTAATGCTGCGCTCGACGCCGCCTGGATAGGCGCCCAGCTCGGTGCGGAGCCGTTCCACGAGCCAGGCACGATCATCGTCGCGCAACGCCTCGTGGGCCTGGTGCACCATGTCTAGCTCATCGAGAATTGCATCGATAGCTTGACGCAACTCGTTGGAGATGGCGAGGCCAGCTTCCACATCGGCCGTTGCCTCTCGCCTGTCACCCCGATTCTCGTCGGCTCGATCCTTCCAGCGCTGCACCTGCTCGGCGACCAGGTTGCCGCCAACACTGCCGGCGATGCTGCCCAAGACGAGGTATACGCCGGCAGCGTCTCCCTTGTGGAGGGCCTCCGCCAGTGGGAAAAGGGTCATGGCTGTCAGGTAGCCAAAGAGGGTTTGCACTCCCGCGTCGCTCAGGGCTTTGCGTGGCTGCTGCGCCCACGCCTGCAAGCGATCCTTAACCTGTTCGCGCCACTGCTCAATGTCGAAGGGCATGAGACCTCCCTCGCTGCGTGAGATCCAAAATGTGGTGTCTACATTATACTACAATGTCGATGAAAAGAACAAAGGAGGCTTCGTCATCCGCAGAGCAACAACCGCGCCCTATCTCTTGGGTTGTCCGCCCATCGGGGTAGAAACAATCGAGACCCAATTTGAATCTCCACGAGAGCCATACAATGCCTTCCTCACTTCCTCCACCACCTGGTATGTACGGAAAGGCTCTCGTCGGGCAGCTCGCTGCACTGCGCGCAGCAACTGCCTGTTGCTCATCTTTCTAGACGCGGGAAATTCGTGTTCAAGGTTCCGAAGCAGCCGCTGAGCTTCCTTTAGATCACCTTTTTTGTCTCCTGGCAGTACACTGGCAACCGCCGCGACGAGGACATCGTCGGAACCCAATCCTTCAACTTGCCTCTTTACCAGCGGCACAATCGCGTCGAGGTCCAGCTCACCACCTTTACAGGCTTTACGGATTGTTGTGACCAGGTCTGCGTTGCTGAGTTCCCCTGTCCGTGGATACCGTGCCTCAAGCTCGAGAAGCAGCAGATGTGCCTTCCCTTCGTTCCCGCAATCCTTCCCAGGCACCAAGTCGGCCAGTGTGCGCACCAACCTCTTGCGCAATACCTGTGCTTTCCTGGCGTTCTTCTCCTCACGCTGCTGCGGACTGCGCGGAGGAGGCGGTTGAGCCGGTTCTTTCACAAAAACATAGGTCAAATCAGGAGCGATGATCCGCGCCACCTCCCTGGGCGTCGCGTTTGGGTGTTCCTTGAGAACCTTTTCAATGACCACGAAGCGAGGGCTACCCTTCTTGAACTGGCGCTGTACCCGGAAACAGAATCTTCGAGCTTCCGACTCGGGCACTTTCAGTATTCTCGCGATTCGAGCAGTGACAGACATTGTGCTGAGCTCCTTGTGGCCCAATGATTTTCACGTCACGGGAATCACACGAACCGACTGCCTATGCCACC
>JAFGIA010000383.1 GCA_016929795.1 Anaerolineae bacterium
CTGGGATGTCGTCGCCTTTGACGAGGTGGCCGGCGTGCGCTTCAAGGACCCCGGGGGTGTCCAGATCCTGAAGGACTATATGGAGTCAGGCAGCTTTTCGCGCGGTAAAGAAGAGGTACCGGCAGACGCGGCCATTGTGTTCAATGGCAACATCGACGGCGACATCAAGACGTTGGTCAAGACCTCGCACCTGCTCCAACCATTGTCAGAGCAGCTCCAGGATCTCGCCCTGATCGACCGCATCCATTTCTACCTGCCCGGCTGGGAGATCGACAAGATGCGTCCGAGCCACTTTACCTCGCACTATGGCTTTGTGGTCGACTATGTGACAGAGGTGTGGCGCGGGCAGCGCAAGACGAGCTACGCCGATGCCATCGACCGCGCCTTCAGTTTGGGCAGCCACCTGAACCAGCGCGACGTGCGCGCCGTGCGCAAGACGGTGTCGGGTCTGATCAAGCTGCTACACCCAGACGGCCAATTCGCGCGCGACGAGCTGCAAACCTACCTGGAGCTGGCGCTCGAGGGCCGGCGGCGGGTCAAGGAGCAGTTGCGGCGCATGGGCGGGTTGGAGTTCTGGGCGGTGAACTTTTCCTACCTCGATCTGGGGACTCGCCAGGAGACATTTGTGCCGGTGCCTGAGCAGTCGAGTGGTGGCCTGATCCCGCCCACCCAGCTCGACCCAGGCGTGACCTTTACCGTGGGCACCGACCAGGCTGATGGGCGGCTGGCGATCTTTCGCGTCGAGGTGCAGGCGCTCAAGGGGACGGGCCGGCTCAAGATCACGGGGGCGCCCTCGCGCGCCATCCGCGACGCCATCGACACGGCGCACGCCTACCTGACCTCGCACGCTGCCGGCCTGGGGTTGGGCAAAGACCCCAGGGAGTACGACCTGCACCTGCAGCTCGTCAACCTGATGCAGTCGAAAGAGGGGAGCGAGACGGGCGTCGCTTTTTTCGTGGGCATGGTCGGCGCGCTGCTCGAAAAGCCGGTGCAAGATTCGCTGGTGGTGCTGGGTGAGATGAGCCTGCGTGGCGGGCTGCTGCGCGTCGGCAGCCTGACGGAGCGGCTGCAATTGGCGATGGACAATGGCGCCAGGCGCGTGCTGCTGCCGGCAGAGAACAAGCGCGATTTTGCAGACATCCCGACAGAAGTGCTGGACAAGCTGCAGATCATCTTTTACTCGGACCCGGTGAATGCGGCGTTTCGGGCGTTGGGGGTGGATTGAACAGCCCAATCGCAAGGAAGCTATGGACACGACAACCGATCTAACCACAGAAGAACTGGCACAGCGATGCCAGGAAGAGAGTAGGCGCAGGATACATCAATCCGTCGGTGCGGCCAGCTCGTGTTGGGAGCTGTTTCGCCGCGCGTTGGACCAGGGGGACGAGCAGGCGTGGCGAGCTCTTTTTGCCCAATACCGCCTCCTGGTGCTCAGTTGGGCGTCAGAACTCTGTCTGGAGCCTGACGATCTCATGACTGAGGTTCTGGCTCGCTTTTGGGTTGCGCTGCGCAATCGAGATTTTGCTTCCCATTTCCCGACCATCGGCCAGGTCATGCGCTATCTGAAGCGCTGCACACGCGCATATGCCATGGACTGGCAGCGAGCTACCCGACGTCGAACTCGGCGCCAGGCGAGTTGGAGTGTTGATGAGACTCCTTTGACACCCTCGTATGAGGACGATGTGTTGAGAGATGTCGATGTAAAGGAGTTTAGAACTCTGCTCCACAGCAAACTAAAAGATGACCTGGAGCGGTTGGTGTTTGAACAAAGCTACGAGCACGGTTTGAAGCCGAGAGAAATCGCTGCCGGGTTTCCCGAGATGTTTGAGGATGGCCGACGCGTGTCGGCCATCAAGGCACGTGTTCTGAGCCGTTTGCTCGATGATCCAAAGGTGCAGCAGTGGAAGGAAACGTGGACAGGTCATCCCGGAGAAAGTGCTGCGCCGGCGTTTAATGAGATAGGTGGACCAAGATCATGACGGAGTGTATTGCCCCTTCTGCGATACAGGATCAGGACCTGCTTGCTTACGTCGAAGGCGAAGCAAGCGATGCGGTAGCGGAGCACGTGCGTGCCTGCGCCTATTGTGCCCGACGTGCTGCTGCCCTCGCCGAGTTGGATGGCTGGTTGTCGGCCACTGTGTATCGTGCCTCTTGCCCATCTGCCGATGATTTGCTCCGCTGGCAAATGCATCTTTTGCCAGGGGACGCCGAGCTGGTGGTAGCGGCCCACGTGCGCGAGTGCGCGCAGTGCCAGCGTGACCTGGAGGAGTTGACGGCCCAAGACAAGGCTGCCTCGGCACTGCTGCGCAAGTTGCAGAGTGCCAGGCGTTGGTTGGAGGCCTTGCCCGTCTTGCCGCGCCCTGGCCTGGCCCTGGTGCGCGGTGCTGGCGCGGCGCAACGGCGCTACCAGGTCGACGACCTACAAGTTGTGGTAGGCGTACAGTCAGGTCGAACTGGCGATCGATTGATGGGACGTTTCTACCCTCCGGCGGGTGAGCGCGATCAAGTGGCGGGGATCGAGGTCTGGCTCGTGCAAGACGGCCAACTTTGGAGTAGCACCACCGACGAACAGGGGCGGTTTTCCTTTGAACAGGTGACAGAAGGGACCGGCGACCTTGGCTTCAACTGGCACGGAGAAGCGGTTCTCATCCGCGATATCGAGCTGCCATGACCCACAAACAGTTGGCGGCCGAACTGTTGGCGATACCAGGCAAGGCAGAGCGCGACCTGTGGTTGGACGGGCACCGGCCTCATCTTTCCCAGTCGTTTGTCCGGGCGTTAAGGGCAGAGGTGGCCGGTCACATCCTGCAGGATCCCCCTCGCGCGTTCGAGATGGCTGCCATTGCTGTGGACGTCGCTTCTACTTGTGACGATCCTCTGGCGATGGCTGAAGCGCTGTGGGCCAGGGGCAACGTCCTGAACTACCGGGGAGACTGGCCCAATTGTCTGGAGGACTATCAGGTCGCCGAAGTGGCCTTTGCCCATCAAGGCGATGTTGAATCGGTTGCCTGTCTCCAGAACAACAGGGTCTGGGTGCTGATCAACCAGGGTGAACTCCAGGCAGCTCTTATCCTGACCGAGGTGGCACGCCAGGGACTGGAGGCGACGGGCCACGCTCAGGATGGATATATGGCCTTTCTCGAAATGAACGTCGGCGTCGCCCGGCGGCAAACTGGCCGTTACGAGGAGGCGCTGGCTGCCTACGAGCGAGGTCGTGCCATCTTTGAGGGACTGGGAAACAGAGCCCAGGTAGCACGCATGGACATCAACCGGGCCTTGGTGATGCAAAAGATGGATCGCTTTGTCGAGGCGATGGATCTGTTGGCCTCAGCCCGCAGCACCCTTGCCGAACTGGGCGCTGCGTTGGATCTGCCACGTGTTGACCTGAACCTGGCGCACATCGCGCTCTTGCGTGGGCACTATCGGCAGGCGTTAGATCTGTATGCCCGGGCACGGGAAGGCTTTGCCGCCACCGGCAACGAGATGGACGTGGTCTCGACGGACTTTTACCGCTGCCAGGTTTACCTGGCGCTGAACCTCTTTGCCGAGGCCAATGAGCTGGCCGGCTATGCCCGGCAAGGGTTCCTCGATCGCGGGATGGCGCGTTATGCAACTCAGGCGGTTGCCCGCCAGGCGGCCGCTACTCGTGGGTTGGGTCACACAGCCAGGGCGTTGGATCTCTATGATCTGGTGCGCACGGACCTGGAGGAGCGCGGCGAGACGCTGGAGATGGCGTTCCTGGACCTGCAGCGCATCCCCTTGTTGCACCGTGCGGGGGAACTCCAGCTTGCCACGCAGGTAGCACGATCTGTGGTTGCTACATTCGAGCAGCACAACTTGGGTGTGCGCCTGGTGCAGGCCAATCTGACGCTGGCCGACTGCCTGCTGGAGATAGGGCACGCAGAAGAAGCGCGGGCGCTCTACGGTGTTGCACTGCAAACTGCTGAAACGCAAGGTCACGACACTTTGCTCTGCCATGTCCGCTACGGTCTCGGCAAGGCAGCGGAGGGCGCTGGCGACCGGGCCGCAGCTATGGAGCACTACCAGGCCGCCGTTGACCACCTGGAAGTGGTTCGTCACGATCTGAGGGTTGACGAATTCCAGGCCGGGTTCCTGGACGACAAGCTCGATCTGTATGAATCGGTAGTGCGTTTGGCTCTGGAGCAAGGCGACGTCCCCCTGGCCTTTGAATACGTGGAGCGAGCGCGATCGGGGACTTTGCTCGACCTGCTGGCGCGGAGTGCGGATTCATTTGTGGCGACAGGACCAGACGAGCTCCTGGCGCGCATCCAGGCTCTGCGCGAGCAGTGGCACTGGCATGCATCCCAACTAGAGGGGCTGGTCCCGGGCGAAGAAGGTGAACCGGTTCGTGCCACAGCGGCAGAAAAATGGACCGAGCTCCGAGACGTCGAGCATCAACTGGCCGAAGCGTGGCGGCTGTGGCGCCTGCGGCAGGCGACAAGCGAGGCGGGGGAGAACCGGCCACCGGAGTCAGAAGAACAAGGCATAACGAAAGGTCAAGTGCGGGCATTCCACGCAGGATTCGAATGGGCAACCCTTTCCTTGCCCCAGGTTCAGGCTCGCCTGTCCGAGGACACGGTCATTGTCGAGTACTTGAGCATCGATGACTGGCTGTTTGCATTTCTCGTCCGAGCTGACAAGTTTGCGCTTGTGGATTTGAATACGACGATGGGCCAAGTGGAGCAGACGATCGACGAGTGGCGCTTTGATCTCGGCAGTCTGCGTTTGATGCTGCCTGATCTCAATACCGCTACGATCTCGGCCATGGAGGCTGATGGTCAGCTCCAACTTGAGCGGCTGTACGATCTTCTCGTCGGTCCCTTGGTCAATTCGCTGTCCACTTGTCACAAGCTGATCGTCGTGCCCCACCAGGCGCTGCATTACCTCCCCTTCTCGGCACTGCACGACGGCCAGCAGTACCTGCTGGATCGCTTCCAGATCCACTACCTTCCAGGAGCCAGCCTGCTGTCGCATGCTGTGGAGGGCCAGGCAGGCACGCAAGACCTGACTAATCCACTCATCCTCGCGCATTCTGCCGGCGGACAGTTGCCACATACCTTGGAGGAGGCACAGGCCGTGGCTGGCATTCTCGCTGGGGCGCGGGTGTTTGTTGAAGACGAAGCGGTTGAGGTACGGCTTCGGAAGCATGGCCCGACCTGTGGATTGTTGCACCTGGCGACGCACGGCACCTTTCGTGCGGACAATCCCTTCTTCTCGTGGCTCCACCTGGCTGATACCCGGCTCATCGTACGTGACCTGTACGATTTGCGTCTGCCCCTCGCTTCGCTGGTAACCCTGAGCGCCTGCGAAACAGGCCTCGGCGTGCTGCGCGGTGGCGAGCTGCTCGGCCTGGGGCAGGGCTTTCTCGCAGCCGGCGCCCGGTCGCTTCTGCTCAGTTTGTGGGCAGTCGACGACTCGTCCACTGCCCAGTTGATGGCTGCCTTTTACCGGCACCTGTCGGCGGGACATTCAAAGACGGCGGCGCTGCAGCAAGCGCAACAACAAGTGCGGCAGCAATACCCTCATCCTTTTCATTGGGCCGGGTTTGTGTTGATCGGCGACGGGTGACAACTCGCCTGCGAAAATTGCGCGTTGGCGCGTTCATTAGAATAGGACTATGACATCGTACACATTGATGCATGGAGGTAGGACGTTCGATGATTAGCCGTAGATCAATGCCTCTGTTCCTGTTGCTCGTCTTGACCGGGATCTTGATGTTCCTTTGGTCCACCGTCGCAGTTTCACAGGCACAGCCTGACGACTGGCCTGTTCCGCTGCCAAGTGAGTGTGGGGGCATCATCGATCCTAGTGCCTGCTGCGTTCACGGGTACATCTATTATCAGGACCAACCCGTAGAGGGAGTATCGGTGGTGATTTCAAGCACGCAGGGCGCTGTGACCGTCACCACGTCCGCCGGCCCCCTCAGCACAGATCCTTACTATGCTGTTTCGCTGCACGAGGTCCCACTGCTTGTTTCACCGGGCGACGCGATCACGATCACGGCTTCTTTCAGTGGAATGGTCAGCAGTCGTGCCTGGCAGGTACAGTCAGGCGGGCAGCAGGTGGATTTGGGGTTGATCGCTGGCTACCAGTCCCCAGCCCTTACAAAGGCCAGGCGGACCAATACCCTTATAGATACAGACATCGCAAGCAGTGCCTTTCCGGTCGCCGATACCACCGACAGCGTGGCCCTTACCCGGATTTTCAGCCCAACTGAATCCGCCTTTCAAACTAATGGCCAAGTTTGGCAGGATGCTACTCCCCACGTTCTATGGCACAGCAATGCTGACGATGAGATCCACCACAGCAGTACGCTGATGGCTACAGGCCCCCAGCTGGTGTCCATCATGCCCCCGCGCAATGCAGTCACTGCACCGCTGACCACCACTATCTCTGCTACCTACAATCAACCTATCAGCCCTACCACGGTCACCAGTCGTACATTTACCATCCATGCCATGCAAAGCGGACTGATCACTCAAACCCAGGGTGTATATAGCGGCACGATTAGCTTGGTTCCCCCCGGGTCCTTCATGCCTGGTGAATTGGTTCAGGTCAGTACTACAACCAGCACATTGAGCTTAAGCGGTCAGAGTCCAATCTCACCGACAGTCTGGCAATTTCGTGTGAGCACTCCACGCGGCAGCGGAGCGTTTGTAGACAGCTTTCAACAAATAGGAAGTTTTAATGGCAAGAGCATTGCCCTGGGAGATCTGGACAGTGACGGAGATCTGGATGCATTCCTGGTCAACGGAGATTCTGCCGAGAACGAGAATTATGTTCTTGTAAACGATGGCTTAAACGCGTTTTCCCCACAAATGATCGCTGGCAGCAGCAACCCAGATTTGAGTGTGGCACTAGGGGACGTGGACTTGGATGGTGACCTGGATGCATTCGTTACCAGCACAGGAGGCCCCCTCTATCGTGCTTCGCTCTGGCTAAACGATGGAAGCGGCAATTTCACCAAAAGCGAGCAACCCCTGAGCAACTGTTATGGCACAGACATTGACTTGGCCGATCTGGATGGTGACAGCGACCTCGACGCATTCATTGCCTGTGGGAATGGATATGTCCCTGACGAGATCTGGCTAAACGATGGGGCAGGAGTTTTCAGCCATAGCGGGCAAAACCTTGGCAATTCGTATAGCGGAAATGTAGAGTTGGGAGATCTAGACAGTGACGGAGATTTGGACGCATTTGTCAAAGCATATAATCACAACGATGATACCGTTTGGCTGAACGAAGGATTTGGCATTTTTACACTCACCCAGACCTTGAGCGAAACAATAGGGACAAGACTGGCTTCAGGGGACATCGATGGTGACGGCGACCTGGATGTGCTTTCGGGAGAGCGAATTCTGTTTAACAATGGTCGAGGTATCTTTAGTGTTGATAGTCATACAATAGACTATGGCCAAGTGGCTAAATTTGAGGATATAGATGGAGACGGGGACTTGGATATCTTTGTTGCCACCCAGGGCGCCAATAGCGTATGGCTCAACGACGGATTCGGCTCCTTTACCGACACAGAGCAGCGACTAGGCTGGCACAACAGCCAAGACGTAGCCTTGGGTGACGCGGATGAAGACGGGGATTTGGACGCTTTTATTGTCAATGAGAAACAAGCTCTCCAGATATGGCTGAATCAAGATCCACTAACAATCGAGAAAACTGGACCAGCAATTGCCCGAGCTGGTGAGCCCTTTACCTACACTTTGAGTATCGTCAACAACAGCTTTGTCACCGCAACCCAGTTGCTAATCACCGACACCCTGCCGTCCGGAACACATCATTTCTCTGGAGGTACGCTAGCAGGAGATGTTGTCAGGTGGACATTGCCATCGCTCCCTCCTCGGACAGAGGCCCATGTAAGTCTTGTTGTCACTGCCACTTCTTCCGCCAAAATTGTGACAAACAGCATATATGGCGTCGTTGCCAATGGTGGAATCGCTTCAAGTGGACAGAAAACATGGATCACATTGGTTGATCCTTTCACTGTGACAAATACCGCCCCCTCCGGCAATGGCCGCATCATTTCCCCAGAACGGGTAATCTCGACCACTTTTAATGCCACTGTAGACAGTGGAACGATCTACACCCAATCGTTCGTAGTTTGGGGCAGGCAAACAGGTATTTACACCCAGAGCTACTCGACGACGACAGATACGGTTACGTTTGATGCACAACCAAACTACAAGCCAGGTGAGGAAATTGTGGTCAGTTTGAATCACGGAATACGAACGATTGATGGTCGAGTGCTCAAGCCTTACACCTGGCAATTCCGGTCAGATGTGTTAGGCGGCAGCGGCCTTTTCGCTCAAGGCGATATCTATGGCGCCAGTGAAGCAAATCTGGCCTTGGCTCTTGGAGACCTGGATGGAGATGGAGACCTGGACGCCATCATTGGGCACGCCGAAGATGGTCAAGGGGTGACAGCGGGAGAAATGGGCGAATTCAATCAAGTCTTGATCAACGACGGCACAGGTCAATATAGCCATAGACAATGGTTGGGGTCAAAATTGGCGACAGGTGTTGTAGAAATTGGTGACCTGGATGGGGATGGTGATCTTGACGTATTCTTTGGCAATGATAATGGCCAATCAGACCAAGTATGGTTTAACAATGGGCTGGCATACTTTGAGGACAGTGGGCAGCGATTAGGCAGTCTTGATACCAACGATGTCGCTTTAGGTGATCTGGATGGGGATGGTGACCTGGATACACTGATTGTAGACCAAGTAGGAAGGGCCAGTCAGGTTTGGCTGAATGATGGCTCAGGCTATCTTACCTATAGTGGCTATAGCATTGAAAGCCAGGATTATAATCAATGCGGTATTGAAATAGGAGATGTAGACAACGATGGGGATCCAGATGCTATTCTATCTGTGTCGTCAGTTGGAGGCAACCAAGTCTGGCTAAACGACGGAATGGGTCACTTTAGCGACAGTGGGCAGCGATTGGGTCAGGGATCACTAACCTCTGATGCCAAACTGCAAGATCTAGACCAAGATGGAGATCTGGATGCTTTTATCGTGAATCGCACGGATTACCTGCATCACCAAGGTAATCAGGTTTGGATAAATGATGGAACTGGCCATTTTTTCGATAGTGGACAAAATCTTGGTGCGACTGGTGATAAGTCTCGTACCTCTGTATCTTTAGGGGACCTGGATGGAGACCAAGATTTGGATGCCTATGTCACGCTAACAAACAACCAATCGGACGAGGTCTGGCTAAACAATGGCGACGGTACCTTTGTCAGCAGCGAACAAACCCTGCCTCCAACAAGCAACCAAAAAGTATCACTTGGAGACCTGGATTGTGACGGGGATATAGACGCCTTTTTCGTAGGTTCCGATCAGATTGGAACCTGGCTTAACCAAAATGTTGTTTTCGCTCAAGGAGTATATATCGATGGGATACTAAATGGATTATCCAGCACTTCTTATACTTTCACGGCCACGGTCAGTCCACCCACAGCGACTCTGCCCTTCACCTACACCTGGCAAGCCACCGATTGTGCCCCTGCATCGCACCTCCATAGAGGCATCAGCGATACGTACACCTGCACCTGGTCGACAGATGGCCCCAAACTCATCACTGTCACCGCTGCCAATGCGGGCGGCATAGTTACCACTACGGCTATCATCACTATTGCCGGTTATACCAGTCCCACAGCAGCGTTCACTGCTACGGCTCTTTCTGGTTCAGCTCCTCTGTTGGTCACTTTCGTCGATCAATCCAGTGGCGCCGTCGTCACCTGGGACTGGTCCTTTGGCGATGGACGGATCAGCGGCGCCCGATTCCCGGCCTACGAGTACGAAACTCCTGGCGTCTATTCAGTCTCTCTCACCGTTTCCGGGCCCGGGGGTACCGGCACTGTGATCAAGGCAGATCTGATCTCGGTAGCGGGCACCCCGCCATCCGCCATTATCCACGCCATCAGCCCCAACCCCGCTTTTTGGGGCGCGGATGTCGTCACCTTCATCGGCTCTGGCGTCGACAACCAGGGCACTGCGCCGATTTCGGGCTACCACTGGCGTTCAGATCTGTCCGGCACGTTGGCGTCCACGGCTACTTTTACTTTGACCGCTTCCGCTCTCGCGCTCGGCGACCACACCATCTACTTTCAAGTGCAAGACACGCAAGGAGTTTGGTCGGCAGAGGTGACGCGCACGCTGACGATCAGCTCCTCTCCCCCTGTTGTCGAGATTCGCCAGGTGTGGTGGAACGGTGGACCACCTTCGGCCGCACCGATCCAGGGCCAGCACGTCATCCACTTTAATGGAGATGCGTACGACAGCGATGAGCAAGGATATCTCGTCACCAGCTATCAATGGACTTCGAATCTCGATGGCGTGCTGAGCGCCCAAGAAGACTTTTGGGTGGCAGCGTCAAGCCTGTCGACGGGCACACACGTCATCACCTTCCAGGCCCAGGATGATGAGGGCGAGTGGTCAGAGCCCGTGAGCGAAACGCTGACGGTGCTGGCACCTGAAGCGGGCATGCGCACAGCAGTTCTCGTCAACTCACAAAGGCTGGCGAGTTTGTACGGAGCATCTCTGGCCGACGAGGTCGTCGCGCATCTCGAAGCATTGGTCACGCACGAGAATGTGGATGGGCTGCTCGTGCATATCGATCAGGATCCAGAGGTTGCTGCTGCGTATGCGCTGTGGGATGCAGAGCCTACCAGTACGGAGAGAGCTAACGCAGTGACCACTGCCATCAAGAACGCGCTCGATGCGCAATGGGCGCTCCATCCTAACCTGGAATATCTGGTCATTGTCGGCGACGATCGGGTTATTCCCTTCCATCGCGTGCCGGATCGCACCCGTTATCCCGAGAGCAACTACCAGGAAGTGCCGTGCACCAGTCGAACCGGCGCCGCGCTGTGCGCGGACATGACCTTGACGGACGACTACTATGCCGATGCCATGCCCACCAGGCTCAACCGCCCGCCGTGGAACGGGCACGACCTGTACATCCCAGATCTCGGCACAGGGCGGCTTGTCGAGACACCTGCCGAGATCATGGCTCAGATTGATGCGTTTCTTGCAGGCAGCTCAGGGCAGGTAAACAACGCCCTGGTCACTGGCTACGACTTTCTAAAGGACAGTGCGACGGCCATGTGCAACAGGTTGCACCACGATGGTATCGTCGCTGACTGCTCACTCATCGGTGAGTATTGGAATGCCCAGGATCTTCAGGGAGCTCTGAACAGTCGACACAGCGCGGTCCTGATCAACGGCCATACTTCGCACTACCTTTTTGACACGCCTGATGATTCCGTAACTGTGGATGACCTGGGCCAAACGACAGGCGATCACGCGCTCGCCCTGTTTGTCACAGATGGTTGTCACGGAGGGCTGAATGTTCCACCTGACAATCCCGAGTCTTCGCTGGATCTGGCGCAGGCCTTGTCCCAACTTCAGGCGCTCTACGTGGCGAACACAGGCTACGGTTGGGGCTATCGCACAGCCATTGGCTTGTCGGAGCAGTTGATGCTCGACTTTGTCGAGCGCCTGGTGTTCGGTACCTCTACGACGGTGGGGCGGGCCCTTGTATCCGCCAAACAGGAGTACTATCTCAACGAAGGTTGGTTTGACTACTATGACGAAAAGATCCTGATCGAGAACACGCTTTATGGGTTGCCGATGATGCGCTATACAACTTGGTCCTCACGCGGAATAACTGCTACTGCAATCCAAGGAAGTGAGGTCACGGTTTTTGAGCAGGACAGGAGCATGGTAGTTGAGGAAGGAGTTACTGTCAGAAGCATCACCTATTCGCTCCCCGAGCTCGACGTTGTGACGACAGAAGACGGTGTGTACTATGCTTTGCAGGGGCAGGTACAGGCCAGTGACGGGAAACCGATCCAGCCCGCGAGTTCCGTGGACATTTCGCTGCTCGATTTGACGGCCGTCGGGGTGGTGTTTCGAGGGGGAACCTATAGCGAAGTAGTATCTTTTGACCCTGTCGTGGAGCAGGCGATCACCGAGACGGTGACGCCAGTAGAGCCAGAACCTGACAGCCAGGGATGGGATCCGGCTTTTCCCTACCAGTTGAACCATATAGAATGGGGAGACACCTTGGTGATCGGCCTGGGGCAGTTTAACGCGGAGCGGACGACAGAGCGGCTGTTCCAATCTCTGCAGTTTGACGTCTACTATCACACTGGCTCGGACGACGCAGAAGCACCCAAGATCGCACGAATGAGCAGCTCGTTGGCAGGAAGCGGGTGTGACATCGCAGTGCGTGCGAGCGATGCGTCTGGTGTAGCCCGTGTTGTCATCGCCTACACGAATGGAGAAGGTATCTGGGCCAGCGTGGAGCTGAGCCTGAATGAGGGAGTGTGGGATGGTGCTTTCCCGGCCAATGCCGGCACCGAGTTTTTTGTCGAGGTGGTCGATGGTCAAGGTAACGTGACCATTGCCGACAATGCTGGATACTACTTTAATCCTGGTGACGGCCTGTCGGAGAGCGCCTTCGTGTACCTGCCTATGGTCATCAAAAATCCCTGATTTTATCTTCTGCTAGACCCGGAGGGCGTGCAATTATGCACGCCCTCCTTTTGTATAGATCGCAAAACTCGTCTCTACAAAAGTTAGGAAAGAGCGTTTGTTATAGTAGAAGCAGTTGGTAAGAATGTATATCGGCTATATCACTATCAGACGTCAAACATTTAGACACAGTAAGCACAGGGGCTTATAAGGAGGGACAGACAGAACAGTCAAACATTACGGCGGGTCTCGTTTAGCAGCCATCACGTGAAGAGAAATTTATTGTAAACATCAAGAAAACAGGAGGTCAATCATGCCGTGGGGAAGCCCGGATCCAAAGAAAAACAAGATGAGCAGAAGTCCGTGCTGTGGAGGGCAACAAGGGGTATTTTTCGGAAGAGACTGGTATTGGGTCTATGAGTGTGGTGACTGTGGACGACTCTTCTGCGATCGCTGCACAAGAGGAGGAAAGTGTCCTTCATGCGGCTCCAGTAAGAAGTACAAGTATGGCTTTGTGGATTACAAGTAACCCAGGCGGTCTAGAAGAGTGTTGGGACGGATCTGAGGTTGGACAAGCCGCGCCAAGACGTCTCTTGGCCAGTTGATAGAATCACTAGAAAGATTTACAAGGAGGGAGTGATGAACAGAAAAAAGGCATCGATAAGCAGTGTTGTTCTAGCGTTGATAGTCATGATTCTTGTGCTTCTCCAAGACAACGGGTTAGCGCAGGAAGGACACATCTATACAGTGAATCCGACAGATTATGTCTGGGGCTCGACGCCGCCTACCGCTGGAATCATCAAGGCTCGCTTTACACCAGATAACGCAAACCACAACATCAGTGTCAGCGTGCGCAAATGTGACGACAGCAACTTTAGCAAAAGCGGCCAGGCTTACATCTTGGTTGATCAAATGCGAAACTACACGTACAATCGGGAACCTACTGGATATCGGTGCGGCATAACGCCGCCCACGCAGGGCATCGTTGAGTTTCGCCTTTCACCAGACAGCACGAGTCGTACCCTGCGTGCGTGTGTTCAAAAGTGTGATAACAATTCAAGCTTTTCGAAGGACGGCACTATCAAAATCACAGTCGACGGCACTGTCGAGTGGGGGCCGGTATCTTACAACCAAGGGGATGAGACCATATGCTTCGACATCGACCCAGTTTGGGAGCGTGGGATCGTAGGCAGGCACACCTATCAAGCGCAGGTCTTCCCTCAAGGCCAGGACTATCCCATTCTATCCGGGATCGTAAATGCCTGGGAGGAATATGATTATGCCCTGTATAAATGGGGGCCCTTCAATTATTATAGCAACACACCTGAGCTAGTAGTTTCTATTGATCCCGTCGATGACCACGCTCTGGTAGGCACGCACACGTATCAGGTGCATTTTTTCCCAATTGGTCAAGCTGATCCGATTCGTTCAGGCATCATTACGGCTCGCGATGCTTTGCCCGATACCACTCCACCTACGGCTACCATCATCTCACCCGCTAACGGCAGCACCCTTGACCCAATCGCTCTCCTGGCCAAAGTCGATGCTATCGCTCAGGATAACCCAGGTGGTAGCGGAGTCAAACAGGCAGACTTTTACGTTTGGTACGATGGAGGGCAGGCACGGCATCTTGGCGCTGATAGTAATGCTCCCTACAGTGCGTCCTGGCATATGCCTACAAACTTGGTACATCCTCAACAAATCCAGTTTGCGGTCACGGCAACCGATAACAGCGACAACGTTTCGGAGCTTCTCCCAAGTTCTTATAGCGTCGTCAACTTCTATGGGCATCGTTACGAAGGCCTTGAATTGAACTGGGTCCCTTCTGACCGTCGGGTTTATCTCAACCAGCGCTCGTTGCGCACAAGGCCTGACTGTGGCAGGCCTCGGAGCCCAAAGGACAAGTGCTCCGGTGACTATCAATGCGGAGTCGCTAGTGCCACTATGGTGTTGGCGATGAACGATCTTATCGCCAAGGATTATACCACTTTGAACAACAAAGCGTACGAGTTATACTCGATCACAATTCCAGGAAACACAAGTCCTAACGCTCCGAGTGAACTGACCACGAAACTTGCTGCGCACGGCATGGCTGTCGAACTGGAGACCTTGGGGGCGGACGCGGCCTGGCAGAGGATCAAGGAAGAAGTAGATGCGCGCCGACCTGTCATTATTCATGTAGGCCCAGGGAAAGGCTTTTATAATGGTCACTTTTTTGTCGCCGTGGGCTATCAGCGCCGGGGGGACATACGGGAATTGATTGTCTACGATCCGTATGGGGAGTGGCGAGGCTCGGATACAAACTGGAATATGAACACAACAGATCCAGGTGACCATCAGGGACTGTGGAAATACTACGACTTTGATGTCGTATGGACCGACTATATGATAACAGCCAGGGTAGAAAACGCACACCGGTCAGTTCTGAGTGAGATGCCAGATACACCGCCAGACCTGATGAGTACTGAACCTGAGAACCCTGGATCTTATATCGAGGAAGCGATTTCGGATGTCTACAGGGGTTTTTTACCTCTGCTGAACAAGCGATAGATTAGCAAGAGATTGGGTGATACCCTCTCCATCACTCCAGTTTACCCCCCTCGATAGAGCAGGTTCCCAAGCCACGGTTATCGCGACTTGGGAACTTGCTCACCTCAAATGTTGATAGACTGAGGTGAATAGTCAATGTGCCTGCCGGCCACTATGGCTGTATAGGAATTCACTAACGTGCACACTCTTACTTCAAAGTTGAAGCTACCCCACATCGATCACCTCACCCGCCGGCAAGCTCCGCCGCAGCGTGTACGACGGCTCTGCCGGCGGCAGGATGACGTAAGGCACCGGCTCCTGCGACGCCTGTTTGACCAGACGTGTGGCATTCACCTTGACGCTCACCACCTGGTCGGCTGCCCCTATCACCTTGTCGACTGCCTGGTCGATCCCGGCCAGCCGGCCGCGGGCTTCTGTGTGGCCGTACCACCAGCCGGCCAAGCTCAGGGCTGGCGTCAGGACGAGAAAGGCCAGCGTCGCCACGAAGGCCCACGTCCTCGCCGTGTCGCTGTCCAGGTTTAGGAAGAAGATCCAGGCCAGCCAGAGACAGAGGGCCAGGATCGCCGCGGCCAGGATCGCCAGTCCAGCGCAGCTCGCGACATTCTTGATCGCCTCTTTTGCTTTTTCTCTCATCGTGTCCCCCTTCAAAGTGCCTGCCTGCCCGCTCGCCTGCCTGCCTGCCTGCCTGGCATGCTCACTCTCTCCCGTGTGTAGTCGCGTTTTTCGGCGTTTGAGCGTGTCTGTGTGCCTGCATCAGGCAGGCAGGCAGCGACTGGTTACGCGTCGTTGTAGCTGACCCAGTATCGGGCGGCGAAGAGAGCTTCTTTCGTTTCCCTGCCCAGGGTCAGGAGCCGCGCTGCCCGCTCGCTGCCTGGCTTGCCCAGGCCGGCTGACTGCAGTCGCTTGATCAGTTTAGGCCGGCCTTCCTCTTCCACCGCCGCAATGATCGCCTGCGCCAGCTCGGCGCCATTGTACTGCCAGCCTGCCTGCTGCGCTGGCACGTCGAGTCCCACTGCTTCTCCGTCGAGATCACCCCAGTCCTCCATCTCCCACTCCCCGGCGCCGCTGGTTTCGATCTCGGCCTCACTGACGTAGGCCATTTGCACCCGGTGGCAGGCGCCAGGCCCGACGGCATACGCATCTCCCTGGCCCAGCAAATAGTCGGCCCGCGGCAGGTTCCCGCCCACCGCCACCCGGCTCGCATCAGGATCTCCCACCCGCAGGGCAAGCTTGCCTGTCAGATTGCGCCGCGTCGCCTCGTGACCAAAGGCTGAGACAGTGGGGTGCTGGGTGGCGGCGATCAGGTGCACGCGGGCTGCCCTGCCCTGGGCGGCGAGCTTGTTCAGCAGGTCGACAAACACCGCGTCGTCGGCCCATTCCTGAAATTCGTCGACCACGGCAATCACGCGGCCGGTTCTGTCGCCGGTCTGGTAGCGCCGCTTCATCTCGGTCGTCACCCACCCGAGGGCGGCCCGGGCAGTGGGGCCGTCCGTCGCCACCGGGCCGACCACGCCGGGGAGATGGGCCAGGCTGCCCAGGCCCTCGCCCATTTTGCCATCCACCAGCACGATCCGGTTCTCTTGGTCGCGCGAGAGCTGCAGCACCACGGATCTCAGCGCCACCGTCTTGCCGCTGCCAGTCTGGCCGCTGACCAGATAGTTCGATGTGGCGTCGGTCAGGCCCATCACCACGGTCGCGCCGTTTTCGGTCTTGCCGGCTACCCAGCGCCCGCCCTTCTCCGGTTTGTTTGACAGGTCGGCCAGGCGGATCATCGTTTCGGCCAGCTCGGGCGGCCAGCCGGCTTCCACGCGTACAAAGCGGCCCGACATGTACGCTGCGGGCTCGCCGGTGAATGACCACGGCACGAACTGTCTCAGCAATGCTGCATTGTTCCTGGCCAGTGCCGTCAGCAGCTTGGGCGCTTCCACGCCGGCATATAGCTCGAGGGCGCCGGCGCGTGGGCCAATCACGCCCTGGATGCGCAAGGTGAGAGGTCGCCTGGTAAAAGCACTCTGGGTAGCAGCGCCTGACAGGTACCTGGCCCACTCTTCCAGCAACCTTGCCCGTGCGTGTTCGATGTGCATCATCCCTCCTTGCTTAATAGGTTGTAATGTATCTACCTATTTGGTCAAAGAAAAAAAGCCAGGCGGTTGGCGTTCGTCGCTCAGTCCTTGGCGCCTGTCCGGGCATCGGTTGGATCTAGCTCCTTGACGTAACTTGTGAGGCTCGCGATCTCGATGAGCCAGTTGGTTCCAACCTTTTCGGCATTGACCTTTTTGTTGCGGATCAGCCGCCGTAAGTACTCGGGATTGTAGCCGGTGTGTTCGGCAGCTTCCGCAATGGTCCAGCTAGGCCATGGCGGCACGATAGTTCTACCCTTCTCGTGTACTGATGACGATTGTACCATGGTCACCTGGTTTGTGCGAATTTTGCACACGGCTCCTCTGTTTAGGTAGAAACGTTACAACCTATTATAGCATGGCGAAATGTCGGTGTCAAGGTCGTGAAACGAGCGTTCGGCTGCTGGGGGAATTTCGGCCTGATCGCATTGGCAGCGATTAGTCTCTCCCTACCCGTTGACGATTCGGCGGCCGCTATCGCGGAGGGGGCGTGGATTGAGGTTTCTCACCTCGATCACATCACACGCACAGGAGACCGAGATGAGCACAGATACTTTGCCCGCCGAGCCCGATTGGTTGGTCAGGGGGCGCATGGCTGCCTACTGCGCCCGCCGCCGCATGAACCTGGACACAACGGACCTCACACCTCAGGACATGGAAGACCTGATCCAGGTTGCCAGGGTGGCCTATTGGAAGCACCTGCGCGATGGCAGGCCCGCTGCTTTCTGCTTTGCCTGCGCCCGCAACGCCGCCCAGAACTATTTCCGGCGCCAGATCCGGGGCCGCAACCCGCGCTTCCCTTTCTCACTGGATGCCCCGCTGCACGATGGCGGCAGCCCGCCCGAAGAATGGCTGCCCGCTGCGTCGACCGCTGCCGAGGAGCCGCTGCGCCTCGATTGGCTGTCTGACGGGGTGCTCGAAGGCGTGCTCTACGAGGCACGCCAGGCCGCCGGCTTTAGCCAGCGTGACCTGACCCGCACGCGCGATACGCTTCAGACTGATAAGCGGATCATCCGCCTGGCGGCCAGGGGCCACACCAACGCCAGCATTGCTGAGCTGTTGGGCACCACCGAGGGCACGGTTCGGAATCGCCGGCACCGCATCCGCCGCCTGCTGGAGCACCTGCTGCCTCCTGATCTGCTACCGGTGGAGTACAGCCGCACCGGCGGTAACCAGCAGATGGCGCACGAGATCCGGATGACCTACCCGGATCAGAAAAAGCCCTCGAAATCATGATCGATCTTGTTTCGTCCTCGAAGCCGGTCCCTACCAGGGGCTGGCTTCTTTTTGTCGTCTGTTTTCTAACTCTGGGCCGTGCCGCTCAGAAGCAGCACCCGATCTTTTGGATGCAACCCTGACCTGGCGTGGCTCAAGCCGTGCGCGATCGTCTTATAGGCACCAGTTCGTCACCGGCGACGCATCCCGGTGCACGTTCTCAATGTCCGCCTGCGCGATCGCCAGGTAGCGATTGACCATCGACAGGGTGCTGTGGCCGAGCATGCGCTGCAGGACATAGATGTTGCCACCGTTGCGCAGAAACGCGATCGCAAACGTGTGACGAAAGCGATGTGGGTGCACATTCAACACCCCGGCGCGCTCGCCGATGCGGCTCACCAGCCGGCGCAACGAGCAGCGGTTAAATGGCAGCTCGTCGTGCACGGCAAAGAGAAAGGCAGTTGGCCGTGCCTCGGGTCGCGTCGACAGGTAGCGCCAGATGGCGTTTGCCGTGCGTGGGCTAATGGCCACGATGCGTTCCTTTTTCCCCTTGCCCTGAACCGTGATGCGGTGGTTCTTCAGGTCCGCGTCATAGAGGTGCAGTTGGCACAACTCGGACGCGCGCATGCCCGTGTCCAGCAGCGCCAGGAGAATGGCCCGATCGCGCTGGGCAGTAGGACGAGCGTTGTCGCAGCGGCGCTGCCCTGAGCGCATGTAACTTCGCGTCCGGTTGCAGGCAGCAAGCAGATCCTTGACGTCTGCCTGGGTGAATGGCACGATCTCGGTCTGCTCGGGCTTGGGCGGGTCGACGTCGCGCACAATGTTGCGCTCCACGAAATTCTCCTTGACTGCCCAGGTCCAGAGAGCCGAGAGCCCGATGTGAAAGTTGAGGAGCGACTTGGCAGATAGGTGGTCCTGCTCGTTGAGAAAATCGCGGATTTGATCCGCCGTGATGCTCGCCAGCAGAGGATCGGATTCGAGGAAGGCGCAAAAGGCGCGATAAGTCCGATCATAGTCGGCGAGCGTGTGAGGGCTGAGCCGGCGAGCCCGTGCGGCGATAAAGTAGCCATCGATGGCCTGGTCGAGTGTGATATCTTGCTTATCCATGAGTCCTCCGGTTCTCAGAGTGTGGCCCTGATAATTTCGGTATAGCACCGATAATCCAGCGGCCCTCTCGTTTTTTTGTTCCCGGAGACACACCATGGGGTCTGAGGTAGAGCGGTTGTTAAAACATCAGTCCCCATGGATGCCGTTTCAGGCTATCCATGGGGACCCCAGTCGGGGCGAGAGGATTTGAACCTCCGACCTCACGGACCCGAACCGTGCGCGCTAGCCGATCTGCGCTACGCCCCGCTGCTGCACACAAAATTATACATGAGGTTGCGTATTTGTGCAAATGCGCGGGGTGCGGAGACTTGGCGGGGTGGTGCAACCTGTGTTATAATTCTCCAGCTGTTCACCGGCGAGGCGGATGGCAGATGAACTGCGGAGAGCTGTGATGACTGAACCGAAACAGAGGGTGCTGATCATTGAGGATGATACCGACATGATCGAGCTGCTGACGCTGATCCTGAAGCGCGGTGGCTACCAGCCGATCGCGGCCCTGGGCGGGGTGGAGGGCCTGCGTATGCTCAGGGATGGCGGCGCCGATCTCATCCTCCTTGACCTCATGATGGAGGATATCAACGGCTGGGTTGTGCTCGAGGCGATCCGGGCGGATGAGAAGCTGTGTCATATCCCGGTACTGATCGTGAGCGCGCAGCACTACCTCGAAGATGGCGGGCAGGCGCGGGCCAATCAGGATCTCTTTGAGGGGTATCTTGTCAAGCCGTTCATTATGAAGGACCTATTAACGCAGATCACGGAGGCATTGGAATGAATGGAAATTCCCCTGGCGTGCAGTATGTGCCACCGGAGCCACGCTCGCTCAAAGACACGGGGCTGAGCCCCACGTTTCTCTCTGACCTGGTGCTCAAGATTCTCTATATCCGTGGTGTGGCGCTTGGCGTCGAGATCGCCGATGTGCTGTGCCTGCCCTTTTCAGGCGTGGTCGACCAGCTCCTCGAGTTTCTAAAGCGTGAGCAGTTGTGTGAGATCAAGGGCGCCAGCGCGGGCCTGGGACAGTCGACGTACGAGTATACGATCACGGCCAAGGGGATCACTCGAGCGCGCGAGGTGGCAGAGCGCGGACAGTACGTGGGGCCGGCGCCGGTGCCGCTGCACAGGTACTCGGAAGGCATCCGCCGCCAGCCGATGCTCACGTCGTCGATCCACGAGACGGCGATCCGCCAGGCGGTGGCGCACCTGGTGATAGATGACGACACGCTCGATATGATCGGGCCCGCGGTCAACTCCGGGCGCTCGATTTTTCTCTATGGCGCGCCGGGAAACGGCAAGACGGCGCTCGCCGAGAGCATTGGGCGCGTGGTTTTGGGCGCCGAGATGTATGTGCCTTACGCTGCCGAGGTGGGAGGCATGATCATCAAGGTGTTCGACGAGGTGAACCACCAGCGCCTGCCTGATCCCAAATTGGGCACGGGCGACAGCATCGGTGGACGGGTGCGTTACGATCGCCGCTGGGTGCGGGTCAAGCGGCCGGTGATCACGACGGGGGGCGAGTTGACGCTGGAGACGCTCGATCTGGTGTGGGACGACGTGTCCAAGTATTACGAGGCGCCGTTCCAGATGAAGTCGAATGGCGGCATGTTCCTGATCGACGATTTTGGACGCCAACAGGTGCGCCCGCGTGATCTACTCAACCGCTGGGTCGTTCCCCTCGAAAAGCGGTATGACTATTTGACGCTGCATA
Source organism: Anaerolineae bacterium (assembly GCA_016929795.1). Next base: position 21,216 of record JAFGIA010000383.1, read on the forward strand.
CGGGGCAAAAGATTGAGGTGCCGTTCGAGGTTCTGATCGTCTTTTCCACAAACCTCGAGCCGCGCGATCTGGTCGACGAGGCGTTCCTGCGCCGTATCCGGCACAAGATCGAGATTGGCGACCCGTCGTTCGATACCTATCGTGAGATCTTTCGGATGGAATGCGACAGGCGCCGTATCTCGTTCGAAGAGGATTCGCTCACCTACCTGTTGCGCGAGCACTATATCAAACCCAACCGCCCTCTGCGCGGTTGCCAGCCCCGCGACCTGCTCGACGAGGTTGTGGACATCGCCCGCTACAAGAACGTGGCGCCGACGCTATCGAAAGAGATGATCGATAAGGCGTGCCGGGCATATTTCGTCAAGTTGTAACTCCCTGATGCGTGATGCGTGATACGTGGCCCCACGCATCACGCATCACGTTTCATGCCACTGTGGCGAGCGCGCGGCCCAAGATCTTCAGCGCTTCTTCGATCTGTTCCCTCGTGACGACGAGGGGCGGAATCCAGCGCACGATGTTGTTGTAGGTACCGCAGTTCAGGAGGAGCAGGCCTTCCTGGCGGCAGTAGGCGATGATCTGCTTGACGAGGTCGGTAGCTGGCTCGCCATCAGGCAGGGTAAACTCGGTGGCGACCATCAGCCCCAGGCCGCGCACATTGCCGATGATAGGGTGGCGCGCTTGCAAGTCGCACAGGCCGGCCAGGAGCACGGGCCCCATCCGCGCGGCGTTCTCCACCAGGCCAGCGCGGAGGACTTGCACGGTTGCCACGGCGGCGGCGCACGACACGGGGTTGCCACCGTAGGTACCGCCGTGCGTGCCCGGAATCCAGCGGTCCATCAGGGCGCGTGGCGCGGCGATGCCCGACAGGGGAAAGCCCGAGGCCAACCCCTTGGCCATGATCAGCACGTCGGGCACGACGTCGAAATGCTCCAGGGCAAAGAACTTGCCCGTGCGCCCAAAGCCGCTCTGTACTTCGTCAATGATGAGCAGGATGCCCTGCTCGTCGCACAGCGCGCGCAGTGCGGGCAGGAAGGAAGGCGGGGGCACCACGTAGCCGCCCTCGCCCAGCACCGGCTCGATCACGATCGCCGCTGTTTCCGATGGAGCGGTCTGGCTGGCGAGCAGGTGGCGCAGCTCACGCAGGCACCACCGGCTCGTCTCTTCTGCATCCCACCCGTAACGATAGGCGTATGGGTAGGGGGCGACGAACACGCCGGCGGCGAGTGGCTGGTAGTGGGTGCGATAGACTGTCTTGGACGTGGTCATGGCCATCGTCTGGTTGGTGCGGCCATGAAACGACCCCTGAAAGACGACAATATTCGGTCGCCCTGTGGCGTGGCGTGCCAGCTTGACGGCGGCCTCGACCGCTTCCGCGCCCGAGTTGGAAAAGAAAAAGGTATCGAGGGGGGCAGGCACCACGTCGCGCAGAGCCTCTGCCAGTCGCAGCAAGGGCAGATGGTAGTAGATGTTGACCTGGGCGTGGAGGATCTTGCCCGCCTGCTCGCGCGCCGCCTCGACGACGGCCGGGTGGCAATGGCCTGTGTTCGTGACGCCGATGCCCGACGTAAAGTCAAGATAGCGCTTGCCCGCTACGTCCCACACGTATGCGCCTTCACCGCGCTCGACGGTCAGTTCTGTGATCCGGCTCCAGACGGGTGAAATTGCATCTTGATTCATCGGTTCGCTCCTGTTGTGACATGATACGAAATGCGTGATGCGTGATATGTCGATCGCGCGTTACACATCGCACATGACATTCATTCATTGGCCTATAGAAACTCGGTCACTGTCACCTGCGTCGGGATGCCACGCGCCTCGAGTTCCTTGAAGAAGGGCTCCGGGTCGAGGGCGAGCTCGGGCGGATAGACGCCGGGTGGAATCTGGCCGGCGGCGAGCCACTGGGCGGCGATCGACGGGGCTACCCCGGTCGGCAGGGCACCTTTGACGGTGAGCGTGCCGAGACGGTAGATCACCGGCCGGCCGGCGCTCGTGCCCTTGACTTCGGTGACGATCTCTTTGGTCCAGTTGGGCGGCTGGTTGGCGGGCGGATCGAGAAAGGAGAGGATGGGCGGCACCTTGTCGGCGAGGAGTGCAAGCATCAAGTCGCGCGGTGCGATGGCCTGCTCGCCAACTTGCACCGGCTCGCGCCCGGCCAGCCCCAAGTCGGCCAGGACCTTGACCTTGTCGACGGTCTCGGGGGCCATGCCCCAGTAGTTGATCTTGAAAAAGCAGCTACTTATGCCCTTGTCGCCAAAGCTGAGCGGGAGGGTGGCTACTTCGGAGTGGAGGGAGAGGTGCATGGGCAGGAGGCCGAGGGGGGCAGTGAACCAGTAGTCTTCGAATTCGCTCAGCGGTTCCGTCGCCACAAACTGGCCGTTGCGGTAGATCATGGGCATCATGGTCAGCTCGTCCAGGATCGTGGCGATCGCATAGCTGAATGTGACCTGGTCGGGCGGGGGGGGCTTGATGCCGTCATAGATGTGGATCGACTCGATCGTATCGAGGCGGTCGGCGGCATAGCGCGCCTGAACATTGGGAATGCCCGGGGCGCTGCCCATGCCGAGCACGGCGCTCGTGCCCACGGCCTTGAACTGCTCGTGCAGGCCGAGCTGCTTGCGCGTGGTGTGGAACAGCCCGCCCAGGTCGGTATAGTTGGTGCCGGCCTCCAGGCAGGCGCCCATCACTTCGAGGTTGGTGTAATAAACGGTGGCGTTCAGGCAGCAATCGGCACCGCGCAGGATCTCGACGAGCGCCTCGTGATCGCAGACGTCGGCGTGCTCGATCGAGATTTTGGGGCTCTGGATATACCCGGCCACTTGCTGCGCGCGCTCGACGTTCAGGTCGGCGATCACCACCTCGTCGACGCCCTCGCTGCGCGCCAGGTCTTGCACGGCGATGCAGCCCATCATGCCCGCTCCACCCAGGACGACGATTTTCATGGTTGGTGTGCTCCTCTCTCTCGTTCAGTCTATCGGCCCAGTTCGTCGGCTACCCAGCCGATGCCCAGTTTTTCCAATTGGGCACGCGTCGGCACTCCGGCTTCGTCCCAGCCGCACATGGCATAGTAGAGGTCCTTGGCTTGCTCGATCTGCTCGGGGGGTACGGTTAGGCCGTCGGAGGGACCGCCCCGGCGCGGCAGGGCCAGCTTGGGGGGCAGTACGTCGTCCTCGCGCGTAAAGCCCTCGCGTGTGTTAAAAGCGCGCATCATGTTCAGGCGCCGCTCGCCAACCTTCATCAGCTCCCACAGGCTGGCGTCCCAGCCGGTGACGGCATTGAGCATGTCGACGAGCTGGTTGGGGCTGTAGAGGTGCCACGCCGGGCCATAGACGAACTGGCAGACGTTGACGCTGTCGAGCATGCTGTAGAACTGCTCGGTATAGAGCGCAAAGCGCACCTTCTCTGGCGTCAGGCTGCCTGGCTCCTGTGGATCGAGCAGGTCGAGCTGGCGCAGGCGCGCCTCATAATATTCGTACTCATCCTCATAGGCCGGGTCGTGCTCGGATGATTGGTGGTCGGCGCCAAAAGGGTTGACGGCATAGATCAGGCCCAGGCTGCGCTTCACCTCGGGCATGTGCGCCGGCAGGTCATGGCCCTTGACGACGATGGCCAGCTCGCGTGCCTCGGGGCCGAGGCGATCGGCGAGGCGGGCTGTGCCCTCGGCGAGCCAGTCGCCAAACCCCTCGCGCTGGCCGATCTGCTCGACCATGTGCACCATCGCCGCAGTGTTGCCAAAGCGGAGCTCCACGCCGCCCGTGTCTTTGAGGGTGAGCAGCCCGCGCTCGAAACAATCCATGGCAAAGGCGATGGTCGCGCCACAAGAGATCGTATCGAGGCCATACATGTTGCACAGTTGGTTGGCATAAGAGATGGCGGCGAGGTCGCCGACATTGCAGTAGGAGCCAAAGGTGGCGAGGGTCTCGTATTCAGGGCCGCCATAATGGGGATCTATGTGGTGGCCCTGCCAGTCGGTTTCAACCGCGCGCTTGCAGCGCACGACGCAGGCGTAGCAGGTGTCGCGTCTTTGGAGGATGGTGTCGGTCATCCTTTCGCCTGTGAGCGCCTCCCAGCCCTCGAACGTACCGCTTTCCCAGTTGCGTGTGGGCAAGCCGCCCGCCATGTTCTGGGCACCCAGCACGTCGGCAGTGCCGTGGATGCCCATGCCATAGACGTTCGAGTCCTGAAAGTTTTGCGCGCCCCATTTCGCGACGGCGGCCAGTGCCTGGCGGTCGGCCACCTCGGGGCGCTGGTGACCGCGCACGGCGATCGCCTTCAGGTTCTTGGCGCCCATGACGGCGCCCATGCCCGTTCGCCCGTTGGCACGGTTGCTCATGTTGATGAGGCATGCATAGCGCACCCCCTTCTCCCCTGCGGGGCCAACCTGGAGCACCTCGACCCTTTTGTCGCCGAGCTCGGCACGGATCTGGGCCTCGGCCTCGCCCGTCACCTTGCCCCACAGGTGCCTCGCGTCGCGCAGCTCGGCCTGGCCGTCCTGTACCCACAGGTAGAGGGGCGCCTCGCTCCTGCCGGTAATGACGTACGCGTCAAAGCCGGCCCCTTTGGCTTCTGCAGGCCAGAAGCCGCCTGCCTGGGCATCGCCGATGGCGCCTGACAGCGGCGACTTGGCGGTTGCGGTCACGCGGCTTTGGCCCGACACAGCGGCCCCGGTGGCCGGCCCAAGGCTGAGGACGAGGACGTTCTCGGGGCCGAGGGGATCGGCACCGGCAGGCATCTGCTTGAGCAGGTAGTAGATCCCCAGTGCGCTGCCGCCCATGTAGCGCCGGTAAAAGGTCTCTCCCGGCTCCTCAACCTCGATCGTACCGTCGGTGAGATTAACGTGCAGGATTTTTCCATTGTAGCCGTATGGCATGTTGTGTGGTCTCCTTTCTCAGGGTTGGAAGGTGGGGGGGATCACTATCCCCCCACGACAAAGGGAAAAATGCGCACCTGGTCGCCGTCGAGCAACACGCGCTCGCGGTCGGGCTCAGGTTGGTCGTTGACAGAGACGAGGTGGACGCGCGCCTGGGCGCGGGCCGAGATGCCAAGGTGATCGAGCAGGCTGGCGATGGTGGCGCCTTCAGGCAGGTCGAGGGTGGCCTCGCCGCGTGCCTCGGCGGGCAGGTGTTCGCGAAAGCGGGAGAATAGTTTTACATAAATGTTCATAGTCTGTGTTGACCAAGGCAATGTCAGTGTGCGATCTGATTATACTCGAAAAGAGAATCGGCGGCAAGCAGCGAGCATCTGTGTGGCAGGTTACGCCGTTGTTTCCGGACCTTCATACATTGACAGGTTTGCAAGGACCTGTTATGCTTAGGGGGAACGATTTGGCCGTAGAGCAATACGCGCTGTCCGGCCGGGTTCTTGACTTCAACAGAGCGGGTTTTGGTGATTGACGTGGAAGAAGAGCGGACAATTCTAGACGATCTGTTACAACAAGCCGCCGAGCGGGGGTACGTCACCCAGGAAGAGATCCGGTGTGCATTTCCTGCGCCTGAGGACGAGCTGGAGCAGCTCGAGGACCTTTTCGAGTTCCTGACGGCGGAAGGCATCACCATCTATGAAACTGAGGCCGAGGCCGGTATCAGAGAGCAAGCGGCCGAGGGGTCGGGTGCAGGGGGAGTGCCTTTGGTTGCGCGTCCGGCCTCTGGTATTGCGGCACGGATGGAGATCGAAGAAGTCAATCTGATCGACATCCCGATTTCGGACATTACGGGCCTCTACTTTCACGAGATGGGACAGGTGCCGCTGCTGAACCGCGAGGAAGAGGTGTGGCTCGCGCGCGAGTGGCAGGAAGGGCGGCGTGCCCAGAGGCTGCTGTCGAAGGACCACCACGGCGAGGAAGAGCGGGCAGTGGTGCGCAAAAAGGTCCGGCAAGGCGAGGCGGCACGCGACCGGCTGATCATGGCCAACACACGCCTGGTGATCAGCATCGCGAAAAAGTACCAGGGCCAGGGGGTGCCTTTCCAGGATCTGATCCAGGAGGGCAATATCGGCTTGATGCGTGCCGTCGACAAGTTCGACCCCGACCTTGGCTATAAATTCAGCACGTACGCAACTTGGTGGATCCGCCAGGCGATCACGCGCGCACTGCCCGATCAGGGGCGCACGATCCGCTTGCCGGTGCACATGGCCGACTCGCTGCGCAAGCTGCACCGGGCGATGCGTGAGATTGAGCAGGAACAGGGGCGGTCGCCGACGCCAGAAGAGGTGGCGGAGGTGATGGAGCTGGATCCTGAGCGGGTGCGGTGGATGATGCGCGTGGCGCGGCGACCGCTGTCGCTACAAAAGCCTGTGGGCGAAGAAGAGGACAGCGAGCTCGGCAACTTTATCGAGGATGAGCAGGTGCCGTCGCCGGTGGAGGCGACGGAGCAAACACTGCTGCGTGAGGAGTTGGAGGCGGTGCTCGAGACGCTTACGCCACGCGAGGCGCGCATACTGCGCATGCGTTTTGGGCTGGAAGACGGGTACGACTATACCCTGGAAGAGATCGGTGACCGCTTTGGGCTGTCACGCGAGCGCATCCGGCAGATTGAGCACGAAGCGCTGGAAGCGCTGCGCAACCCAGAGCGGACCCGCTCGCTAGAAGACTATTTGCGCTGACCTTGCTGCCCCTGCCTTGACTATTCCTCCAGAGCAGGGTATAATCGATCTGTCTCGTGGTCGCGGGACATCATCGTCCCTGGCGTTGTTGAGGAGCGTGCATGGACCAGACCTTTGCCGTCGAGCTTGTCAACGTAAGCAAACGCTTCCCCGGTCCATCTGGGGCACCCACCGGCGAAGTGGTGGCGGTGGATGATGTCACCCTCCGGATTGGGGATGGCGAGTTCTACTCGCTCCTGGGGCCGAGTGGCTGTGGCAAGACGACCAGCCTGCGCATGATCGCCGGGTTTGAGCACCCGACGGAAGGCGAGGTCTATATCCATGGCAAGCCGATGGGCCTCACCCCTGCCTACCAGCGCAATACGAACATGGTATTTCAGAGTTACGCTCTCTTTCCCCACATGAATATCGAGCGCAACGTCGGCTTTGGCCTCGAGATGAAAAAGGTGCCGAAGGACGAGATCCAACGGCGCGTGAACGAGGCGCTCGACATGGTACGCCTGTCAGGCTATGGGTCACGCAAGCCAAGCCAGCTTTCCGGCGGGCAGCAGCAGCGAGTCGCCCTGGCCCGTGCCCTGGTCAACCGCCCGGAGGTGCTGCTCCTCGACGAGCCGCTTGGCGCGCTCGACCTGAAGCTGCGTAAAGAGATGCAGCTCGAGCTCAAAAACCTGCAAAAAGAGGTGGGCATCACCTTTGTATACGTCACCCACGACCAGGAAGAAGCACTCACCATGTCAGATCGCATTGCAGTCATGCATCAGGGGCGCGTGCTGCAGGAGGGCAGCCCGACAGAGATCTATGAGCGGCCCTCGTGCCGGTTTGTGGCTGACTTTATCGGAGAGACGAACTTTTTTGACGGCGTGGTAGACGAACAGGGTGATGGGATAGTGTGGGTACGCGTGAACGGCAGCATGAGGGTGTGTGCCGAAACGAACGAGTCGTTCTCGCCGGGCAGCCAGGTGACCGTGGCGGTGCGCCCGGAAAAGATCCGCCTGCTGCCCGAGCCGGCGCGCGGCAACCACAATTCGTTCCGGTGCCAGGTGGAGCAGGTGGTGTACGTTGGCACCGATACGCGTTTCCAGGTGAGCCTGGCCGAGTCGGTCAGGCTGATGGTGCGCGAGCAGAACTTGATCTCGACCCCCGATCCGACGGCGTACTATAGTGGGGAGGAGAGTGAGACGTACGCGGTGTGGCTGGCGGATGCGGTGAGGTTGTTGAGGGACTAGAGATAGATATTGGATAGTGGAGGTTAAGTAGTGTTGATGGACAAGATCCGGCAGAGGCCGGGGCTCCAGGTGCTGATCCTGATCTTTCCCAGCCTGTTGTGGCTGGTGGTGTTTTTTGCAGTGCCTCTGCTGATCGTCTTTGTCTACAGCTTTTTGAGTCGGGGGCCCTATGGCCAGATTGAATGGGAGTTTAACCTCGGCAACTATGCTCGCTTTTTCGATCCTCTCTATCTGCGCATCTTTGCGCGGTCGTTTGGCATCGCAGCAACTACCACCATCGTATCGTTCCTCGTGGGTTACCCGATGGCCTACTGGATGGCGACGCGCCCTCCCAGGTGGCGAAACACGCTGCTGCTGCTGCTCATGATCCCGTTTTGGACCAATTTTTTGGTGCGCACCTATGCCTGGATCCTGATCTTGCGCGACACGGGACTGATCAACCAGGCATTGATGGGGCTGGGGTTGATCCAGGAGCCGCTGTCACTCTATGGCACCGAAGTCGCTGTCATTATCGGGCTGGTATACGGCTGGTTCCCCGATATGGTGCTGCCGTGCTATGCTGCCATCGAGCGCCTCGATTTTTCACTCGTCGAGGCGGCACAGGACCTGTACGCGAATGAAATAAGGGCTTTTCTACGTGTGGTGTTCCCGCTCACGCTGCCAGGTATCGTCGCCGGCTCCATCCTGGTTTTTATCCCGTCCCTGGGTGCCTATGTCACGCCTGACCTGTTGGGGGGGGCCAAGTCGGTGATGATCGGCAACGTGATCCAAAGCCAGTTTCTGAGTGTGCGCGACTATCCTTTTGGCGCTGCATTTTCCTTTGCGTTGATGGCCATGATGCTGGCTGCGACGCTGCTCTACTTCCGGGTCGGCGGGAGGACGTTGTGACCTGCGCAGACCGGTGGGGATTGCTTCGCTTGCTCGTGCCCTGCGGCGTGCCCTCTCGCAATGACCATGTCTCCTGTGCCCCGGGGGGGCAGCGCCACAGATCAACGCGCGATGACAGGATGGGGGGGCGGGGCGGGCGGTGATGGCGGCGGCTGTGGAGCGGGCAAAGAGCAAAGGGGCAGCGCGGCGCGGCAGTGCGCTTGGCCGCCTGGTGAAGGGGGGCATAAACGCCAGCGGTATTCTCGGCTTTGTCTTTCTCTACACGCCGATCCTGATCCTGGTGATCTTTTCTTTCAACTCGTCACGCTTTGTGTCCACCTGGGAAGGCTTTAGCTTGCGCTGGTACAGGGAGCTCTTTGCCAATGCGGCGATGGGCGCGGCACTGCGCAACAGCCTGATTGTAGCCGGCGCATCGACGGTCATCTCGACGGTATTCGGCACGATGGTGTCGCTGGCGATGGAGCGCTACCGGTTCCCGGGCAAGACGGCATTCGATGCCCTCCTCTACCTGCCGATCATTATTCCCGATATTGCGATGGCCGTCATGCTGCTCCTCTTTTTCGTGATGGCCAAGTTCGGGTTGAGCCTGTTCACGATTATTATCTCGCACGTGGCGTTCAACATCTCGTTCGTGGCCGTCGTGGTACGCGCCCGGCTGGTTGGATTCGACCGCAGCCTGGAAGAGGCAGCCCAGGACCTGGGGGCGAATGAGCTGCGCACCTTCTGGCATGTGACGCTGCCGCTCCTCATGCCGGGCATCCTGGGGGGGGCGTTGCTGGCATTCACGCTGTCGCTGGACGATTTCGTGATCACCTTCTTTACCTCTGGCGTCGGGTCGACCACGCTCCCGTTGCGGATCTATTCGATGGTCAAGCTGGGCGTTACACCCGAGATCAATGCCGTGTCGACGCTACTGCTGATGGCCTCGATGTGCCTGGTGATGTTGTCTCTCGTGTTTCAGGCGAAAGGAGGGAGGGAGAAGAAATAAGCAGCAGGGGACAAGTGGTCATGACCGATTCGGAGAGTTGGACGGCTGCAATCTGTTCAGGCGATCAAAAGGAGAGGAAAAGGATGCGAAACGCTGTTCCACTGTTTGTCATTTTGGTCCTGGTGGCATCGCTCGCCGCTGCGTGTGGCACGTCACCGGAAGGGGGAGAGGGGGAGCTTGCCGGCGAGCTTCACATCTATAACTGGTCTGAATATATCGATCCAGAGATTTACGCCGATTTCGAAGAGGAGTTTGGCGTCAAGGTCATCGAGGACACCTTCTCGAGCAACGAGGACTTGCTGGCCAAGCTGCAGGCCGGTGCGACGGGCTATGACGTCATTGTCCCATCCGACTATATGGTTACGATTATGCGCGAGCTCGACCTGCTGGCAGAGCTCGACTATGAGAATATCCCCAACTCGAGCAACATCGACGAGACCTTCATCGACCCACCGTACGACCCGGGAAACAAGTACTGCGTGGCGTATCAGTGGGGGACGACGGGCATTGGCTATGACGCCGAGGTATTCGAGGAGCCGCCCGCTAGCTGGCGCTACCTGTTCGACCCGGCCCTGGCGAGCGAATACGCGGGCAAGATCAGCATGCTCAACGACCCGCGCGAGGCGCTTGGTGCCGCCCTCAAGTACCTGGGCTATTCCCTGAACAGCACCAATGAGGCCGAGCTGGAAGCAGCCAAGCAGCTCTTGCTGCAGCAGAAGGCATGGGTGTCGACCTACGACAGCGACGGATTCGAGGACCTGCTGGCGGCGGGTGAGACCCAGCTCGCGCACGCGTGGAGCGGTGATATTTTTGCCGCCGCCGAGGAAGCGGAGAATATCTGGTACGTGATCCCCGAGGAGGGGGGCGTGATCTGGACTGATAACTTGTGCATTCCCAAGTCGGCCGCCAACAAGTACACGGCTGAGGTGTTTATCAACTACCTGCTCCGGCCGGAAGTGGGGGCCAAGATCACGAACTATACCTGGTATGGCAGCCCGAACAAGGCGAGCGAAGAGTTTATCGACGAAGAGATCTTGAACGAGCCGGCGATCTATCCGCCTGACGACGTCATGGAAAAGCTCGAATTCCTGCGCGACGTCGGCGAGGCGACGGCGTTGTACGATCAGATCTGGACCGAGATCAAGACGGAATAATGCGTAGCCAAGTTGGGGCAGGATGTAGGGCGGATTGCCAATCCGCCCTACATTTCGGGTGATTGAGATGATACGAATAAGGCATTGGTTCCCGGCAGGTCCGACCGAAGAGGAGGGGGTGCGATGAAAAAGTGGTTGATTCTGCCTATTTTTCTGCTGTTCGTTTTGGGTGCTGGCTTGTTGACCGTCACTGCCGACACGCAGAGTGCGGTCCCGGGTGCCACCCAGAGTGCGGAGCCGGAGAGCGATCCGGAGCCGCCTGTCGAGCGGGCCCCTATGGGCGCAGTGCCGGAGGACGTCGTCATCGAAGCGATCCTCGAGCCGGCGTGGGTGGCGCCTGCTTCCAGCGAGACCAACGATCTGTCTTGGGGAGACTATGACCTGGACGGCGACCTCGACCTTCTGGTTGGGAACCTGGGCGAAAACGTGCTCTACACCAACATTGGCCGCGAGCTGACTCCGACGCTCACTTTTCTGTGTGAGCCGGGCATGGTGCCTGCCGACACGCGCTCGATCGAGTGGGGTGACTTTGACCGCGATGGTTACCTCGACTTTGCCATCGGGAACTTTGGACGCAAAAACTGTATCTTTCACAACGAGGGTGATGGCAGCTTTGTGCGCGACTGGCTGGCAGAGGTTGCTCAGAACACGACGAGTGTGGCATGGGCCGGTTGGGAAACAGGGGGTGAGTCTCTCTCCTTCCTGGCAGTTGGCCACTCGGGCGACGCCAATGCTGTCTATCGCTACGAGGCGGGCGATTTTGACCTGTGGTGGAGCGACACAAGTGGTACAACCCAGGCAACGCGCGGCCTGGCCTGGGGCGACTATGACCGGGACGGCTACCCTGACCTGGCCGTGGGCAATTTTGGCCAGGCGAACTATATCTTTCGCAACAACCCGGCCAGCAACACGCTAGAGTTGGTCTACTCGACGCCGGCCATGAGCTATACCACCAGCCTGGCGTGGGGGGACATGAACGGGGATGGCTGGATCGACCTGGCTGTAGGGAACGGCGGCACCACGGGGCAAACGGATCGCGACCAGGTGCTGTGCAACCCGGGCGACACACCGCCTTTTGAGTGGCTTCCGTGCTGGACGTCGGACGACGCGTCACCCACGGCGGATGTGGCCTGGGGCGACTATGATGGCGATGGTGACCTCGACCTGGCTGCAGCCAGTGGGCCGGATGCGGTATCACGCGTTTATGCCAACCAGGGGGGGATGCTCGCCGCCCTGGCCACGCGCGAGTTCGACGACGAGATGCTCGATGGCCGGGATGTATCGTGGGCCGACTGGGATGGCGACGGCGACCTGGAGCTGGCGATGGGCTACTTTGGGGCACAGGCCACGCTCTACGATAACACGGCCGGGGTGATGTCTGTGGTGAATGTGTCGGCCCACATGCTCGACACGCGCCAGATCGCGTGGGGCGACGTGGATGGCGACGGCTGGATCGACCTGGCTGTGGGCAACTCGAGCAGCAGCCCCAACCAGGTGTTCTATAACACGGGGGGCGCGCTCGACCCGGTGCCGTGGGCATCGCCCGAGACAGAGAACACGCGCAGTGTGGCGTGGGGCGATTTCGACGACGACGGCGACCTGGACCTAGCGGCTGGCAACGGCGCGTCGGGCGGATCGGCACCCAACCGAGTGTATATCAACGACGGTGGGATCCTCGCCTCGTCGTGGACGTATGGCAGTGGCAATACCTACAGCGTGGCGTGGGGCGATTTCGACGGGGACCAGGATCTCGATCTGGCCGTGGGCAACTATGAGTCGGATCAGCCCAACGAGATCTATATCAGCGGTGTGGCGCAAGGCACGCACCTGTTCACCGGCACGCTGGTGGTCGGCCCGGCGACGGACCAAACCTACAGTGTGGCGTGGGGCGATTTTGACCAGGACTATGACCTGGACCTGGCCGTGGGCAACGATAACGGCCCGAACCGCGTGTATGTCAACGAAGGCGGCAACCTGGACGTGGAGATCACGCTGCCGGGCAGCGACGCCACGCGCAGTGTGGCATGGGGTGATTGGAATGGGGATGGCTATCCTGATCTGGCAGTGGCGAACGCCGGCTCTGGCGGGTTCGTGCAAGTGCTCGAAACGAGAGAGATGACCGGCACATGGTCGTTTGAGGAGGTGTGGCGCTCGACCGAGCTGTACCTGGACGTGCGCAGCGTGGCCTGGGGCGACTATGATGGCGACGGCGACCTCGATCTGGCCGCCGGCGTGCACGGCCAGTTCGAGCGCCGCAACCTGATCTATCGCAACATGGGCGATGGCTTTGTGGCCGCCTGGAAAGCCCCGGCGGCCTATGCCGACCCGACGCGCAGCGTGGCGTGGGCCGACTGGGACAATGACGGCGACCTGGACCTGGCCACGGGCAACTATTCGGCGCCTGCTGGGCCGAACCGCGTGTATGTGAACAACTGGCAGGGAGGGACGAACCTGGCCAATGACCCGACGTACGTCGTGATCGAAAAACCGGGCTGGACCGATGAAGCGTCGTTCCTAGCGAATTATGAAATCCTGGGCCTGCCCGAGATCACGATTGACTATGTGCTGTTCGACGACGAGTGGGACCAGGCGTTCACGATCGAGTCCCAGATCTCGTGGGATGGCGGCGGTAGCTGGGAGCCGGCGTGGGAGGCGGGCGGCAGCGGCACGCAGGATCTCGCTGCCAGCCCAACGGGTGTGGCGCATACCTTCGAGTGGGATGTGCTCAACCAGGTCCTGGATCACCAGGGGTTGACCATCCCTGTCCCACCGGACGAGAGCCAGGAAGAGATGGACATGGCGTTCCGAATCCTGGTGTGGGCGAATCCCGATCATGGCGGGCTGATCCAGCGCCCGGCGTTCGGCAGCAATACCACCCTCTTTCGCGTCGACATGCGCCCCGACTGGTACGATTCGGTCAAGCTGGCAGAGCCCAAGATCGTGCATCCGGGCACGCAGGTGGAATTCAGCATTGTGGTCACGCAGACAGATCACGGCATGCCGCCGGGCGCCGTGATTACAGACGTGCTGCCCATCGAGTTGTCAGTAGTCGGGACCCCGTCTGCCAACGTGGGGGACCTCGTCTGGACTACTGATGTGCTGACCTGGACAGGCGCATTGCCGTTCGACACACAGCTCCTGGTGCAGTTCAACGCCGAGGTGACGCTTCCGCTCACGAACAACCTGGTGCTCACCAACTGCGCCGAGATTTTCGACGGGCTGCACCCCCAGTTCAGCCGCTGCACGACGGTCGTGATCAGCTCCACGCCGACGCTCGACACGTCGTTCAAACGCGTCAACGACGTGCTGGTAAACAGCGCCTACCCGGGTGATCCGCTGACGTACACGATCGTGCTCACCAACACGGGCACAGAGAACGCGTGGCATGGCGTGCTGCTCACCGACTCACTGCCGGCCGAGCTCGTCTGGGCCGGAGGCCTGACGGCGACGAGCGGCCTGGCGACGTTCGCGGATGGCCTGGTGACCTGGCAGGGTGTGGTGAATGTGTACGAGCCGGTGACGATCACCTACCACGTCACCGTGGCCAAACCGCTGCCGGGCAACACGCTGATCACCAACACGGCGTGGATATTCGATGGAGTGAACCCACCCTTCAACATCTCGCCGTACGTGCTGACTTGGATCGTGGCGCCTGATCTGCGGCCATCGGCCAAGCACGTGAGCGCACCTGTAGTGGAAATGGGCGACGTGCTGACCTATACGATCGTGCTGACCAACGACGGCGCGCTGCCGGCCAGTGATGCGACGCTGTTCGACGCTATCCCTACCGGTTCCCGCTACGTGACGGAAAGCCTGCACGCGTCAGCAGGTGTTGCCGCGTACGACCCCGCGACCGACGCGATCACGTGGACCGGTGAGATCCTGATCGGGACCCCTGTAACGGTTACCTTTGCCATCACGGCCGGGCCACCCAATGCCGCCGGGGCGATCATCGAGAACCGGGCGAATGTTGAGGACCCGGTGGGAGGGGCGCTTACCCTGGTGGCGACGACCACGGTGCTGCTGCCTGACTGGACCGGATCGACCAAGGCGGGCAGCGCTGTGCGTGTGGACCTGGGCGACCCGCTGACCTACACGCTCGTCATCAGTAACAGCGGCGGAAGGGCGCCCTACGTCGTCGTGGTCGATCCTGTGCCAGCTCATGCCACCTATATCCCGGACTCGCTCTGGTGGTCCGATGGCGCCGCCGTGTACCAGGCAGGCGCCGGCAGGGTTGTGTGGGAGGGTGCCATGGAGCGAGGCGACGTGGTGACGATCTCGTTTGGCATCACTGTCGGCTGCCCGATCACAACCGCTGTGCCACAGGTGATCAACAGGGCGGCCATCGAGGATGGCACTGGCGAGGTGGTCGAGATCGCAGAGCAGACGCAGCTCCGCCTTCCCAACCTGACCACCTCACAAAAGCTGGCGAGCGTATCTTCGATGGTATCGGGTGAGACGATGACCTACACTGTGATCGTGCGCAATACAGGCGGCAACGCCCCGGATGTGTGGTTTTCCGATCCACTGCCGGCGGGCGTGAGCTGGTTGGGCAGCTACCAGGCGTCACAGGGGACTGTCCAGTACATGGCATCGCCGCCGACGGTGACGTGGCTGGGCGGCGCGCTTGGCAGCGGGGGCGAGGCGACGATCGAGTTTCAGGTCCGCGTCAGCCATGTGGGGCCGATCACCAACATGGTAGAGATCGGCTATAGCTGCGCTTCGGTGACGAAAACCGTGACGGTGGAATCGGTTGGCGCCGTATTCCGCCACTACGTCCCGATCGTGTTCAAGCGCTACTAACGCATCTGGAACGAGAGCCCCTGGCCCGGTAAATGCACCGGCCTGGGGCTCTTTGTTTGCAAGCAAGGGATGAAAATGGGGGGCCGAGGCTCCTGGGGTACAGGGCGCGCTCGGCGATCCCAGGGGGGGATCTACGAGGGGGAGTGATGGACCAAGACCGACCTGCATCGATTCGAGATCTGTTCTTGCTGCAGCCCGACGTTGTTTTTCTGAATCACGGCTCTTTTGGCGCCTGCCCCCGGTCCGTCTTTGAAGTGTATCAGCGCTGGCAGCTCGAGCTCGAGCGCCAGCCGGTCGAGTTCCTCGGACGGCGCGCGCCAGAGCTGATGCGCGCTGCTCGCCAGGCGCTCGGCAGCTACCTGGGCGCCGAGGCCGACGACCTGGTGTATGTGCCGAACGCTACCACTGGACTGAATGCCGTCGCCCGGGCGCTGCCGCTGCTGCCCGGCGACGAGGTGCTGGCGACCGACCACGAGTATGGCGCGCTCGACCGCACGTGGCGGTTTGTGTGCGCACGGCGCGGTGCGCGCTACGTCAACCAGCCGGTGCCGCTGCCCGTCGAGTCGGCGGAGCAGGTGGTGGAGGCGATCTGGGGGGGCGTGACAGAGCGAACACGCGTGCTCTTTCTCAGCCACATCACGTCGCCCACGGCGCTCATCCTGCCGGTCGAAGCGCTGGTGCGCCGCGCGCGATCGGCGGGCATTCTGACTGTGATCGACGGTGCGCATGTGCCGGGGCAGACCCCGCTCGACCTGGAGGCGCTGGGGGCCGACTTTTACAGTGGGAACTGTCACAAGTGGCTATGCAGTCCCAAGGGGGCGGGGTTTCTGTATGCCCGGCGAGAAGTGCAGAACTTGCTGGAACCGTTGGTTGTCAGTTGGGGTTGGCAGCCAGAAGAGAACACGCTCCTCTCACTCGACAG